>JBOIAB010000001.1:0-3420 GCA_050738635.1 Steroidobacteraceae bacterium
TACTCCAACGAATCGCCCTACGCCTCTCGTACGGGTTGCGGTAGCTGCGGCGAGTGCCCAATGTATTGGGCGAGTACGTTAGTGGACTCGCACCACTCGCGTTCTGCAACGTGGCGCTGGTGCCGGCTGAGGGATCTTTTAACGATACCGGCTCAGTTGCCATCCGATCGCTTTCGCACAACAGCGGGCGCAGGAGGCGTGGCGGCTCTGAGGACCTTTTCGACCCCCTTCGAGGAAAGGCCTGAGAGGCCGAGGCGACTCCGGAAGTGGCGCTCGAGAGGCCCGTCCGTGAAATAAACATAGCATCCCTTCATTCCGCGAGTCATCAGAGTGCGATAGGTATTTTTGATGGTAGCTCCCCAGCCCCAGCACGCGCTGAAGCCCAAGTGCGCTCACCCCATGCTTCTGGCTGGTCACATACCAGATCGCAGCAAACCACACCGTCAGCGGCGTACGCGTCTTGTCGAAGATCGTCCCAGCGGTCACCGAGCCCTGATGGCCACACGCCCAATCGCCCCCGACCGGCTCGATAGGGCTCGCCCAGCACCCCACAAGCCGTGCAAGCGAACCCCGTTGGCCAACGCAGCCGCTCCAGATACCGAGCACACGCCGTATCATCCCCGAACCACTTGAGGAACTGGCTCCAGCTGGCGGGGTAGTCGGTGCCGGCGTCGGGCTTTCGGGCCTCCTCCATCGGTCAAGAATGCCGCCACTGGAGCTAAATGGATACCCCTGATATTTACACAGTTATCGCCGCATGGGCCTGAATCTTCTGCGCCACGAACGTCGCCGATACGCACGGTAACGCGTCGGCACGGATTTCCAGCTTGGCGCCCCGCAGGACCGTGGTCGCATCGAAAAGCCTATTACCTGATGCGCGCGTCGCCGGCATCAACACGAACCGGCTGCCGGGCAAACACCGGACTGATCCATTCGACCGCTGACACCAAATTGGCGAGATGGCTTCGAGCGTTGGCTCATTTCTGTGAAATCATCTGGTAACTGACGGCCGCGGAAATGGCTTAATGCCCTTTTGGATGTCCGGCCAGTCTCCGGGAACCGGGACTCACTGGCCCGACGGCGGGCCGATCCGAGCGCCACACATCCGGCGCTGGAGTGAAATGCATGCACGTCCGAAGGCTGACATTACTACTCCTGGCTCTCGCCTCGTTGCATGGGACCGTCGCCTGTGCCCGCGGTTTGACAGCCACGGAGGTCGCGACACTCGAAGACGTGAACCGCAACTTGCTCGCGTTCCCGGCGGCCCAAAGGCTCGCGACAACGCTGGGCAAGCAGCAGAACCTGGACGCGCTGCCGCTGCTGCTCGAGCTGCGCAAACCAGAGTTGATGGAAGCATTCGTCAGCGGCTACCGCAGCGTCGTTCCCACGACGAGGACCCCGCCTCCCGAGCTGGAGGCCCTTGCGCTGAGGCTCGCCCGGAACCCGGGCTTCGCGCTGGATGAGGCGGACTGGGACACGCGCGCAGGTGTCTTCGAACTCCTCGGCAACGCATATCGATCGCGCGAGCTGTTCGACTTCTTTTACGCGTCCGTGCAGCGCGAGATCACGTTCATCCGGACATCGCACGCCGTCATATTGCCCCTCGCGCAGCGCAGCCTCGGAGGCTCACCGATCACCTCGGGCGTCAAAGGAATTGATGAGCCGATCGCAGCACTTCTGCCCTTGTTCAGCAACGCCTGCGCGGCATATGGCTACATCCGGCTTCTGCAGGAGGACCACTATCTTCCCGCGACCGATCGCTTGATCGCACTCTATCGGAGAACCGGGCTGACTCCCGCGCAGTGCGCTTCTGACGTGACGGCAGCCCTGGGCTCATTTCACACCAGATCCGCGACCGAAGGCATCGTCGAGCGCATCCACTGGCTGCTCGATCAGCCCGAGCCCGACGACGGCGGCGGGCCTTTCGCGCAGCTCGACGGCCGCGACGCGGAGCTCGTGACCGCAATCTCGGCCCTCGGCGATCAGCCTGTCGAGGCGCAGACCGATCTCGGAGCGCTCGCGTCCGAGGTGCTGGCTCGACCGGCGACGCCGGCATTTCGGTCCAGGCTCCAGTCTCTTTTCTGGGTCGAGGACGAGCAGGCGCGCATGGCACGGAGCTTTGATGCGCGGGGTCTCGTGTTCTTCAGCAAAGAGCCTTACATGGAGCGCTCTCTGCTCGAGCATCACGCGAATGCGAACGGCCTCAGCGCCCCGGAGGTCGTCAATGGACACACACTGCGGGGAGGTGAGACTCCGCTCGTAGCCGCCGCGAGCAATGGCAACTTCAAAGTCGTCCGAATGCTGGTGGAAGCTGGCGCCGATGTGAACCGGCCGAATGCCGAGGGAACGCTGCCGCTCGAGATGGGCAGCCAACTCCGGGAATCCACCGCAGGCAGCTTGCACGATGATTCCTATGCGGACATCGCCCAGTACCTGCTCGCACACGGCGCGCGGGTCAACGCGGTCGACCGCACGTGGGGATATACCGCCCTGCACCTCGCCGCCATGCACGGCCGGGTCAAGGTCATCGATGTGCTCCTCGCGCACGGAGCACATATCGACGAGCCCAAGCGCCATGCGGTCCTCGTCACCGGAGGGCCCGATCCGTCGGATTGGCAAGCGGGATGGACACCGCTTCACTTTGCGGTGAATAGGTCCCAGCCGGCTGCGGTCGTCCGACTGCTGGATCGCGGCGCCCACATCGATGCGAGAACACCGGACGGCACCACCGCACTCCTGATGGCGGTCGCCGGGAAGAAACGGAGCATCATTCGTTTGCTCGTGGAACGGGGCGCTGACGTGCACCTCGGCGCCAAGTGGGGTATTACGCCGATGATCGCGGCCTATGAAAACGGCGATCGCGAGACAGAGGCGCTGTTGCGATCCAAAGGGGCGGTGCTGAATCCGTTGGGGCTCGCCGAGGTCGCGATGATGCGCGCGTACCTGCACCTCTATAGCTCGCCCTAGCCTCGAGGATATCGGAAGGCGCCGCGACGTCCCCGATTCGAGCAGATGACACCTCGAGCCCGGGCTCGGGACGGCACCGGCGGGACAGGCAACGAGAGCAGCTATCCCTGCGTGGCGGGCCCACTGGTCGATTCCAAGGCCGACAACCACGCAGGATGCCGCAGGATCGTGCGCAACCGCTGCTTCATGTTGTCGAGCTCGATCGAATGCCCGAGCTGCTGGTGAAACGCGTGGAATACTCGTCCCTCTGAACTATCGAGCAGATCGTCATGTCCATCGAGCAACTTGTCCACGATCTCGCCGCGTTGCTGAGCGCTCGGTACGCAGATACAAGACAGTGCGCGACTCGCTTCCGGAGCCAGATGCGTTCCGCCTCAAGTATCGCAGCGAGATCATCGATGTCGTGCGCCATGCAGTACGCGAAAGGATTCGGCCCACCGAGGCAGCGCTTGC
>JBOIAB010000002.1:0-18234 GCA_050738635.1 Steroidobacteraceae bacterium
GGCGCATTGGGGTGGATGCCGTGATTGACGTGCACTGCGCGCAGGCGAGGAGCGGCCGAGCCAGCGATCCTGAGCCGAGCGGCGCGATCGCCGGCATGGCGGCCAGCCCCGGCAGACCGCAGCCACGGAAGAGCTGCAACAGCACCGTCTCGAGCTGATCGTCCTGGGTATGCGCCGTGAGCAACACCTCGCCGCTGCGCAACTGCTGCGCGAAACAGCGGTAGCGTGCGACCCGCGCGACCTCTTCCAACGAGGTACCGCGCTCACGTGCCACCTTCACCGAGGCCATTCGCAGCGGAACGCCGAGCTGGCGCGCGAGCTTGCGGCAATGCGCGGCCCAGCGCGGCGCATTGGGGTGGATGCCGTGATTGACGTGCACTGCGCGCAGGCGCAAGCCGTGCGGATGAGTCTCGGCGAGCCCGGCGAGCAGCGCCGTGGAATCGACGCCGCCGCTCAGCGCGACGCAAATTGCTACGTCGGGGAATCCCGGCAACAGGTGTTTGAGGCGCTCGCTGAGCCAGTCCGGGCCGAACGCTCCCCTGCTACTGCTCCTGGCTCTCACTGAAGACCCCGAAGGAGGCGATCCGCTGCGTGCGCGCGGCGCGCAGCTCATCGCGCGGAATCGACTCGAGCGCATCGAGGTGCTTGAGCAGCGCCGCCTTGAGGCTCGCCGAGGTGGCGCCGGGGTCGCGATGCGCGCCGCCGAGCGGCTCCTCGATCACCTCGTCCACCAGTCCCAGCTTCCACAGGCGGTCGGCGGTCATATTGAGCGCCTCCGCGGCCGCCTCTTTCTTTTCCTGGCTCTTCCAGAGAATCGACGCGCAGCCCTCGGGCGAGATGACCGAGTAGGTGCTGTACTGCAGCATGATGAGGCGGTCGCAGACCCCGATGGCCAGCGCGCCGCCAGAGCCGCCCTCCCCGGTCACCACCGTCACGATCGGCACGCTGAGCACCGACATCTCGAAGAGATTGCGCGCGATCGCCTCACTCTGACCGCGCTCCTCGGCGCCGACTCCGGGGTAAGCGCCCTGCGTATCGATCAGCGTGACGAGCGGCAGCCCGAAGCGCTCCGCCAGGCGCATCAGCCGCAGCGCCTTGCGATAGCCTTCAGGCTTCGGCATGCCGTAGTTGCGGCGCACACGCTCCTTGGTGTCGCGACCCTTCTGGTGGCCGATGATCATGACGGGCCGGCCGTCGATGCGGCCCAGGCCGCCGATGATCGCCTGGTCGTCGGCAAACATGCGGTCACCGTGCAGCTCGCAGAAGTCGGTGCAGATCATGCCGACGTAATCCAGCGTATAGGGACGGCCGGGATGACGGGCGAGCTGGGTGATCTGCCAGGGCGTGAGGCTGGCGAAGATGCTGGTCGTGAGCTGGCGGCTCTTCGCCTGCAGGCGGGAGATCTCCTCCTGGATGTTGACCTCGGATTCCGACGTGACGTGCCGCAGCTCCTCGATCTTCGCTTCGAGCTCGGCGATGGGCTGTTCGAAATCCAGGAATGTAACGGCCATGCAGTCTTACCGCGACTTTCTCACGCTGCGCATGAGGTTAAGGGGCGACAGCCCCGGGCGCAAGCGCCGCGGTCAGCGGTGCGTACTTGACCTCCACCGAGCCGTGCCCCAGCAACTCTTCGAGGCCTTCCCGCAGCTCACTCGCGGCGCGCACGGTCCACTCCGGTCCCAGCTTGAGCACACCGCGGGCGGCCGAGCCGGAGAACTCGACATTGACGGCGCATGGTCCCGGCCGGAACGCGGCGAGGAGCGCTGCCAGGCGCGCCTGCAGCAGCGCCGTGTCGGGCCGATCCTGCGGCCAGGTGAGATCGATGCGGCGCGCCTGTTGCTCGCCCGTTTTGCGCAGGTCGGTGATGCGCCGCGCCTGCAGCCGCCAGCCATCGCTGAAATCATCGAAACGGAGCATGCCCTCGACCAGCGCCAGCGCGTCCTTCGCGAGCACGTCGCGATACTTCTGGTAAACGTCCTCGAAGAGCGTCACCTCGAGTCGCCCGGTGCTGTCGTCCAGCGTCACGATGAAGCGCGGCCCGCGCTTCTTGATCTCATCGACCAGACCGCCGACCGTCACGGGCTTGCCGCCGCCGAAGCGCACCGGCTCGGCGCCCGGCATCGGCCGCTCGCTCACCAGGTCGCCGATCCAATGCGAGGCGACGCAGGCGAGCAGCGCTGTGTAGCTTTTCGCGGGATGGCCGGTGAGATAGAGCCCGAGGGTTTCCCGCTCGCCCGCCAGCCGCACCGCTTCCGTCCACTCGCGAAGCACGGGTCCCTCCACGCGCGAGGCGGGCGCGCAGGCCGGTGCCGCTGACGGCGCGGGGCCTAGTCCGAAGAGGTCGTTCTGCCCCGCCTCGTGGGCTCTGGAGTTCTGATCGCCGAGCTGCATCGCCGTCGGCAGGCGCTGCATGAGGGTCGCACGGTTGGCACCGAGCGCATCGAGGCTGCCGGAACGCAGCAGAGCCTCCAATACCCGCCGATTGATCTTCTGCAGATCCAGCCGCCGGCAGAGCTCATCGAGATTCGTGAACGGTCCCCGAGCCTCGCGCTCGGCGACGATCGCCTCCACCACCCCCTGCCCTACGCCACGAACCGCCCCCAGCCCATAGCGGATGGCGCTGTCACCCTCGACGGCAAACTCGTAGATCGACGTGTTGATGTCGGGCGGACGGACATCGAGCTTCATCGCCTCGCATTCGTGGATCAGCGTCACGACCTTGTCGGTGTGATCCATGTCCGCGGACAGCATCGCGGCCATGAAGGCCGCGGGGAAATGCGCCTTGAGATAGGCCGTCTGGTACGAGATCAGCGCATAGGCCGCGGCGTGGCTCTTGTTGAAACCGTAGCCGGCGAACTTCTCCATCTGGTCGAAGATCGCATTGGCGATCCACCCCTCGATGCCGCGCCCGGCGGCGCCGGCGACGAACACCCCGCGCTGCTTGGCCATCTCCTCCGGCTTCTTCTTGCCCATCGCACGGCGCAGCAGGTCGGCGCCGCCGAGGGTGTACCCGGCCAGGCGCTGGGCGATCTGCATCACCTGCTCCTGGTAGACGAACACGCCGTAAGTCACGCCCAGCACCTGCTCCATTTCCGGGTGCAGGTACTCAGGCTTCTTGCCGTGCTTGCAGGCGACGTATTCCGGGATCAGCTCCATGGGACCCGGGCGGTACAGCGCGCCAAGGGCGATGATGTCCTCGAAACGATCCGCTTTCGCATCCTTGAGCATCCGCTGCATGCCGCCGGACTCGAACTGGAAGACCGCGACCGTCTGCGCTTTCTTGAACACCTTGTCATAGGTGAAGGCGTCGTCGAGGGGAATCTTGCTGATATCCAGCGCGGGCGTACCGGCCTGCGCACGCGCGTTGATCGCCTTCACTGTCCAGTCGATGACCGTGAGGGTGCGCAGGCCCAGAAAGTCGAACTTGACGAGACCGGCCGCCTCGACATCGTCCTTGTCGAACTGGGTGACGAGACTTCCTCCCGACTCGTCGCAATATAGCGGCGCGAAGTCCGTCAACACGGACGGCGCGATGACCACGCCACCGGCGTGCATGCCGGCATTGCGTGTCAGCCCTTCCAGTGAGCGGGCGAGATCGATGAGGTTGTGGACCTCCTCCTCGGCGTCGTACAGGCGCCTGAGCTCGGGCTCCTTCTGCAGGGCGTCATCGAGAGTGATGCCGAGCTCGAACGGAATGAGCTTGGCGATCTTGTCGACGAAGCCATAGGTCATGCCGAGTACGCGGCCGACGTCGCGCACGACGGCCTTGGCCGCCATGGTGCCGTACGTGATGATCTGTGAGACGCGCTCGCGGCCGTAGCGACCGGCCACGTAATCGATCACGCGATCCCGGCCTTCCATGCAGAAGTCGACATCGAAGTCGGGCATCGAGACGCGCTCGGGATTCAGGAAGCGCTCGAAGAGGAGATCGTAGCGCAGCGGCTCGAGATCGGTGATGCGCAGGCTGTAAGCCACCAGGGAGCCGGCGCCGGAGCCGCGGCCGGGGCCTACGGGGACGCCGTTCTCGCGCGCCCAGCGGATGAAGTCGGCCACGATGAGGAAGTAGCCGGCGAAGCCCATCTGACAGATGACATCGAGCTCGTTACCCAGGCGCTTGCGGTAGACCTCGGGGTCCACCGTGCCGAGCTCCGTCAGGCGCTTCTCCAGCCCGGCCTCGGCCTCGGTGCGCAGGAACGCTTCCGTCGTCATGCCGCCGGGAACCGGATAAGCGGGCAGGCGTACCTGGCCGAGCTTGAGGGCGAGACTCGCGCGGCGCGCAATTTCGACGGAGTTGGCCAGCGCTTCGGGAATGTCGGCGAAGAGACGCGCCATCTCCTCCGGGGAGCGCAGGTATTGTTGGGCGGTATAGCGGCGGACACGGTTGGCGTCGGCCAGGAGGGCGCCGTCGTGGATGCACACGCGCGCTTCGTGCGACTCGAAGTCGCTCTGTTTGAGGAAGCGCACGTCGTTGGTGGCGACTACCGGCACGCCGCGGCGGCCGGCAAGGTTGACGGCGGCGGCAATGTAGCCCTCTTCATCGCTACGGCCCACGCGCTGCAGCTCGATGTAGTAGCGGTCTGGAAGCAGCGCGAGCCAGCGGCCGAGAGCGCGGCCGGCATCCTCCTCGCGGCCATTGACCAATGCGCGCCCGACATCGCCTTCGGTTGCGCAAGAGAGGCCGATCAGCCCATCGAGTGTCTCGGCGGTGAGCCACTCGCGCTCGATCAGGGGGACGCCCCGCTGCTGGCCTTCCAGATACGCGCGGCTGACGAGTCGCGTGGCGTTGTGGTAGCCGGTCTGGTTCTGGCAGAGAAGGGTGATGCGCGAGGGCTGCTGTCGCTCGCCGGGCTCGCGCACCAGCAGGTCAACGCCGATGATCGGTTTGACACCGCGCGCGAGCGCGGCGCGGTAGAACTTGACCATTGCAAAGAGGTTGCTCTGGTCGGTGGCGGCGACAGCGAGCATGCCGGTCGCGGCGACCGCCTCGATCAGCTCCGGCACGCGCACGACGCTGTCGATCAGGGAATACTCGGTATGCAGGCGCAGATGCACGAAGCCCGCGGCCATGTCAGGACTCCGTGTCCGTGCCGGTCAGCGTCAGCTCGCACTGCGCTTCGGGCACAAGCCCCAAGGCCATTCTGACCGGGCTGAACGAGCGGCGGTGCTGCGGTGAAGGCTCGCGCCTGCGCAGCGCCTCGAGGTGCGCCGGCGTGCCATAGCCCTTGTGCGCGGCGAGCTCGAAGCCGGGATAGCAGGGATCCAGCGCCTCCATCATGGCATCGCGGCAGGTCTTGGCGAGAATGGAGGCGGCGCTGATCGCGGCGACGCGCGCATCGCCCTCGATAATCGCCTCCGCGGTGCAACCGAACGGCAGGTCGGCAAGCGGCGGAAGTTGGTTGCCGTCGACCTGCACGTGCGTCGGACATACCGGCAGGCGCAGCAGCGCGCGGCGCATCGCGAGAAATGTCGCGCCGAGAATGTTCAGGGCGTCGATCTCGTCGCGGTCGGCCCAGGCGACTGCCCACGCCAGGGCTCGGTTACGGATGATCGGCGCCAGACGGGCGCGTTCCTGCGCAGTGAGAGCTTTGGAGTCAGCCAACCCCTCGATGCGGCGGCGCGGATTCAGGATCACCGCCGCGGCAACGACCGGGCCGGCAAGCGGGCCGCGGCCGGCCTCGTCGACGCCCGCTACGCGTCGGCAGGCGCCGGCCGGACGCCGACCGACAGGCCATAAATCGGCCTGCGCGGCGCGCTGAGGCGTGCGGAGTGTGCGCTCGCGGCGGCTCACGCTAGGCTCCCTGCGCCGGCGACGATTGCAGCAGCGCCAGAATCGCCTCGGCCGCGCGCGCCGCCCCACCGCCGCGCAGCGTCTCGTGAACCTTGCGGAATTCCTCGTCGAGCTCGCGCAGATAGGCGCGATCGGACAACCGCCCGAGGAGTGCTTCGCCGAGTGCGGCGCCGCTCACCTGCTCCTGCAGGAGCTCAGGCACGAGCGATCGTCCGACGAGTAGATTGGGTTGCGAGAAGTACGGCACCTTGACCAGTCGCAGTCTTCGCAGCAGGAATGCGGTGAGCGCGCCGAAACGATACGCCGCCACCATCGGACGGCGCGACAGCAGCGTCTCCAGTGTAGCGGTTCCCGAGGCGACGATGGCCGCATCACACGCGGCGAGCGCCTGCTGAGCACGCCCCTCGAGCAATAAAATCTTCGGTGCGGCAGGTACTTCCGTCTGTTTGCTGTCAAAAACCTCACGAGCGCGCGCGCTCGCCATGGGCGCGATGAACTCGAGATCCGGACGGCGCTCGGCGAGCCATGCGGCGGCCTGCAGAAAATCGGCGCCCAAGCGTTCGACCTCCCCGAGGCGGCTGCCCGGCAACAGCGCCACGATGGTGGCGGAGGTCGTAAGACCGAGCGCCGCGCGTGCGCCTTCCCGGTCGACTTCCAATGGAATCTGATCGGCGAGTGGATGACCGACGAAGACCGCACGCACCCCTTGCTTCGAATAGAAAGCGGGCTCGAAGGGCAGCAGGCAAAGCACCAGATCGCAGGCGCGGCTGATATCGCGCACTCTCCCCTGCCGCCAGGCCCAGACCTGGGGGCTCACGTACTGGACAGTCTTGAGGCCCCTCACATGCAGACGCTTCGCCAGTCCGAGATTGAACTCCGGCGCATCGACCCCTACGAACACATCCGGGCGGGACGCGAGAAACCGTGAGGCAAGCGAGGCTCGCAGTCGCAGCAGCCGCGGCAGATGGCGCACGACTTCGGCGAGACCCATGACTGCGAGCTCCTCCGCGCCCGCCCAAGCCTCACAGCCGGCGGCGATCATCTTCGGGCCCGCGACGCCGAAGCATTGCAGATCGGGAACGCGCTCGCGCAGCGCCGCGATGAGTGCGGCGCCGAGTTGATCTCCTGATGATTCCCCCGCGACGATGCCGACGCGCAGCGGCGCCGCCCGCGTCATCGGATGATGCTGCGGGTGGAGCTACGGATGAAGTCGACGAACAGCCGCAGCTCGGACTTCTGCGCGGCGGATGGCTCCAGCCGCTCGAGCGCCTCGCTCAGCTTCAAATCGGAGCGGTAGACGAGGCGATAGGCCTCGCGGACGGAGCGGACCTGCTCCTCCGTGAATCCTCTGCGCTTCAGGCCCTCGGAGTTGACCGCGTGCGGCGCACTCGGATTACCGGCGACCATGACGTAGGGAGGAACGTCGCGCGTGACGATCGCGCCGCCTGCGAGAAAGGCGTGTGCGCCCACCTTGCAGTGCTGATGCACGGCCGACAGCCCGCCGAGAATGACCCAGTCGCCAATCTCGACGTGACCGGCGAGCGAGGCACAGTTGGCGAACACCGTGTTGCTTCCCACCACGCAGTCGTGCGCGACGTGGGAATAGGCCATGAAGAGATTGTCGTGGCCGATGCGGGTGACGCCTTTGTCGTGGATCGTGCCCCGATTCATCGTGCTGCTCTCACGGAAGACGTTGCGGTCGCCGATCTCGAGCCGGGTGGGCTCGCCCGCGTACTTCTTGTCCTGCGGCGCGTCGCCGAGCGAGGCGAACTGATAGATATGGTTGTGGGCGCCGATCGTCGTGCGGCCGGTGATGACGACGTGGGGGCCAACTAGGGTACCCGGGCCGATACGCACCTCGGGGCCGATCACGCTGAAGGGACCCACGGTGACGTCCGCCGCCAGCTCCGCCTGCGGCGAGACGATGGCGTGCGGGTCGATCACTTCGCGGTCTCCGGCGCCACCATGATGTCGGCGTGCGCCACCTCGTTGTCGCCGATCAGGGCCACGGTGGAGAAGCGCCAGATGCCTTTCAGATAGCGCTCCACCTGAGCGGTGAGCACGAGTTGGTCGCCCGGCTCCACCGGCTTGCGGAAGCGTGCCTTGTCGATGCCGACGAAGTAGAAGCGGGTTTCCTTGTCGGGGATGAAGTTGGCGCTGAGAAAGGTGAGGATGCCCGCCGTCTGCGCCAGTGCCTCGATAATGATGACACCCGGCATCACCGGCCGACCGGGGAAATGGCCGGGGAAGTACGGCTCGTTGTAAGTGACGTTCTTCAGCGCGCGGATGTTCTTGCCGCTATGCCACTCGAGTACGCGGTCGACGAGCAGGAAAGGATAGCGGTGCGGCAGATACCGCAGAATGCCTTGGATATCGAGCTGCATCGATTCAGTCATCATCCTCTTCCTGATCGGGGCCGCGGGAGGTGTTGCGCTCTAGCGCCTTCAGCCGTGTGGCGAGCGAGTCGATGCGCTTGAAGCGCGCGACCAGCCGGCGCCAGACATGCGCCTCTTCGAGCGGAATGCCTCCGGAGTATACGCCGGGGCGGGGAATGGAATGGCTGACCATCG
This sequence comes from Steroidobacteraceae bacterium, assembly GCA_050738635.1. Lineage (GTDB taxonomy): Bacteria > Pseudomonadota > Gammaproteobacteria > Steroidobacterales > Steroidobacteraceae > 13-2-20CM-66-19. The sequence continues at coordinate 8,359 of JBOIAB010000002.1, forward strand.
TACAGCCGGTGATGATCACATCGTCGCTGATCGTGAGGTGTCCGCCAATGCCCACCTGACCGCCGATCATGCAGCGTCGGCCGATGCTCGTGCTGCCTGAGATCCCGACGCAGGCCGCCAGAGCACTGTGGGCACCAACCCGTACGTTGTGCGCGACCATGATCAGGTTGTCGAGCTTCACACCCTCCTCGATGACCGTATCATCGATGGCTCCCCGATCGATGGTCGTGTTGGCGCCGATCTCGACGTCGCACCCGACGCGTACGGTGCCGGTCTGCGGCACCTTGATCCAACGGCCGCGCTCCTGTGCGAAGCCGAAGCCGTCACCACCGATTACCGCTCCCGGCTGGATCACGCTACGCGCCCCGATCTCCACGTGATGGCATAGGGTCACGCGCGCCGTGAGGCGGGCGTCTTCGCCCACAGTCGCCCCCTCTTCGACAAGGCAGTGCGGCCCGATGAACGCCCGCGCTCCAATGATCGCACCCTCCCCGATCACGCTGAGGGCCCCGACATGGGCGCTGGGATCGATGCGCGCTCCCGGCGCGATCACCGCTGACGGATGCTTTCCGGGGGGAGCCTCGGGCAGCGGGTGCAGGACGGCGGCAATCCGCGCAAAAGTCGCGTGCGGGTTCTCGCAAACCAGCGCCGCGGTCGCGCAGTCCGCCGCGCTGGCGGCATCCAGCACCACGGCGCCGGCACTCGTCGTCGCGACTTGCTGGCGGTAATGCGGGTTGGCGAGAAAGGCCAGGGACTGCGCATCCGCGCGCCCGAGCGTCGCTACGCGGTCGACGCGCGCCTCAGGATCACCGCGTAGCTCGCAGCCGAATCGGACCGCGAGCTCCCCGAGTGAGATGCTCATGGAGAAACGGGTCGCGGCGGCCGCGCCGTGCTCCGTCTACTTGCCGCGGGCCGCCGGAGCGCGCCGAGCACCCGCCTGTGACTTCAGGGCGCTGAGAATGGCGGGCGTGATGTCGAGCGCGGTGTTGGCATAGATGAAGCCGTCGGCGAGCACCAGGTCATACCCCTGCTGCTTGGCGTAGGCCTGCACGACCTGCTGCACCTGGTGCTGCAGCTCCGACATCAGCTCGTTGCGGCGCGTGTTGACATCGTCCTGGATCTCGCTCTGCTTGTGCGCCAGATCCTGGTATTGCTCACGCAGCTCGACCTCCGCCTGATCGCGCTGGTCTTGCGTCATGGTGGCCTCGTTCTTCTTCAGCGTGTCCTCCCGGGCCTTGAGGGCACTCGCCTGCGTCTGCAGTGTGCGCTGCTTGGGAGCGAACTCCGCGCGCAGCGACGCCACGGCGGCCTGCGCCTGCGGCGAGTTCTGGATGAGCTGCGAGTAGTTCACCACCGCGATTCTGAGGCTGGCCGCCGGCGCCGCGGCTGCCAGTCCGGCCAGCGCCAGCGCGAGCCCCCCTGCCATGACGACCCCACAAAACCCCGAGCGCAACCGGATCAAGCACTTCACGGAAACCCACCTCAGATTATGATTGAACGCCGTCTAAAGCGGCCAAGCTGGCAATAATAGCATTCTCACGGCGCGCTTCGCGCCGCTACTCGTACGGGGTTCGCCGCGAACCCCGTTAAGACCCGCGCGCCAGCGCGTTAAAAAGCGTTGCCGACGGAGAACTGGAAGCCCTCGGTCTCATCCCCCCAGGTGCAGCTGTTACCGGTCCCGCAGAGCGTGCTGTGCTTCGAGTTGAGCGGCACGCCAACGCTGAACCGGAACAGCCCGAGCGGCGCCAGCCACTGGACGGCGACGCCAACCGAGCGCCTGAGGTCGCCCCAGCCGTTCAGGTGGTAGTTCACCGGCGTCACCCCGTCCGGCCCGGAGAACTGGATCTTGTTGCCGGTGTAGAAGACGTTGCCCATGTCGAAGAAGAGGCTGACCCGGGCGCTCTGCCGCCACTTGGCCGGCATCGGCAGGATGAGCTCGTTCTGGCTGGTGATGCGGAAGTTGCCGCCGTAGGGATTGCCGAAGTTGTCGCGCGGTCCGAGCCAGTCCTCGCGAAAGCCCCGCACCGAGTCCGGGCCGCCGCCGAAGAGCTGCTGGAAGGGCGGAATGGCGGTCGTCTTGCCGAGCGCGCCGCCGTAATCGATGCTGTTGAAGAGCGACAGGGTGATGTAATTGGGCCAAAGGGGCACGTACTGCTGGAACGATAGGTCCGCCATGTAGTACTGCACCACGCTCCCGGGAGAGGTGACGCGGGCGGTGATCGCCGTGCGGTTGCCGCGATCGGCGAACAGCGAGCGGTTGCGCGAATCGATGCCCCAGCCGCCGACGAACAGCACGTTGGCGAAGTTCGTGCCGAAGAGCTCGTAATCGTTGTTGGTGTAGTCCTCGTGCACCAGCCGCGTGTACGAATGGCCGTTCTCCAATACCCACTCGTTCGCCTGCTGGGCGCTGCTGTAGGAAGTGGTGAGGAGCTGCGAGCTCTGGAACACCGCGCCGAACTGCAGGAACTGGAACTCGGAGATCGGCACGATCCAGGTCGGGCCCAGGCTGAGCGTCTTCGAGGAGAAGTTCGACGACGAGGAGACGAACTGGGTGACGTCGCTGTAAGTCGCCGACAGCGTCTGCCCGATCCCGTTCATCGTGATGTAGGGATTCGTGTACGAAACGTTGTAGGTCTTGTTGTACGCGCCGCCTTGGAGTTCGACCCCGAAGCGGTTGCCGGTGCCGAGGAAATCGGCATCGGCGTAGTTGGCGTTCAACATGAGCTTGTAGGTGGCGGAATAGCCGATGCCGCCGGAGAGCTGCGCCGCCGGCCCCTGCTTGATCTTGTAATCGACGTCCACCTGGTCCGCCGACCCCGAGACGGGCGTCGTGGTGTAGCTCACGTCCTTGACGTATGGAAGTCTCTGGATGCGCTGCTTGGAGCGCTCGAGCGCGACGTTCGACAGCCACGCGCCCTCGAGCTGGCGCATCTCGCGGCGCAGCACCACGTCGTTGATCGACGTTTCGCCGGAAAAGACGATGTTGCGGACGTAGACGCGATTGCCCGGATCGATGAAGAAAGTCAGTGCGACCGTGTGGTTCTTGTCGTCGGGTGTCGGCACCGGATCGACCTTGGCGAAGGCATAGCCATCCTCGCCCAGGCGGTCCTGGATCAGCTTCTGGGTGGCGGTGATGAACTTGCGGTTGTAGGTCTCACCCGGGTGGATCTCGACCAGCTGCTCCAGCTCCGGCTTCGGCACCACGAAGATGCCGGCGAGCTTCACCGAGGCGATCTTGTAGACCTGCCCCTCGGTGATGTTGATGTCGATGAAGATGTCGTTCTTCTCGGGCGTGATCTGCACCTGGGTGGAGTTGATCTGGAAGTTGGCATAGCCACGGTCCATGTAGTAATCGCGCAGCCGTTCGAGGTCGCCCTGCAGCGTCTCGCGCGAGTAGCGGTCGTCCTGCCTGTACCAGGAGAGCCAGTTCGGGGTCTTCAGCTGGAAGCCCTGCAGCACGTCCTTCTGCTTGAACCTCGTGTCGCCCACGACGTTGATGGAGCGGATCACCGCGCGGTCGCCCTCGCGGATCTTGATCGCGATCTTGACCCGGTTGTCGGTGTCCGGGGTGACGGTGTTATCGATCGCGACTCCGTACTTGCCGCGGCTGTAGTATTCATCGGTGAGCGACTGAGTGACGTCATCGAGCACGGAGCGGTCGAAGATCTTGCCCGGGGCGAGGCCGATGTTTTTCAGCGATTTCTGCAGCTCGTCGGTCTTGATGTCCTTGTTGCCGGAGATGGTGAAGCTCTCGATCGAGGGCCGCTCCAGCACCACCACGATCAGCGAGTTGCCCTCGCGGCGCAGCTCCACGTCACGGAAGAAGCCCGTCTGGTAGAGGGCGCGAATGGCCTCGCGTACCCGCTGCGGCGTCAGGTGATCACCGATGTTCACCGGCAGGTAGTTGAACACCGTGCCCTCGGAGATGCGCTCCAGGCCCTCCACCTTGATGTCGCCGACGGTGAAGCTCGAGTCCGAGGGCGGTGCCTGGGCCTGGGCCTGCGCCTGCGCCTGCGCCTGCGCGAGCGCGATCGCCGAATGGACGGCCAGTGCGACCGAGGCCAGCAGTACGACGCGAGGCTTCATATTCTGATACCCAACTTTGTCACTTTCGGGCTCTTCCGGCCCCAACTGTTGCATCGATCACGTAAAGTCAACCCCCGCTCGCCACCGCGGCAACGCCGCGGCGGGGATGCGCGGACCTCTTGGGGTCCTGCTGTAGCTCTCAAAGGCTCAACTGAACTGGCTCAACTGAACTGGCGCGCGATGTCGTTGAAGAGCGCCACCCCCATGAGGAGGATCAGCAGCGCGATCCCCACCTGCTGGCCGTAGGCCTGCGCCCGCTCCGACATCGGACTGCCCTTCACCCACTCGACCAGCTGAAAGACGATCTGGCCGCCGTCGAGGATGGGAATGGGCAGCAGGTTGAGGAACCCGAGCGACAGCGAGATGAGCACCAGGAAATCGAGGAACGCGCCCGCGCCCTGACTCGCCGACTGGCCGGCGTACTCGGCGATCGATACCGGCCCGTTCAGATTCTTGAGCGACACCTGGCCGAGCATCATTCGCCAGAAGAGCGTTCCCTGCAGCGCCGTCATGTCCCACGCGTCCTCGCTGGCGCGTCCCACGGCTGCGATGGGCGACACGCTCAGGTGGCGCACCATGTTGGGTGGATAGGCCAGGTCCGTCGGCAGCTCGCCTTCCGCCTGGATGTGGCCGACGTACTTGCCGTCGACCTGGTCGCTCGCGACTTCCACCTGCACGGTATGCGCCTGGCCGGCGCGCTCGTACGTCAGGCTGAGCGTGCCGCCTGGATGCGGACTCACCTGTGCAACGACGCCTTCGAAGTCCTTCACCGCATGCCCGTTGACGGACACGATACGATCGCCCGCCTGCAGCCCCGCACGCGCCGCAGGACCGTCCGGCAACACTTGAGCGAGGACCGGCGGAATCGGCGGTTCCCAGAACTGAAAGCCCAGGCCGGTGAAGAGCTCGGGCAGCATGGTGAGCTGACGCCGGGTGGCCGCGTCGGGCACGTCGATGGAGATCTGGCGGACCTCTCCGGTGCCGCCGCGCACGCTCAGGTTCGCATCGCCGCGCGAGCTCATCGCATCTAGCAGGCCGAAGATGACACCCTGTTGCTCGCTGACTTGCGTGCCATTGATCGCGACGATGGTGTCGCCCGAGCGCAGGCCTGCATGGGCGGCGATCGAGCCGGCCGTCACATCGCCCACCACGGGCAGATACTGCGTGATTCCGCTGACGCACATGATGCCGGCGAGCACCAGGATCGCGAACAGGATGTTGAAACCGGGTCCGGCGAGCAGCACCACGATGCGCTGGAAGGGGTGCTTGCGCGTGAATGACCGCGCCAGGTCCTCCGGCGGCACCGGGCCCTCGCGCTCGTCGAGCAGCTTGACGTAGCCGCCGAGCGGGATGGGCGCAATGGCGATCTCGGTCCGATCCGGTCCCACGCGCCGCGACCAGAGCGGCCGGCCGAAGCCCACCGAGAACCTGAGTACCTTGAAGCCGAGCCGCCGCGCGACCCAGAAGTGGCCGAACTCGTGAATGGTGACCAGCAGCCCGACGGCGATGACGAACCACAGTGTGTACCAGACGACACTCATGCCCGCGCGCCCTCGAGTGAGCGCCCCGCGGCCGCACGCAGCCCGCCGTCAATGCGCTCTGTCGCAAGTCGCCTGGCCTCCGCATCGGCCGCCAGCACATCATCCAGACCGCCGATTGCCCCCGCGGGACACCGTGTGACCACCTCTTCAATGACTGCAGCGATGCCGGGAAAGTTCAATCGGCGCTCCAGAAACGCGTGGACGGCGACCTCGTTGGCGGCGTTCAGGGCGACCGGAGTCAGCCCGCCGGCCCGCGCTGCCGCCTGTGCCAGCGCCAGGCAGCGGAATTTCTGCGGGTCCGGGGCGCGGAAGTCGAGCCGCGAGGTCTTCACCAGATCGAGGAATTCTACACCGGAAGCCATTCTCTCGGGCCACGAGAGCGCGCAGGCGATCGGCGTGCGCATGTCCGGGGAGCCGAGCTGCGCTAGCAGCGAGCCGTCGAGGTACTCTACCAGCGAATGGATGATGCTCTGCGGATGGACGACGATCTCGACGCGATCCGGCGTCAGCGCGAACAGAAAGCAGGCCTCGATCAGCTCGAGCCCCTTGTTCATCAGGGTCGCCGAGTCGACCGAGATCTTCCGTCCCATCACCCAATTGGGATGGGCGCAGGCCGCCTCCGGAGTGGCCGCGGCGATGGCGTCGGCCGGCCAGTCGCGAAAGGGACCGCCGGAAGCGGTAAGGAGGATCCGGCGCACGCCCTTCGGCGCCTCGCCGGTACGCGAGCCCGCCGGCAGGCATTGGAAGATCGCGTTGTGCTCGCTGTCGATGGGCAGCAGCGTGGCGCCGCTCTCGCGCACGGCGTCCATGAGCAGCGGCCCTGACATGACGAGCGATTCCTTGTTCGCGAGCAGCAAGCGCTTGCCGGCGCGTGCGGCCGCCAGCGTGGAGCTCAGTCCCGCGGCGCCCACGATCGCCGCCATCACGCAGTCGGCCTCCGTCAGCGTCGCAATCTCCGTCAGCGCCTTGACGCCGGCGAGGACACGGGTCCCGCGCGCGGCGGCGCCGAGCTCGCCCGCGAGCTCACGCGCGGCCTGCTCGTCGGCCATCGCCACATATGCCGGCCGGAAACGGCGGACCTGCTCCGCAAGCTTGCCGACGCTGCGGTTGGCGCCGAGCGCCACCACGCGGAAGCGGTCCGGATGGCGCGCGAGCACATCGAGCGTGCTCTCGCCGACCGAGCCCGTGGAACCCAAAACGACCACACCGATCATGGCAGGACTCCTAGAAAAGTGAGCCCGAGCAACAGCACGGGAACGGCACCCGTGACGCTGTCGATGCGGTCCATCACGCCGCCGTGCCCCGGGAAGAGCGTACCGCTGTCCTTCATCCCCGCGAAGCGCTTCAGCAGACTTTCGGTGAGGTCGCCGACGATGGAGAACACCACCGCCGCCAGACAGAGCACCAGGAACTGCTCGAGCGGCAGCCGGAACCAGGCCCCGCCGGCGACGGCCACGATGCCGCTCGCGGCCAGGCCGCCGAGTGCACCCTCCCACGTCTTGCCGGGCGACACCGAGGGCGCGAGCCGCCGCCGGCCGAACCGCCGGCCGCAGAAATAGGCGCCGATGTCGGCCATCCAGACCAGCACCAGCGCGAAGAGCACCCACTCCGCGCCGTGCGCCGTCTGCAGCCTCAAGCGCGCCAGCGCGAGCCATGCCGGCACCAGGGAGAGAAGTCCCGCGAGACCCGCCGACCAGGGCCTGACCCGCCGTGGCGCCGCCACGATCCATACCAGCGCGGCCAGCCACCAGAGGAGCGCCGCGCCGAGAAGCGCCTCGAGGCCCCAGGGAGTGCGCGTCGCGAGCCAGGCGAGCGGCAGGAGGATGGCGACGAGCGCCACGTACGCGGCGCGCAGCCTCGGGTCGGTCCATTTGAGGAAAGCCGACCACTCCCAGGCGCCCACCAGGACCACGATCGTCAGCAGCACGACCGTAGCTGCCGGCGGCAGCCAGAAGAGCACCGCGAGCAGCAGCGCGATCAGGACGGCGGCGGTGACGACTCGTTTACGGAGCGATTCGCTCACGGGCCTCGGGCTTTCATCGCTTGGCCGCCGGCGCGGCTTCGCGCCCGGTCTGCGGTAACTGGCCGGTCGTGAGGCCGAAGCGCCGCTCCCGGCCGGCGAAAAACTCGAGCGCGGCCGACAGCTCCGCCTGGTCGAAGTCGGGCCAGAGCCGGTCACTGAAATAGAGCTCCGCGTAGGCGATATTCCACAGCAGGAAGTTGCTGATCCGCCGCTCGCCGCCGGTGCGGATCAGCAGGTCCGCATCGGGCAGCCCGCCGAGCTCGAGCGCCGCGGCGAAGCGATCCTCGTCGATCTCGGGAGGGCGCAAGGCGCCGCTCGCGCACTGGGCGGCGAGCTGGCGCGCGGCCTGCACGATGTCCCAGCGGCCGCCGTAGCTCACCGCCACCTGCAGCTTCAGGCCCGTGTTGCCGGCCGTGTGCTGCTCCGCGCCGCCGATTTGCGCCTGCAGCCGCACCGACAGCCGCTGCCGGTTGCCGATGAAGCGTACGCGCACGCGCTGGCGGTGCAGCTCCGCTATCTCGCGCTCGACGGCCTCGAAGAACAGGCCCATCAGGCTCGCCACCTCCTCCGCCGGCCGGGACCAGTTCTCGCTCGAGAACGCGAACAGCGTCAGCGCTTCCACCCCGAGCCGGCTGCACTCCTCGACACAGAGGCGCACGGGTGTCAGGCCGGCCTTGTGGCCGGCCGAGCGGGGCAGGCCGCGCGCGGCGGCCCACCGGCCGTTGCCATCCATCGTGATGGCGATGTGCCGGGGCACGGAGTCCATCACACCTGCATCACTTCCTTTTCCTTGGCCGCCAGAAGCTGCTCGATGTCGGCCACGTGCTTGTCCGTGAGCTTCTGGATTTCCCCTTCCGCGCGCCGCTCGTCATCCTGCGAGATCATCTTCTCCTTCAGCAGTTCCTTTACGTCGGTCATGACGTCGCGACGGACGTTGCGTACCGCGACACGCGCACTCTCCGCATCGTGCCGCAGCACCTTGGTGATCTCACGGCGCCGCTCCTCGGTGAGGGGTGGCATGGGGATGCGGATGACGGTGCCTGCCGTCATGGGCGTGAGGCCCAGGTCGGACTTGAAGATGGCCTTCTCGATCGCCTGCACCACGCTCTTCTCCCACGGCGAGACGACGAGGGTTCTGCCCTCCTCGACGGCGATGCTCGCCACCTGCTGCAGCGGCACCTCGGAGCCGTAGTAATCGATCTTCAGGTGCTCGATCAGACTCGGATGCGCGCGTCCGGTCCGGAGCTTCTTGAGGTCGGACTGGAACGTCTGGACGCATTTGGCCATGCGCTCACGAGCCTCTTTCTTGATGTCTTCGATCATGTTTTTGATCCTCGATTGGCCGAAAGAGCGCCTACGGCGCGTTGCTCGGCTCCGTCCCTGCGCCGAGCCCTGCGGGCCGGCTGCCGCCGTCCAAAATCGCTCCCGGCGATTTTGTCGGCGAGGCGCCTTTTTGCTTGTTCGACCGCGCGGGCAAAGGAGCGGTCTTTGCCCGCTTACTCACAAGTCACCAGCGTACCCACGTCCGCGCCGCGCACGATACGCGTGAGATCGCCGGGATTGTTGAGATTGAAGACCCGCAAAGGCAAGTGGTTGTCACGGCACATCACGATGGCGGTCGCGTCCATGACGTTGAGCTTCTCGGTGAGCACCCGATCGAAAGTGAGCCGGGAATAGCGGACCGCGGCCGAATTGTGCACCGGATCGTCGGAGTACACGCCGTTCACCTTGGTCGCCTTGAGGAGCACCTCGGCATTGATCTCGATCGCGCGCAGCGCCGCGGCCGTGTCCGTAGTGAAGAAGGGATTGCCCGTACCGGCCGCGCAGATGACGACCCGCCCTTTCTCCAGGTGACGGATGGCGCGACGGCGGATGTAGTCCTCGCAGACCTCGTTGATGCGGATGGCGGACATGACGCGCGCGTACATTCCGAGGCTCTCCAGCGCATCCTGCATCGCGAGCGCGTTCATGACGGTCGCCAGCATGCCCATGTGGTCGGCGGCCACGCGGTCCATGCCCGCCCGCGCGAGGCCGGCGCCGCGGAAGATGTTGCCACCGCCGATCACGACCGCGAGCTGCACGCCGAAGCCGACGATCTCCAGCAGCTCCCCGGCGATGCGCTTGATGATCGCGGGGTCGATGCCGTAATCGGTGGTGCCCATCAGGGCCTCGCCCGAGAGCTTCACGAGAATGCGGGAGTAGCGAGCCTTGTTATTGCCTTCAGTC
>JBOIAB010000003.1:0-12157 GCA_050738635.1 Steroidobacteraceae bacterium
TGTGCTGGCCGCGGATCGTTGCGTGGGGAGGCTGCTCGAGGTGCTGGGTGCGCTCGGCATCGACAGCGACACAGCAATCATGATCTCCGCCGACCACGGCGAGACGCTGGGCGAGCTCAACATCTACTGCGATCATCAGACCGCGGACGAGCACACGACGCATGTTCCGCTGGTTCTCAAGTGGCCCGGTCTCGGGCGCAGCAGGCGGCGCGCGTTGCACTATCAGATCGATGTCACGGCGACTCTGCTCGAGCTCCTGGGCGAGAAGGTCCCCGAGAGCTGGGACGGGCAATCATTTGCCGCGAGCCTGCAGCGCGGCGCCGATGAGGGCCGCGACCACCTCATCGTCTCCCAGGGCGCATGGACCTGCCAGCGGGGCGTGCGCTTCGACAACTGGATCCTCATCAATACCCTGCACGGCGGCTACCACCTGTTCGACGACGTCATGCTGTTCGACCTCACGCGCGATCCCTTCGAGCAGCACAACGTTGCGGCAGAGCGGGCCGATGTGGCGGCTCGTGGGCTCACGCTGTTGTCGCAGTGGCACACCGCGATGCTGCGCGCTGCGGCCCGCGGGCGCGATCCGCTCGAGAACGTAGTGCTGGAAGGCGGACCGTTCCACGTGCGCGGGGAGTTGCCGCGCTACCTCGAGCGCTTGCGGGCGACGGGAAGGGGCGAGCTGGCGGGGGCACTGGCCGCCCGGTATCGCTGAGCGCTCAGGGCATCTGCCGCCAGCCGCGGACGAATTCCTGCAACCCGGACGGGTCCAGGTCGGACACGGCGGAGAAGGACATCGCGTTGGCTTCCCAGTGGACGACGTTGTAGCCATCGAGCTGGGCGCGCGCCGGCACGCCGGCCGGCCCGGAGGCCGGCCAGACGAACAGCTCTATCATGTGCTTGCCGTGCGAGTAGACGAGCACCGCAACGCTCCTGCCATGGAGGTAGTCGAGCCGGCCGCCGACCAGCGGGAATCCCTGGGCGGCCAGATCCTTGACCGGCGGCGCGAAATCCAGCCTGCCGTCGAACCAGGGCTTGACCGTGTGCTGATTGGTCGACACGACATCCAACAGGTGTCCCGGCTGGAGCGCTCGCACATGATCGTCTACCAGCGCCGCCACCATGTCAGGGTGCCGCGGCGGAAGAACGCTCAGGACGATCGCAGCCGCGAGCGCGGCGCCTGCGCCGAAGGTCGCCAGTCCGCGCCAGGGGAGTGAGCTCCTGCGCGCGGGCGGCGGCTGAACGCCCCCGAGGCGGCCCGCAAGGGCGCGCAGCAGCTCGGAGTCGGCGCGATGATAGGTGGCGCGCCGCAAGCCCTCGCGCGCAGCCATGATGGCGGCCTCGTTCCGCCTGCAAACCGGACAGGTGGCACGATGCTCGGCCAGAGCGGCGGCGGCCGCCGCATCCAGCTCGCCGTCGAGCTCCGCTTGGAGCAGAAGCAGCTTGCCGCAATCGCCTGCGCTCATTGCCCGCCCTCCGCCGCCGCCCGCACCAACATCCGCCGCGCCCGCCAGAGGCGCGACATCACCGTTCCTATCGGCACCGACGTCACCTGCGCGATGTCGCGGTATGAGAGCTCCTCCAGCTCCCGCAGAACGAGCGTCTCGCGCAGCTCCACGGGAAGCGCCGCGATCAGCGCATCGACCCGGGCCCGGTCGGCGGACATGAGCAGTGATTTCTCGGGATCGTCACTCGGATCGGCGATCTCCTCGACTGCCGCCGCATCAAGGCCGGTATGTCCCGCCAGGCGCTCGCCGCGGCGGGCCTTGAGCGCGCTATAGGCCGTATTGCGCACGATCTGCAGTATCCAGGCCCGGCTGCTGCCGCCGCGGAAGCTCGGAAAATAAGTAAGCGCCCGCACCATGGCTTCCTGCACCACGTCCTCCGCGTCCGCGCGGCTACCGGTCAGCCAGCGGGCGAGATTGAAAGCCGCATCGAGGTGCGGCAGTGCCACGGCTGCGAAGACGTTGTCGGAACCCATCAATTGATTATAGATCGCGGCCGGGAGCACTTTATTCCCGAAAATTTTATTTACACCGGGCGGGGAATATCCACGGCCGCACGCGGATCTCCCTCCACGTCAACGCCCTCGCGTCAGAACCGTGGGGCGCGCAATCGAGGAGAGTGATCGCATGAGCAAACCTGCCGGGTCGAACGGCGTCGGCCGCCGCGAGGCCATGAAGCACCTGCTGTGGGGCGGCGCGGGCGTAGTGTGGACGTTCGCCGGCGGGATACCGCGTCCGTTGCGCGTGGGTGATGCGGCGCAGGCCGGGGAGATGCGCGCCTTCACCTTCGGCCAGATCAGCGACTCGCATATCGGCTTCAAGGCCGGCGGGCACCCGTCCGCGCAGGACACGCTGCAGGAAGCGGTGGCGCGGATGGCCGCCCTGAAGCCGGAATTCGTGATCCATACCGGCGACGTCAGCCATCTGTCGAGCGCGGCGCAGTTTGCCACCGCCGCCGATATCATGCAGGGCCTGAAGCGTGATGTGTATTACGTGCCCGGCGAGCACGACACGATCGGCGACGAGGGCAAACTCTTTTTCCAGCGCTTCGGCCGCGGCCATGGCACCGGGGGCTGGTACAGCTTCGATGCCCACGGCGTGCATTTCGTCGGGCTGGTCAACGTGGTGAAGCTGACGCAGTCCGGACTGGGCTATTTCGGCCCCGAGCAGCTGCGCTGGCTCGACGCGGACCTGCGGCAGCGCAGCGCCAGCACGCCCATCGTGGTTTTCACTCACATGCCGATGTGGTCGATCTACCCGCAGTGGGGCTGGGCCACGGAGGACTCCGCCCCCGCCCTCGCCGCTTTGCGGCGCTTTGGCTCCGTGACCATTCTCAACGGACACATTCATCAGGTGATCCAGAAGGTCGAGGGCCATATGACCTATCACACTGCCGACTCGACGGCATTTCCGCAGCCCGCGCCCGGCGTCGGACCCGGCCCGGGGCCGTTGCGGGTGCCGACCGACAAACTGCGCGCGCTGTTGGGCATCCGCCGCCTCGATGTGGTGGCGGATCGGGTGGCGTTCAGTGATACGACCCTTGCTTCCTGAGGAACGATGGATGAAACACTCTTTTCTGCGACAGCGTAATGCCGCGGCGCTGGTAGCCCTCTCGCTGGCGATGATCGGCACGGCAGCGCTGTTGCGCAATGGTCGGGTTGCAGCCGCCGCGCACGCGCTCGCGCCGGCCGTGACCATTTCCAACTACTCGTTCCATCCCGCCACCCTGACGGTGACGAAAGGCGCCACCGTGACCTGGGTCAACGGCGACGGCGACGTGCATACCATCAAGAGCACCGGCGGGCCCGAGGCGTTCAGCTCGGCGGCGCTGGACAGCGGCGACCGGTTCAAATACACGTTTCAACACGCCGGAACCTATCATTACATCTGCTCCGTGCATCCTTACATGCACGGCGTGATCGTAGTGCGGTAAGGGGCCGCGTCGCTGCGCGCCGCTCAAGAGCGGAAATAGGCGTGCGCGATGTCGATGAGCTCGTCGGCCGCCTGCACCTGCGCCTTGGAGCGCGTGGCACCGATCAGGTGCTCACGGACGCGGTCCTCCAACACCTCGGCCAGCAGGCCGTTGATCGCGCCGCGCACGGCGACCAGCTGATGCATGACCGCGCCGCATCCCCGGTCGGAGTCGATCGCCTGCTCATGCCGAGCGGTGATGGAATGGCAATTCCGCAGAAACCTGTAATAGAATAAGAATTACAGAACCGTTTCACGCACTCTCCGGAAGACGACATGGCGGAACCGACCGGCGACCGATCGCTCGACCTGATCACGGTCGGCCGCTCCTGCGTGGACCTGTACGGCGAGCAGATCGGCGGGCGGCTGGAAGACATGGGCTCCTTCGCCAAATACGTGGGCGGAAGCCCCACCAATACCGCGATCGGCGCGGCGCGATTGGGCCTGCGTGCCGGGCTGCTCACCCGCGTCGGCAACGATCACTTCGGGCGCTTCATCCGCGAGGAGCTCGCCCGCTGCGGGGTGGACATCACCGGCGTCATCACCGATCCGCGGCGATTGACAGCCCTCGCGGTGCTCGGCATCCGCGACGAGCGCCGCTTCCCACTCCTCTTCTATCGCGAGAACTGCGCCGACATGGCGCTCTGCGAGGCGGACGTCGACCCCGCCTTCATCCGCAGTGCCGGCGCCGTGCTCATCAATGGCACACACCTGTCCCAGCCCGGGGTGCGTGCGGCCAGCCGCAAGGCCGCGCAGCTCGCGCGCGCGGCCGGCGGTCGGGTCGTGTTCGATATCGATTATCGGCCGGTGCTGTGGGGATTGACCGCGCCGGATGCCGGCGAGAACCGCTTCGTGACGAGCGCCGCGGTCACCGCCCAACTGCAGGAAACCGTGCCCCTGAGCGACCTCATCGTCGGCACCGAGGAGGAATTCCACATCCTCGGCGGCTCGACCGACACCGCCGGCGCACTGCGCGCCGTGCGCGCGCTGACAGCGGCCACGCTGCTGTGCAAGCTGGGAGCGGAAGGTTGCATGGCATTCGCGGGCGACATCGGCCCGAAGTTGGAGGGCGGCGTGAAGGTGGCGGGCCTCGACGTGGAGGTATTCAACATCCTCGGCGCCGGTGACGCATTCATGAGCGGATTCCTGCGCGGCTGGCTGCGCGGATTGCCGCTCGAGACCTGCTGTCGTTATGGCAACGCCTGCGGCGCCATCGTGGTCTCACGCCACGGCTGCGCACCGGCGGTACCCACCTCCATGGAGCTGTCGGCGTTTCTCGACGGAGAATGGCCGCGACGGCTGCGCGAAGCGGCGGAGCTGGAGCACGTGCACTGGGCGACGACCCGCGCGCCGCGGCCCGCGGAGCTGTTGGTACTGGCGATGGATCACCGCGGTCCCCTCGAGACGCTCGCCGCCGAGCTGGAGGTCGACGAGTCGGCATTGGAGGCATTCAAGGCGCTGGCCATCGATGCCGTCGATCGCGTCGCCGGCGGTGACCCGCGCTTTGGGCTCCTGCTCGACGGCCGATTCGGCCGCCAGGGCCTCGAGCGCGCCGCCGATTATCCGTACTGGATCGGACGCCCGATCGAGCAGAGCGGCTCCCGTCCGCTGGCATTCGATGGCGCGGCGGATGTTGGCTCGACGCTGCGCGCCTGGCCGCAGAATCATGTGGTCAAATGTCTGGTTCGTTACCATCCCGATGATCCGGAGATGCTGCGGCACCGCCAGGAGGAGCGACTGCTGTGCCTGCAGAGCGCCTGCCGCGAGACTCGGCACGAGCTGCTGCTCGAGGTCATCGCCTCGCCGTATGGGGACATCGAGCGGGACACGACCGCCCGCGTGCTCGAGCGGGTGTACGACCTCGGTATCCGCCCGGACTGGTGGAAGCTCGAGCCGAGCGAGGAGCCGGCGGCCTGGGCCGCGATTGAGGACACGATCCGCCGGCGCGACCCGTTGTGCCGTGGCGTTCTGGTGCTGGGTCTGGCCGCCGAGGCCCGCAGCCTCGCTTCCGCGTTCCGGGCTGCGGCACCGTTCGAGCTCGTACGCGGCTTCGCGGTTGGGCGTACCATCTTTGCAGAGGCGGCGCGGCGCCGACTCGCCGGCGAGATCGGCGACGCCGAGACGGTGGCCGCGCTCGCCGCCAACCTGCAGGCCGTCGTGGCCGCATGGCGCGAGGCGCGGCCCAATCCGCCGGCCTGATTTCGCAGGAGACTGCCGTGACGCGGATCCGTCTCACCGCCGCCCAGGCTGCCGTGCGCTACCTGGCGAGCCAGTTCGTTGCGCAAGAGGGCGCTCCCGAACGTTACTTCGCGGGCGCGTGGGCGATCTTCGGCCACGGCAATGTCGCCGGGCTCGGCGAAGCGTTGCACGCGGCCGGTGCAGCGCTGCCGACCCTGCGGGCGCACAACGAGCAAGCCATGGCTCATGCGGCGATCGCATTCGCCAAGGCATCGCGGCGCCGCCGCGCCATGATCTGCACCAGCTCCATCGGGCCCGGCGCGCTCAACATGGTGACCGCCGCCGCCGTCGCACATGTCAACCGTCTACCGGTGCTCTTTCTGCCGGGTGATGTGTTCGCAGGGCGCGCGCCCGATCCGGTACTGCAGCAGGTGGAGGATTTCACCGACGGCACGGTGAGCGCCAATGACTGCTTTCGGCCGGTGTCGCGCTACTTCGACCGCATACAGCGAGCGGAGCAGCTGCTCGAGGCGCTGCCGCGTGCCATGTCCACTCTGCTCGACCCCGCCGCCTGTGGACCGGTCACGCTGGCCTTCTGTCAGGACACGCAGACGGAGGCCTGGGACTTCCCGGCGCGGATGTTCGAGCCGGTGACCTGGTCCATCCGGCGGCCGCCTCCGGCGCCGGATGAGCTGCGGCGCGCCGCCGAGGATCTGCGCAATGCACGCGCGCCGCTCATCATCGCAGGCGGCGGCGTGCTCTACTCGGGCGCCGAGACCGCGCTCGGCCAACTCGCACGTGCAAGCGGAATTCCGGTAGCGGAGACCCAGGCCGGACGAGGCGCGCTCGCCTGGGAGCACCCGCAGTCGCTCGGCGCCATCGGAGTCACCGGCACGAGTGCGGCCAATGCCACGGCAGCCGCCGCCGACGTAGTGCTTGCGATCGGCACTCGCTTACAGGATTTCACCACCGCCTCGCGGACCCTGTTTCCCCGATGCGCGCGCTTTCTGCAGGTGAACGTCAACACCTACGACGCCTACAAGCACGACGCCGTCGCCATCATCGGTGATGCCCGCGAGGCGTTGCAGGGGCTGCAGCAGGCGCTCGCTGGGCATCGGGTGCCCCAAGCCTGGAGCGACTCGGTCGCGGCCGAGCGCATCGCGTGGGAAGCGGCGTGGAGTCAGGCGGTACGACTGCCCGAAGAACAGAGTGACCTCCCAGCCGATGCGCAGGTCATCGGCGCCGTCGGGCGTTGGGCCAGGAACGAGACCACCGTCGTCTGCGCGGCCGGGGGCCTTCCCGGCGAGCTGCACAAGCTGTGGCGGCCCGCGAGCGCGGCAGGCTATCATGTCGAGTACGGCTTCTCGTGCATGGGCTACGAGATCGCGGGCGGACTCGGCGTGAAGCTCGCCGACCCGCAGCGCGAAGTGGTGGTCATGGTCGGCGATGGCAGCTATCTCATGTTGAATTCGGAGATCGCCACCTCGGTCATGCTGGGACTGAAGCTGGTGATCGTCGTGCTGGACAACCGCGGCTTCGGCTGTATCAATCGCCTGCAGAAGGCGACCGGCGGCGCGCCATTCAACAACCTGCTGGCGAATTTCCCGCAGCAGGGCCCGGCGCCGGTCGATTTTGCGGCGCATGCCGCCGCGCTCGGTGCGCAAAGCGAGCAAGTGGCGGCTATCGGTGGCCTGTCCGCCGCCCTGGAGCGCGCCCGGGCCGCGGCTCGCACCTATGTGGTCATCATCGATACCGACCCCCAGGCCGCGACGGGCGCGGGTGGCGCCTGGTGGGATGTGGCCGTGCCCGAGGTCTCGGAGAGAGCGTCGGTGCGCGCCGCCCGCGCTGAGTACGACAAGCGCCGCAAGGCGCGGTGGGAGTAAACGTGAGCGTTCGTTTCGGCGTCAGCCCCATCGCCTGGATCAACGACGACCTGCCGGAGCTCGGCGGCGAGACGCCGGTGGAGACCGTGCTGCGCGATGCACAGGCGTTGGGCTTCGAGGGCATCGAGCTGGGCGGGAAATTCTCGCGCGAGCCGACGCGACTGGGCGTGCAGCTCGGCGCGCACGAGCTGGCACTGATCGGCGGCTGGTGGTCGGCCGCGCTGCTCGTGCGCTCCGTGGCGGAGGAGATCGAGGCGCTGCAGTCGCACCTGCAGCTGCTCGAGGCGCTCGGCAGCGACGTTTTCATCATCGCCGAATGTAGCAACACGATTCATGGCGACCGCCGACGACCACTCACCGCGACTCCGCATCTGGCCGAGGCTCAGTGGCCCGTATTCGGCGAGCGGCTCAACACCCTCGCGCACTACCTGGAGGATCGGGACCTGAGTCTGGCCTACCACTACCACCTGGGCACCGTCGTGGATGGCGAGGACGACATCGAGCGGCTCGTGGCTCACACCGACCGCAGCGTCGGATTCGTCATCGACACCGGGCATGCGGCCCTCGGCGGCATCAACGCCGAGCGGTTGATCCGCAGCCACCCGGATCGGGTGGCGCATGTACATACGAAGGACGTGCGCCGCAAGGTCTTCGACGACAACCTGAGGCGAGGCGGAAGCTTTCTGGACGGCGTGCTGGCAGGAATGTTCACCACGCCCGGTGACGGCGATCTCGACTTCCGCGGCATAGCTCAGGCGCTCATCGACATCGGCTACGACGGCTGGATCGTGGTCGAGGCCGAGCAGGACCCCGCACGGGCCGATCCGCGTGTCTACAGCCGGATTGGTCTCGACACGGTGCGCCGGCTGCTCGGGACAGCAGGAGCCGGCCGATGAGCCTGCGGGTACGCCCCTCCGCGCCGGATGCGGAAGGCCGGGTTCTCGCCATCACGCCTGCGAGCGCGGGCTGGAAATATGTCGGCTTCGAGGTGCGCCGGCTGACCGTGGGACGACAAGTCGCGCTGACATCGTCCGGCAAGGAATTGTGCATCGCCGTGCTGACCGGAACTGCCGATATCCAGGTTGACGACCTGAGCTTTCCGCATCTTGGCGGCCGCAAGAGCGTCTTCGACGACGCGCCGCCCGGCGCAGTGTATGCGCCGGCCGGTTCGCATATCCGCATCCAGGCCGGTAGCGACGTCGAGATTGCGCTCTGCAGCGCGCCGGCTGACACCGCCGGCAAGGCGCGCGCCATCGGCGGCGAGCGCATGTCGCAGGAGGTCAGAGGCGAAGGCAGCAACCGCCGCTTCGTGCGCAACGTGCTGCCGCAGACCGAGCCTGCGCAGCGGCTGCTGGTCGTCGAAGTGATCACCCCCGGAGGACACTGGTCGAGCTATCCGCCGCACAAGCACGACACCGATGCACCGCCGGCCGAGACCCAACTCGAGGAGACGTACTATCACCGTCTCAATCCGCCGCAGGGCTTCGCGTTTCAGCGGGTTTACACGGACGATCGCAGTCTCGATGAGACGGTGTGCGTCGAGGACGGGGACCTCGTGCTGGTGCCGCGCGGCTATCACCCGGTCGGCGCACCGCACGGCTACGATCTGTATTATCTCAACGTGATGGCCGGGCCGGTGCGAAGTTGGATCTTCCGCGACGATCCGGCCCACGCCTGGATCAAGCGCCGCCGCTGAGCCCCACCGGGCGGCCGGTGGCGTACGAGCGTCCGGCGGCTTCCGCGAGCTCGAGCGCATGGACGCCGTCGCTGAAGCCGACAGCCGGCTCTTCGCCGCGCAGCACGGCCGCGAAATGATCCATCTCCGCCCGGTAAGCCTCGGCGTAGCGCTCGAGAAAGAAATTCTCGAACGGCGCCCGGGTGGCGCCCTCCTCGTCCCAGACCGCGACGGTGTTGGTCACGAGATTGTCGACACGGACGGATCCGCCGGAGCCGAACGCCTCGATGCGCTGATCGTAGCCATAACCGCTGCGGCGGCTGTTGCTGATGAGCGCGATCCGTCCCGAAGCGGTGCGCAACAGCACCTTCGCGGTGTCGATGTCGTCCGCGGCGCCGATGGCCGGATCCACCAGGCAGGCGGCCATCGCATAGACCTCCACCACCGGTTCCGCAAGCAGCCAGCGCGCGACATCGAAGTCGTGGATGGTCATGTCCTTGAAGAGACCGCCGCTCACCTTGATGTAGCTCACCGGCGGCGGTGCCGGGTCGTGGCTGATGATGTGCAGCGTCTCCAGGCTGCCGATCACACCCGCCTGCAGCTTCTGGCGCAAGGCGCGGAAGTTGGGATCGAAGCGGCGGTTGAAGCCGAGAAAGAGCCGCGCCTTGCCGAGCGCCGCGGCCACCGAGCGCGCGCGCTCGGCGCTGAGATCGAGCGGCTTTTCGCAGAAGATCACCTTGCCCGCGGCGGCAGCCTGCAGGCAATGTGCAAGATGTTGGTCCGTCGGGCTGGCGACGATCACGCCCGCGACGGCGGGATCGGCCAGGGCGCTCTCCAGCGTAGTCGCCGCCGCACCGTATCGGGCCGCCAGCGCAGCGGCGGCATCGCCGAACGGGTCGATGACGTACCTCAGCGACAGGGCCGGATGCGCCGCGGCATTGGCCGCATGAATCTTTCCTATCCGCCCGCCGCCGAGCAGCGCGACGGCGGTGCGCGTCGACTCGGTGATTGGCCTGCTCATGTCCGCTCCCGGGTGCCCTGGCCGCGGCGGCCGCCACCGCCGCGACCCTCGGGCCGGGATTTGCGGTTGCTGCGAAACGCATAGCCGATGACGAGCGTCTGGGCGAGACACATGGAGGCCGACAGCGAGCGGAAGCCGCGGATCTCCGCCTCCTGCACCCGCAGGACGGTGTCGGCTTCCTTGGCGATCGGGCTGACCACGCTGTCGGTGATGGCGAGGATGACCGCCTTCTGCGCGTGCGCGGCATTCACGACCTCAAGGGTCTCCTCCGCGTACGGCCGGTAGCTGACGCATATCAGAAGGTCCCCGGAGGAGATGCCGGCGGCTTGCTGGCGCCAGAGACCGGCCACCCCGTCGACGAATATCGTGCGCTTGGCGCTTTGTTGCAGGGAGTAGGCGAGATAGGCCGCCACCGGAAAGGCGCGGCGGACGCCGACGACATAGACCGAGTTGGCCTGCTCCAGCAGGCGGAAGGCCGCCGCAAGCTCCACGGTGCCAACGGTGTGCGTCAGTTGGCGCAGCGCGAGATCGGTACCCTCGGCGAACTCCCGCAGCAGGCTCGCCGGATCGTTGGGTGCATTCTCCAGCCGATCCATGGTCTGGCGCACGCGCTCGCCGTAGGCGGCGCCCGGGTTGGCCGCCACCAGGTCGGCGCGAAACACCCGCTGCATCGGCGTCGCACCCTCGAAGCCGAACTGCTTGGCGAAGCGCACGATGGCGGAGGGTTGCACGCCGCTGCGCTGCGCTATGACTGCGAGCGTCTCCAGCGCGACATCGTTCGGAGCATCGAGAAGGTAGTGGGCAAACTGGCGGAGTCGTCCGCTGAGCGAGTCATAACGCGCGAGGATTGCCTCGCGCAGCTCCGCGGCCGTTGTTGGTGCCGTGACCTGCTGTGAAGCGCGGCTCATCGGCTGCGACATCCGCCGGCGTGTGCCGGCCGCGACAGCAGGGATTGCATCGTATTTTTCACATTGACAGAAATTAAAATAATCATACCATCGGCAGGGAGGTAACAGCCATGTCCCGCGGTGACCCCGAGCTGCAAAACGGCTCGTCGACGATCCCGACAGCCATCAGCCGCGAGCTGCGGCGGCGGCTGCTGCTCATCAGCATGATCGCGACCATCGGTGGCCTGCTCTTCGGCTATGACACCGGCGTCGTCAACGGCGCGCTGCTCTACATGGGCCGTGACCTCAGGTTGACGCCGGCCGACGAAGGTCTGATCACCGCGGCGCTGCTGTTGGGCGCGGCACTCGGGGCGCTCCTCGCCGGGCGGCTGGCGGACCGGATCGGCCGCCGGCAGACGCTCTGGCTGCTGGCCGCTACGTTCGTGGCGGGCGCGATAGCCTGCGCCCTGGCGCCCGACCGGGCGGCACTCGCCGCATTCCGTTTCCTGCTCGGGCTGGCGGTGGGCGGTGCCTCGGTGGTCGTACCGACCTACCTGGCGGAGCTCGCACCGCCCGCCATCCGGGGCCGGCTGGTCACACAGAACGAGCTGATGATCGTCTCGGGTCAACTGCTCGCCTTCGCCGTCAACGCCGTGATCGCTCATGTCTGGGGGGAGTCGCATGTCGTCTGGCGCTGGATGTTGGGTGTGGCCGCGGCGCCGGGAATAGTGCTCGGCGTCGGCGCCGTGTTCCTGCCGGAAAGCCCGCGCTGGCTGATCGCGCGTGCGCGGGTCACGGAGGCGGAGGCAGTGCTCGGCCGCCTGCGCCCGCCCGGGGATGCCGCTCGCGAAGCGCGCTCGATCACGGAGCTGGCCGCGGCGGAAGCCGCGTCCGACCTGCGCGGCTGGTCAGCGCTGCGCATCCCGTGGGTGAGAGCTGTATTGCTCGTCGGCATCGGCATCGGCATCGTCCAGCAGGTGACCGGCGTCAACTCCATTATGTACTACGGCACGCAGATCCTGTCGCGGTCGGGACTGGGA
>JBOIAB010000004.1:0-7362 GCA_050738635.1 Steroidobacteraceae bacterium
GGGCTCATGGCCCATTGGAATCAGAACGTTGGCGCGCTCTGCAAGGGCCTAGGGTCATGTGGTAGCGGGGGCAGGATTTGAACCTGCGACCTTCGGGTTATGAGCCCGACGAGCTGCCAGACTGCTCCACCCCGCACCAGGAGGCCGGGCATTCTACAAGCCGGGACCCGGAAGGGCAAACCTTAAGCACATGTGTGCCGCCGGCCCGCGGCCGGGCAGGCGCGGGAGCTTGGCCGGCTACTGCGGCGTGAACCGGGGCTGGCCCCATCAGGGTGCGCAGCACGTCCGGGTCGATGGGCTTGATGAGGTGGTGATCGAAGCCGGCGGCGCGTGAGCGCTCCCGAGCTTCGGGCGTGCCGTAGCCGGTGAGGGCCACCAGGACCACCTTGTGGCTCTGCGGGTGCTGGCGAAACTGGCTCGCAATCTCATAGCCGTCCAATCCGGGCAGGCCCACGTCGATCACGGCGATGTCCGGAAGCTCGGTCCGCAGCAATTCGAGGCCGCTGCGACCTTCCTCGGCTTCGAGAACCTGATGGCCAGCGAGCTCGAGCATCATGCGGAACGTCTCGCGTGCGTCGCGCTTGTCCTCGATGAGTAGCACTCGGCACGGCACGGCTCTCTCGGGTGCGAAAGGCAGCGCTGACCGGGCGGGCGGCAGGGCCGCCCGCGGCAGACGGATGGTAAACGTGCTGCCGCGGCCCGGCCCCTCGCTAACCGCCGAGACGCTTCCGCCGTGCACAAAAAGCACCGTATCTGCCTCACGCGCAGCCAAACTGACGCGGATCACCCCACCCGGTACGGTGTATTTCATCGCATTCGACAGGATGTTGCTGATGATCTGCTCGATTCGCACCGCATCGCCGTGTATCCAGTGCCGCCCGCCGTCGATCTCGATCTCCAGCCGTCGCTGTTGTGCGCGGTCGCCAAGAGCAGCCATGCTGCGGCGTACCGCATCGCTCAAATCGAGGGGGGCACCAGCTAGGGTCACCTTGCCGGTGATCGCGCGGGCCACCTCGAGGAGGTCATCGACGAGTCTGGAGAGATGGCGCGTCTGCCGGCCAACGATGGCCCGTGCGCGCTCCGCGGCGCTTCCGCTGCCGCCGGCGTGCTGCAGAACTTCCAGCGCCGCGGTGATGGCACTCAACGGATTGCGCAGCTCGTGGGCCAGCATCGCCATGAATTCGTCCTTGGCGTGGCTTTGCTGCATGGCGCGGTCGCGGCCAAGCTGCGCATCGTGCAGCTCCGTCAAATCGCTGACGATCAGACTGCGCTGCTCGACCCCGTCGGTGAGCGTAGTAGTCAGCGATAGCAGCACGTCGGTCGTGCGGTCCCCGGAGGCGATCAGGCGGGCCCGACGCCTGCCGGAGCCGGCAGCGAGGAGCGCTGCGACGTCCTCACGGCCGCCGGATTCGAAGTATTGCAATACCGAGGCGCCGATGACCTCCTGCAATGGGCTCGCGACCAGCCGCGCAAGGCTTTGATTGCAGTAAAGCACGTCGCCGTCCGTAGTGAGAATTGCCGCTCCATCCTGCATTTGCTCGACCAGTCTGCGGTACGGGGAGTCGGCGCTCTTGAGCGTGTACACCTGCTCGCCGATCGGGCCCTGAATGATGACCGCGTCGATCTCTCCCGCACGAATGGCCCGCAGAGTCTCCTCGGCCTCGGTGAGACGTGCGGCGAGGTCGGGCCCGTCGCCTGCGGTCGTCGAATCGCGCTGCATCAACCCCGATGCTTCTGGCATGGCAAGTCGCTCACACGGTCACGCCGAGCGCGGCCCGCATTCGCTCCTGGTTGGACATATCGCCCACCAGCCGACACTGTGGCAGTGGTAGGCGCTTCACCAGCGTCGGCGCGGCAATGACCTGCTCGCTTCGCGCCAGCGCGGGTTGCTGGTACAGATCGAAGATGCGCAGCGTATGGCGGCCCTTGAGGTGCAGCTTGCAGAACGCGCTCAGATTCTCGATGGCCCTGGCCGAGCGCGCCGTCATTCCGCTCACATACAGATTGAGCTCGTAATGCTCGTCGGCCGCGCCATCCGCGGTCAGCTCGGCCGGGAAATCGTGGTTCCCGTCGGGGAGCACGCGCATGGCTTCACTCAGGCGCGGCGCAAGTCGAGGCCGACCAGCACGCGCTCCGTGTTGGAAAGATCGCCGATGATCTTCTTTACCGGCTCCGGAAGGTGGCGGACCAGCGTCGGTATGGCGAGGGATCTGATCGCCGCGGGCGAGCTGCGGGTTCTGCAGCAGATCGATGACCTCGATCCGGTAGCGGTTGGCGAGATGTTCCTCGCAGATACGTTTGAGATTGGTGAAGGCGCGCATGCAGGTCGGCGATTGCCCGGCGACATAGAGGCGTAGCACGAAGTGCTCCTCCTGCTCACTCGGCTGCCCTGGGGGAAGGTCGCTCATGCCATTCAGCTTTCCGCTCGCTGCGAGCCGCCAGCGCTGTGCTCGGCGTCGAGCCCTGGCACCTCGAATCCCCGCTGCGTCAATTTGAACTCGTAGACCCGATTCGAGTGCGCCATGCCACGGGATTTGAGCACGGCCATGCGTCGCAGCCGCCGTCCTTCGGCCTCCTGGAGCGTGAATAGGAGCCACGCGTCCATCAGGGAGGAGACGGCGGCATTCGATTCCTGCGGGTCGACTGCCCCGGGCGTCAGGCTGTTGAATAGCGCCGTGATGGCCTGCGTTTTCAAATGATCGATCAGCCGAACGCGCATGGCGCGGAGCTCTGCATGCGCACCGAGCGACAGCAGGTCCGTGATGGAGTCCACCACGACGATCTGGGGACGAATGGCCTCCATGGAGCGGTACATGGCTGAAAGATGCGCCTCGATACCGAAACGCGACGGGCGGTCGGCCTGCAGATGCAGCAGCCCACGCTCCACCCAGACGCTCAGATCGAGGCCGATCGAGCGCATGTTGCGAATCATCTGCAGTGGAGATTCTTCCAGAAGGAAGTAGAGACAGTACTCCCCGCGGCGGCAGGCGGCGTCGGCAAAGCTCCCCGCCAGGCTGGTCTTGCCCGTGCCTGCCGACCCGGAGACGAATATCGCGCTGCCCCGGTAGAACCCGCGACCACCCAACATGGCATCGATTGGTGCCGTGATGGGAGCCGCGGTACTTGACGATGCGCAGGCGGCGCGTGGAGATCTCGTCGCGCACGCGATGGTCGAGCAGGATCACGGCATCCGAGATGTACTCCTCGAGACCCTGCCGCGTGAGACGCTGGGCGTCCCGTTCGCCCGTAATGAGGACCGTCAGGTGCCGCTCCTTGAGCCAGCGGAGGAGCCGCCTCAGCTCCGCACGGAGGACGCTCTCGTTCGAGAGCCCGCTGAAGAGCGACTCGATGGTGTCGAGCACTATGCGTTTGGCTCCGACGCTGCGGATCGCGTGCTCGATTCTGACGAACAGCCCCTCGAGGTCGTACTCCCCGGTCTCCTCTATATCGCTGCGCTCGATGTGAACGTAGTCGACGACCAGCTTGCCCACGGCCTAACTTGACCGTTGCCGTGGGTCCGCGGGCAGGTCCCATCACGCGATTGCGGCGCGCAGCTTGGCGGCAAGCTCTAATCCTGTTGCCTGTTCGAGGGCGCGGGCCGGCCAACCGATACCGAGACCCTCGCCGTGGCTCGGCTTCGGAATTATGTGGAAATGCACGTGGGCAACGGCCTGGTGGGCACCCGCGCCGTTGTTCTCGAGGACGTTGTATTCTTTGACTCCGGTGACCGCGATCACCGCCCGGCAGATGCGTGGCAGGACCCGTCCCAACGCAGCCGCGGACTCCTCGGAGAGCGCGTCCAGAGTTTCAGCGGGCTCCTTCGGAACGACCAGCGTGTGGCCGGCGCTGAGCGGATTGATGTCCAGGAAGGCAAGCACCCGCTCGTCCTCGTACACCTTGTGGCAGGGAATTGCGCCGCTCAGGATTTTGCCGAAAATGGTTTCTGACATGGATACCGCTCCGTCCGCTCACGCGATAGCTGCCCGGCGCAGCCGCGCAAATTCAGGCGCCGCGCGCCGTTAGTCGCTTGCGGGCTAATGCCGCGGCGGCAGCGTGATGCCCAGCCGCCGCATCTTGCGGTAGAGCGTGTTGCGTCCGATGCTGAGCTTCTGCGCGACACGGCTGATGTTGCCGTGGTGCACTTCTATCTCCTTCAGCAGCGCGCCGCGCTCCGCCTTCTCCAGCGGGTTCAGGCCCTGAGCTTCGGGCGGCAGCTCGCATTCCTCCGCCGGTGTCGGCTCGGGTTCGCCGACCCCGTAGTCGGCAGGCAGGCAGCTGCCATCGAGCCGGTCGGCCGAGCGCATGGCGATCATTCCGCGCAGCACGTTGCGTAGCTGGCGGATGTTGCCCGGCCACGCGTACGCACGCAAAGCATCGGCCAGGTCGTCCCCCAGGGTCACCGAAGGTGTCGCAGCGCCCTCCTGCGCGAAGACATGGCGGATGAGAGCCGCCTTGTCCTTGCGCTCGCGCAGCGGCGGCAGCGTCAGCACGAGGCTCTGCAGGCGATAGAAAAGATCCTCGCGGAATTCGCCACGCCGCACCTTCTCCTGCAGGCCGCCGCGAGCCGCGCTCACTACCCGGACGTCGATGCGAACGGGTGCCTCGCCGCCCTGGCGCAACACCTCGCGCTCCTCGATCACGTGCAGCAGTCTCGCTTGCAACTCGAGGGGGAGCTCGCCGACATCATCGAGAAACAGGGTGCCCCCGTTCGCCTGCACGATACGTCCCACGTCCTCGTCCGCTTCCGTCTTCTCGGGAGCGGCGGGAGCTTCGCCCTGGGGTACGGTGGCTGACGCAGGAGAAACGGCGCTGGCGCTAGGCTGTGCAGCACGCGCGCCCGTGGGGCGGCCGAAGAGTTCCCGCTCGAGCTGTTCCCCAGGCAGGGAGCTGCAGTTCACGGACATGAAGGGCTTGTCGGCGCGGTCGCTCGAGGCATGCATGGCGCGGGCAAAGAACTCCTTGCCGGTCCCGGACTCCCCCAGGAGGAGGATCGGCACTTCCCGTGATTGCGTGCGCCGCGCCGCCTGAATGTTGCGCGCCATCATGGGGTCGCCGAAATCGAGCTCATCGAGCGGGCTGCGCCCCGGATCGGGGAGCGGCAGCTCCTCGACCCGCGCCAGCCGCTGCTTGCTGCCGAGGGCGCGCTTCGACTGCGGTGCCTGCGCGACGGCGAAGAACCGGCCGCCATGACGGGCATCGTAGATCGGCACGGCGTGGAAGGATTTCTTCTGGCTGCGGCCGATGAGCGCGCTGAGTGAGATGTTGAATACCCGCTCGAGCGGCGCACCGGTGAGCTCGGAGGCATTCTTCACCCCGAGCTGGAAGAGCGCGTTGCGATCGAGCGCCGCGATCGCACCGGCGGCATCGAGGGCGATGATGCCTTCACCCCAGGTGCCGACCAGCTCCGGCCGGCTGTGGAAGCGGACCACGAACTCGTCCTTGAAGCGGTAGAGGAAGAGGCGGTTCTCGATCATCTGCGCCGACATGTTGACCAGCACCAGAGTGTGCTGCTGCGCCCGATCCGACTCCCCGGAGGCATCGAGCACGGCCACGAGGTCGCCGCGGTAGTCGAAGATCGGCGCCGCGCAACAGGTGAGACCGGTATTGCGGGAGAAGAAATGTTGGTCGCGATGGATGATGAGCGGCGCGCGCTCGAAGAGGCAGGTGCCCATGCCATTGGTGCCGCCGTGCTCCTCGCTCCAGACCGCCCCGAGCACGAGGCCGGTACGGAAGGCGGCATTGCGGAAGCTGAGGTCGCCGTAATAGTCGAGGAGCACCCCGTCCCGGTCCGTGAGGATGATCGAGTAGCCGGAGCCGGCGAGCTGGTGGTAAAGATGCGCCATTTCCGCATCGGCGAAAGAGACCAGCTCCAGGTTGCGCTCCTTGCGCGCCAGGCGCTCGTCGCGCGGCAGCACATAGGGCTCGCGCTGCGACTGCGGGTCGAGATGATATTGGGTGAGGCAGCGCAGCCAGGAGCGCTTGACGTAATCAGGCGTTCCCGAACCTTCGTCGCGCGCGGTGCCCCGCAATACCGACTGAATATAGCGGGCGTGACTGCCGATCGGCTGCAGCATGGAGTCCCCCTTTTATGGCGCGGGCCGATTATGCCACGGTAAATTATCCTACTCCCGCGAGCATCGAAAGCGGTACAGCGGAGCAGGGGATTGTTCGCTATTGGAACAAGAGCCCCGCGCCGACGCTGCCGGCCGCGCCTCGCAGGGCTTCTGCCGCATCCGCCGCTAGACTTGTCGCCCGCTACGCGCAGAATCTGCGGGAATCGCCGGCGCGAACCCCGCCCGTGAAGCGGCGCGAAGCGTCGACAATTGAGAGGACACCTATGAAGACCAAGGCTGCCATTGCGTATGCGGCGGGCAAGCCGCTCGAAGTCGTGACGGTCGATCTGGAAGGCCCGAAGGCCGGCGAAGTGCTGGTAGAGATCAAGGCGAGCGGCGTCTGCCACACGGATGAGTTCACCCGCTCGGGCGCCGATCCGGAGGGGCTGTTCCCGGCGATCTTCGGGCACGAGGGCGCGGGCGTCGTGGTCGACGTCGGGCCGGGAGTCACCTCCCTGAAGAAGGGAGATCACGTCATTCCGCTCTATACGCCGGAATGCCGCCAGTGCAAATCCTGCCTCTCGCGCAAGACCAATCTCTGCACGGCAATCCGTGCGACACAGGGCAAAGGCGTGATGCCTGACGGCACCAGCCGCTTCTCCGTCGGCGGCAAGATGGTGCACCACTACATGGGCTGCTCGACCTTCTCCAACTACACGGTGCTGCCGGAGATCGCGCTGGCGAAGATCCGCGAGGATGCGCCGTTCGAGAAGGTCTGCTACATCGGCTGCGGGGTGACCACCGGTGTCGGTGCGGTCATCAATACGGCGAAGGTGGAGCCGGGCGCCAACGTCGTCGTATTCGGGCTCGGCGGTATCGGCCTCAACGTCATCCAGGGCGCGCGCCTGGCCGGGGCCAACAAGATCATTGGCGTCGACTTGAATCCGCGCCGTAAGCAGCTCGCCGAGCGGTTCGGCATGACGCATTTCGTCAACCCCAAGGAAGTGGGTGGGGATCTCGTCCAGCACCTGGTCGCGCTCACCGACGGCGGAGCCGACTATAGCTTCGAGTGCGTTGGCAGCGTCGATCTCATGCGCCAGGCGCTCGAGTGTTGTCACCGCGGTTGGGGCGTGTCCGTGGTCATCGGCGTTGCCGGCGCGGGACAGGAGATCAAGACCCGGCCGTTCCAGCTCGTGACCGGCCGGGTATGGAAGGGCACCGCGTTTGGCGGTGCGCGGGGGCGCACGGATGTGCCGAAGATCGTCGACTGGTACATGGACAAGAAGATCAACATCGACGATCTCATCAC
>JBOIAB010000005.1:0-9371 GCA_050738635.1 Steroidobacteraceae bacterium
GGCCAAAGGTCTTTCGGGCGGCGTGGTTCCAGTGGGCGCGTATATCGCGCGCACCGAGGTATGGAATCGGGCCTACGGCAAAGCGCCGCTTCGAAGGCCACCACTTTCTTCAGCTCCACCTTGTCCATGTAGCCGCTGTTGACGGCGTAGATGGAGAGCGCCATTTCCGCCACCGACATCGGCGCGTATTGCTTCTGCTTCATGACCTCCGTCACACGCTGGCCGCGTTCGAGCTGGCGGCGAGTCGCCTCGTCGAGGTCGGAGGCGAACTGCGAGAACGCCGCCAGCTCGCGGTATTGCGCCAGCGCGAGTCGAATGCCGCCGCCCAGCTTTTTGATGATATCGGTCTGCGCCGCGCCGCCGACGCGCGACACCGAGATGCCGGCGTTCATCGCCGGCCGGATGCCGCCGTTGAAGAGGTCGGTCTCGAGGAAGATCTGACCGTCGGTGATCGAGATGACGTTGGTCGGCACGAACGCCGTAACGTCGCCCGCCTGCGTCTCGATGATCGGCAGCCCCGTGAGCGAGCCCGTCTTGCCCTTCACGGCACCCTTGCTGACCTGCTCGACGTACTCCTCGTTGACGCGCGCGCTGCGCTCGAGCAGGCGCGAATGCAGGTAGAACACGTCGCCAGGGAACGCCTCGCGTCCCGGGGGCCGGCGCAACAGCAACGAGATCTGCCGGTAGGCGACCGCCTGCTTCGACAGATCGTCGTACACGATCAGCGCGTCCTCGCCGCTGTCCATGAAGAACTCGCCCATCGTGCAGCCTGAGTAGGCTGAGATGTATTGCATGGCGGCAGGGGTCGAGGCCGAAGCGGCGACGATGATGGTGTGCTTGAGGGCATCATGCTCCTCGAGCTTGCGCACGACGTTGGCGATCGTCGACTGTTTCTGCCCGATCGCCACGTAGATGCACTTCACCCCGGAGGACTTCTGGTTGATGATCGTGTCGATTGCGAGCGCGGTCTTGCCGGTCTGACGGTCGCCGATGATCAGCTCGCGCTGCCCGCGACCGATCGGCACCATGGAGTCGATCGCCTTGTAGCCGGTCTGCACCGGCTGGCTGACCGACTTTCGATAGATGACGCCAGGCGCGACCCGCTCGATGGGGGACGTGCGCGCTGCCTCGATCGGACCCTTGCCGTCGATCGGCCGGCCGAGCGCATCGACCACGCGGCCGAGCAGCTCCCGACCCACCGGCACCTCGAGGACCCGGCCGGTGGTCTTGACCTGATCGCCTTCACGCAGGTGGGTGTACTCGCCGAGCACCACCGCGCCGACGGAATCCCGTTCGAGGTTGAGCGCCAGCCCGAAGGTGTTACCCGGGAACTCCAGCATCTCGCCGTAGCGCGCATCGGCCAGGCCGTGGATGCGCGTGATGCCGTCCGTGACCGACATGATCGTGCCGACGTTGCGCGCCTCCGTGACGGACTTGAAGCCTTCGATCCGCTGCTTGATGAGGTCGCTGATTTCGCTTGCCTTGATGGCCATGAGAGTATTTCCCCGGAAAATTACTTAGGCGTTCAGCTCGTAGGCGATGCGCTCGAGCCGGCCGCGGAGCGAGCCGTCGATGACCAGATCCCCGGCGCGTAGTACAGCGCCGCCGATGAGCGCCGGATCCGTAGCACATTGCAGCCGCACCGTGCGCTGCAACCGCCGCTCGAGGGCCGCGGTGAGCTTGGTGCGCTGCGAATCGTCGAGCGGTGCGGCGGAGGTCACTGTCACATCGATGACGCCCTCGGCCTCACCTTTCAGCTCATCGAACAAACCGGAAATTTCCGGCAGCAGGGACAGTCGTCGATTGTCGGCGAGCGCCTGCATGAAGTTGCGGCCTTGCTCGTCCAACTGCGGCCCGGCGATCTCGCTGACGAGCGCGGCCAGCTCTTCCGGCGTGACGCGCGGGTTGCCGAGAAGCGCCTCGACCCTGGGGTCGCTGACGACGGCCGCGGCGGTTCGCAGCGCCTCGGACCAGGGGCCGAGCCGCTTGCGGTCCCGCGCCTCCTCGAAAGCCGCCTTGGCGTAGGGCCGGGCGATGGTGCTTTTGTCCGCCATGCGTTAGCGCTCCGTCAGATCTGCGCCGCGAGCTTGTTGATGAGGTCCTGGTGCGCGTTCGGATCGATCTCGCGCTCGAGGAGCTTGGAGGCCGCCGCAACGACGATCTGACCGACTTCACGCCGCAGGCTCTCGCGCGCGCGCGCGGCCTCGAGGCCGATCTGCTGCTGCGCCGACGCCACGAGACGCTGACCCTCCTGGGTCGCGCTGACGCGCGCCTGCTCCTGGATGTCGTTCGCGCGATGCTGCGCCTGGTCGATGATCTGCCTGGCGCGGTCGCGCGCCTCGCGCAGGATCTCCTCGGCGCCCTGGCGCGCCTGCTGCAGCTCCTGCTCGCCGCGGTCGGCGGCGGCGAGTCCGTGCGCGATTTTCTTCTGCCGCTCCTCCACCACACGCATGAGCGGCGGCCAGATGTAGCTCATCGTGAAGAAGACGAGGAGGAGGAAGACGATCATCTGGATGATGAGCGTCAGATTGATGTTCACTCTGGTCTCCCGTTACGAGTACTGCGAAGCGCCACAGCCGAGCCCCGCCGCGCCATGCGGCCCGGCTCCGCCGATCAGTGCGCAACCGTGTGCAGGGCCGTGAGGAACGGATTCGCGAACATGAAGAAGAGCGCGAAGCCGATGCCGATCATCGAGACCGCGTCGAGCAGGCCCGCGACGATGAACATTCTGACGAGGAGCGCAGGTGCGAGCTCCGGCTGGCGCGCCATGCCTTCGAGGAAGCGTCCCCCGAGGATGCCGAAACCGATGGCCGTGCCGAGCGCGCCCATCCCGAAGATGAGCCCGACGGCGATTGCCGTCATGGCCTGAACTTGTGCGATACCTTCCACTTTATGAGCCTCCGGATGAAACGTAACTCTCGACGATTGCTGGTTCTATGCGATCGATGACTAATGATGCTCGTGCGCCTGCGAGAGATAGACGACGGACAGCATCATGAAGATGAACGCCTGCAGTAAGCCGATGGCAAGATCGAATATTGTCCAGGCAAGACCCAGGCCGAACTGGATAACGACCCAGACCCAGCCGCCGACGCTCGCCAGCGCGTGAAAGCTACCGGTCAGAGTGAGCAGCGCGATGAGCACGAACACCATCTCGCCGGCGTAGAGGTTGCCGTAAAGACGCAGCGCGAGCGAGATCGGCCGGGCGAAGAACATCACCGACTCGAGCAGCAGATTGACCGGCACGAACAGCGCCTGCACCAGCCAGTTCCTGTTGGAGAAGGGGTGCAGCGTGAACTCGGCGATGAAGCCGCCCAATCCCTTCATGCGGATGCTGTAGAAGATGATGAGCACGAACACCGTCAGCGACAGGCCGAATACGACGTTGAGGTCCGTGCTCGGCACGTCCTTCAGGTGCGCAAGACCCACGCTATGGGCCACATCCGGCAGCAGGTCCACCGGAATGAGGTCCATGAAATTGAAGAGGAATACCCAGCAGAAAATGGTGAGCGCGAGCGGCGCGATCAGTCTGCTGGTGCCCTGAAACGTGTCCCGCACCTGCTCGCCGATCTTCTCGAGGAGCAGCTCGATGGTGCACTGGAACTTGCCCGGCACACCCTCCGTCGCGCGGCGTGCGGCGAAGAAGAAGACCGTGACGAAGACGAGTGCGAGCACGATCGAGAAGAAGACACTATCGAAGTTCACCACCGAGAAATCGATCAGCCCCGCCGGCTGCTTGTTGGTGAGGAAGGTGATGTGATGGACGATGTACTCCGTGAGGTTCGGAGTCTCGGCAACGATGAGCGGCGGCAGCATCATGATGATGATGTTTCCTCAGGTCTCTCTCAGGCTCGCGCCCGGCGCGTGGCAGCCAGCGCCGGCAGCGCCATGCGCGCCAGCACGATCCAATAGACGACGAAAGTCGCCATGTAGGCGGCGAACATCGGCAGCGGCGAGGCGCCGGCCAGCTTCAGCACCAGGATGAACGCCACGACCGCGACTGCCACCTTCACGATTTCACCGGCGTAGAACGCCCCGAGGACGCGCGCCGGACTGGCGGGCGACTTGCCGCCGAACGCCAGCAGCGCCATGCCGAGGCTCGCGATCGTACCGATCGCACCTCCGAGCGCGCAGGAGAGCGCCACGTGCGCGCCGCCGAGCGCAAAGCCTACGAGCGCCGCGGCGACGGTTACTGCCGCCTGTCCGCGCACGACTCCGAAGGCCAGCCGCTTTGCAGCTGGCAGATCCATGACGATGGCCACCCTCTCAACCCCGCCAACTGTTGACGACACGCCCGCACCCCTGCCCTCACGCTCGAGCGTGTCACTCAGTCACGTGGGGTTCGATCGAGGCGCCTGCCGCGCCGAAAACTGCAGCGGGCTGCAGTTTTGCCTTATCCGACAGACACTTGCGTCAGATCGAAGGGCAAAGTCGCGGAATTATAGTGATCCCGTTCCGAAAAGGCCATACACACCTCGCCAGAGGGCCGGCAACGCGTCGGCTGCTCGCGAAACGGCGCAGCGACGCGCACCCTCAGCGCAGAGCCGCGGTCCGCAACCCTAGGTGATGTGGGCCAATATTCCGTCCAGCTCATCGAGGCTGTTGTAGCTCACCACCAGCTTCCCCTTGCCGGCCTGCGAGTGTTGGATCAGCACCTTGGCCCCGAGCTTGTCGGCGAGCTCCTGCTCCAGCCGGCGGACATCCGGATCGCCTGCGCCCCCATTCGAGTGCGCCCCGGCGCCTTCGGCCTCCTTGCCGCGCTGCTGGAGGCGCCGCACCAGTGCCTCGGTGTCGCGCACCGACAGGCTCTTCTTCGCCACCATCGTCGCCACTTCCGCCTGCTGGCGACGGCCCGAGAGCGCGAGCAGCGCCCGGGCGTGGCCCATTTCCAGCTCCCGCCGCTCGAGCAGCGCGCCGACTTCCGGGGCGAGCTCGAGCAGGCGCAGCAGGTTGCTGACGGCGGCGCGCGAGCGGCCGACGGCTTCGGCCGCCTGCGCATGGGTCAGCTCGAACTCGGTGATCAGCCGCTCGAGGGCGCGTGCCTCTTCGAGGGGATTCAGGTTTTCGCGCTGGATGTTCTCGATCAGCGCAATGGCGATCGCGGCCTCGTCGGGAATGCGGCGAATGACCGCGGGAATGTCCGCCAGACCCGCGATCTGCGCGGCGCGCCAGCGGCGCTCGCCGGCGATGATCTCGTAGCGTTGCGATTCGCCGGCGGCGGGCGCGGCGAGCGGGCGCACCACGATCGGCTGCACCACTCCCTGCGCCCGGATCGAGGCGGCGAGATCCTCCAGCGTCTCCGGCCGCATGTCGACGCGCGGCTGATAGCGCCCGCGCTGCAGGACATCGAGCGGCAGCCGTGCCAGCTCCTCGCCCGGCGGTGGCGTGCTCGCAGCGGCGGTCGACGGCTCAGCTGGCGGCGACACGGGGCGCGGCGGGCTCATCTGGCCGAGAAGGTCCGCCAGACCGCGGCCCAGAGTCGGCTTCTTCTGCATCATTGCGGCCCACCCCCGGCGGCCACATCGTCGGCCGGCGCGGCAGGGGCGCGGGGCGGCTGCAGCGCCTCTTCTTCGCGACGGATCATCTCGCCTGCCAGGGCGAGGTAGGCCAGCGCACCGCGCGATTCCTTGTCGTGAAACAACACCGGGCGCCCGAACGACGGTGCCTCCGCGAGGCGGACGTTGCGCGGGATGACCGTACGGAACACCTTGTCGCCGAAGTGCATCAGGAGCTGCGCGCTCACCTCGTTCGCGAGGTTGTTTCGCGGGTCGAACATGGTGCGCAGGATACCCTCGATCTCGAGCGGCGGGTTGACCGCGACCCGGATCTGCTCGACCGTGCCGAGCAGCGCCGACAGGCCCTCGAGCGCGTAGTACTCGCACTGCATGGGAATCAGCACGCTGTCCGCCGCGACGAGCGCGTTCACCGTGAGCATGTTGAGAGCCGGCGGGCAGTCGACGAGGATGACGTCATAGGCGCTGCGCACCGGCTCCAGCGCACGACGCAGCCGCGTCTCACGGCCGACGGTCTGCGTGAGGAGCCGCACCTCGGCCGATGTCAGGTCCTGATTCGCAGGCAACAGCGCATAGCCACCCTGCTCGACTTTGCACAGCGCCGAGGCCAGATCCGCCTCGCCGAGCATCACTTCGAGCGTGCCGCGCGCGAGCTGCGACTTGTCGACCCCGCTGCCCATGGTCGCGTTGCCCTGCGGATCGAGGTCCAGCAGCAGGACGCGGCGGCGGGTAGCCGCGAGCGAGGCGGCCAGGTTGACCGCGGTGGTGGTCTTACCGACGCCGCCTTTCTGATTGGCGACCGCGATGACGCGCTTCATGCGCCAGAGTGTACATGTCAATCGGCTGCAACAGGATCAGGCCACCATCCGGCGGCTGCCGGCCGCAAGCCGCTCGCGCGCCATCTGATCGGCGATCGCGCTGGTGGGGCGGCCTTCGCGGCGAGCGCGCTCGAAAATCTCGCTCAGGCGCGCGGGGATCCTTTCGATCTCCGCCTTCACCTGGGCCGCGGTCACCCCGCCCTCGTATTCGCGCGCCACGCTGATGATGCCACCCGCGTTGATGACGTAATCCGGGGCATAGAGAATCCCCGCCCGCGTCACGGCCTCCCCATCCTCCTCACGCGCCAGCTGGTTGTTCGCGGCGCCCGCGATCACCCGCGCCCGCACGGTGGGAATCGAGCGCGCATCGAGGATCGCGCCGAGGGCGCACGGCGACAGGACGTCCACGTCCTGCGAGAGAATCGATTCCGCGGGCACCTCCACCGCGCCGAGCTCCCGACAGACCCGCTGCGCCACCTCTGGGCGCGCATCCGCGACGCGAAGCGATGCGCCCTCCGCGGCGAGCAGCTTGCAGAGCGGATAGCCGACGCCACCCACTCCCTGAACGGCGATCTTGAGGCCCTCCAGGCTGGCACGGTCGAGGCGAAACTTCACCGCGGCCTTCAGGCCGAGGAACACGCCGAGCGCCGTCTTCGGTCCCGGATCGCCGCCCGCCGGCGCGCCGGAATCCGTGCCCCGCCCGGACTCCCGAACGAGTCCGCTCACGAATGGCGTCACGTTGGCGACCTGTTCCATGTCCGCTGTGGTCGTCCCCACGTCCTCGGCAGTGATGTAGCGGCCACCGAGCGAATCGACGAGGCGCCCGAACGCCTCCATTCGCTGCCGGGTCTTCTCCCGTGGATCACCGATGATCACGGCCTTGCCGCCGCCGAAGGGCAGCTCCGCCATGGCGTTCTTGTAGCTCATGCCGCGCGAAAGCCGCAGCCCGTCCGCGACCGCATCCGCAAAGGCCGGATATGGCCACATGCGGCAGCCGCCGGCCGCGGGACCCAGGGCCGTGGAATGGACGGCAATGAGGGCGCGCAGTCCCGATGCGGCGTCGTAACCGAAGGTCACCTGCTCGTGGGCATCGAAATCCCGCATCTGAAAGAGGTCCATCGCGCTGGCTCCAGCAACCCGTGGGAGCGTTCACGATACCCGCCGCACCCTGCACGGCGCGTCACAAAGGTTGCTCTTCGGCGCGGCGCGATGAATGATTCATTGCACCAGAAGCATCATGGGTGAGATGGGCGATGCAGGCAGACCTAGACCGCGGCGACGCGCGGATCCTCGAGCTGATCCAGGATCATGGCGACCTGTCGGCCGCCGAGATCGCGGAGCGGCTGGGCATGACGGCCTCCACGTGCTGGCGGCGGCTGAGCCGACTCCAGGAGCTGGGTGTCATCCGCAAGCGGGTGGCGCTGCTCGACAGGGAGCGGGTGGGACTCAACGTGCTCGTGTTTTCGCACGTGAAGCTGATCGCCCAGGGGCGCGACGCGCTGCTGCGGTTCGAGCAGGCCGTGCGCCAGCATCCGGAGATCCTCGAGTGCTACACCCTGATGGGCGAGACCGACTTCCTGCTGCGCATCGTCTGCCGCGACATCAAGGCGTACGAGGCGTTTTTCCTCGATCACCTGTCGCGCTTCCCGGGAGTGCAATCGGTCCACTCCTCCATCGCGCTCTCGGTCATCAAGGAAACGACGGCGCTGCCGCTCGCCGGCAAATCCTAGTGAGTTACACCTGAGATGAGCACGATGAGGCAGCGCGCCTCCGCCAGACCCGGCACGGTCAGAGTGTGCGAGTCAGCCACCCGCCAGGACGGCGGCAGGGCATCGAGCTCGGCCTGCGGCCATTTGCCCTTCATGGCGAGCACGCGCGTCTCGCTGCCGCAAAGCGGCGCCACGGTTTGCAGCAGCTCGGGCAGGGGGGCGAAAGCGCGCGCCACCACGGTGTCGAATGGCCGTTCCGGGCGCAGCGCCTCTGCCCGGGTCTGCAGCGGCTCCACGTTCATCAGTCCCATGGCTCGCATGGCGTGTGAGACGAAGCGGATCTTCTTGCCGTTCGAGTCGATGAGCGTGAAGCGGCGCTCCGGATTCACCAGTGCGAGCGGCAAGCCTGGAAATCCGGCGCCGGTACCCACATCGGCTATCGTGGCGCCGTGCAGATGGCGGTGAACGGCCAGGCTGTCGAGCACATGATGACTGACCATGCTCTCGAGGTCGGTGATGCCGGTGAGATTGAACTGGCGGTTCCAGTGCGCCAGCTCCTCGAGCAACTGGCGCAGCCGGGCGGCATCGTGCTCCGACAGCGCCACGCCCAGAGCGGCGGCATCGTGTACCAGACGCTGCAGCATGCAGCGATCATATTCCCTTCCCCATGCGACTGCTGCTGGTAGAAGACGACACCATGATCGGTGAGGCGATCCGCGAGGGGCTGAGGCGCGAGGGCTTCACCGTGGACTGGGTGTATGACGGCGACTCCGCTTCGCAAGTCCTGCGGACCGAAGTGTTCGATCTGCTGCTGCTCGACCTCGGCCTGCCGCGCAAGGGCGGCCTCGAGGTCCTCACGGCAGCACGCGCACATGGACAGGAGCTTCCGGTCCTCATCATCACCGCGCGCGACGCGGTCTCCGACCGCGTCCAGGGCCTGGACGCCGGCGCCGATGACTATCTGGTCAAACCGTTCGATCTCGACGAGCTGGCGGCGCGGATCCGCGCGCTGCTGCGGCGCAAGTCCGGCCGTACGGCGCCAGCCATCGAGCACCGGGGGGTGGTCCTCAACCCCGCCAGGCATACCGTTACGCGCGAGGGTCGCGAAGTCGCGCTCTCACCGAAGGAGTTCGCGCTGCTGCAGTTGCTGATGGAGCGGCCGGGCACGATCCTGTCGCGCGCGCGCATCGAGGAGCGGCTCTACGGCTGGGGCGAGGAAGTCGAGAGCAACGCGGTGGAGGTCCACATCCACGGGCTGCGGCGCAAGCTAGGCGCCGACTACGTTCTCAACGTGCGCGGCGTCGGCTACCGGGTGCCGCCGCCATGAAAGG
>JBOIAB010000006.1:0-6079 GCA_050738635.1 Steroidobacteraceae bacterium
GCGCTCGATGAACTCGGGACGATAGCGGCACTCGCTCTTCTTCAGCGCGTTGCCGCGCTCGTAATACGAGACTGATTCCGCGTACTCGCTCCGATCCTCGAGCGCCTTGCCGAGCGCGAAGCAGAGATGGTAGCGATCCGTGACAGCGGTGCGCGGCGCGGCTTCGGCGAAGCGCATGGTCGCGAGCTCCTCATCGGTGAAGCGATAGGTCTTGAGGTTGGCGAGGCTCCAGTAGGCGTCGCCGTAGGCCGGCCTGAGCTGCCAGGCGCGCCGGTACGAATCGATGGCGTCCTGCTGCCGTCCCAGAGTCTTCAGTGTGTGCGCCATCGACAGGTGCAGCTCCGCGTGCTCGGGCGTCTCCTCGAGCAGCCGCCGGTACTCGCCCAGGGCCTGCTCGCACTCGCCCAGCTCGGTCGCCAGCGTCGCCTGGGTGATGCGGTAAGAGCGCTCCTCGGGCTCCGCCTGCTGCAGCATCCGGATCTGCTCCCGAGCCTGGCGGTGCTTGTGCCGTTGCAGCAGCACCTGCGCGTAGTCATAGCGCGCCGGCCGATAATCCGGCGCCCGCTCGAGCACAGCCTCGAGCAGCAGCTCCGCATCGTCGAGCACGTCGAGCTTCATTCCGATCTGGGCGAGCAGCCGCATCCCTTCGATGTGATCACCGTGCTCGCGCAGGTAGCGGCGCACGAGGGACTCGGCAGCTTCGATCTCGCCGTCGGCGAACATGCTACGCGCGGTGACGATGGCGGTGGGCAGACTGGCGAGCTTAGCGACGTGAGCGGCGGCGTTGTCGGCGTCCGCTTTGCGCCCCGACATCGCGTACAGCGTATGCAGTGTCTTCCAGCTCCCGGGCAACGCCGGATTGAGGGCCAGTGCCCGCTCGAAGGCGGCTATCGCCGGTGCCGACGAGCGCTGGGCGACGTGGCAGTGACCCCTTTCCTGGTGCAGCCGTGGGTAATCGGGGTGCAGCTCCTCGAGCCGCGCGAGCGTCGCCAGCGCCGCGGGAATCCTCCCCAGATAGCGCTGCGCGACCGCGAGCATGTAAAGGCCGTCCCGATCTTCCGGCGACTCGGCCAGCAGCGCCTCCGCAGCGCGTGCCGCCTCGGCGAACTGCCGACGATCAAGGAGTTGGCGCACCCCCGCCGCCCCCGGGTCGGGGCGCGGCGGAGCGGCACTGTCGGTCTGCATGGGCGAGGATTCTACCGCAGTCCCGCGCCCGGCCGTCCCGCCTCAGTGGTGCTCGGAGAAGGCGTAGCTGAACGTGAGCTCGATCGTGCGCGGACGCATGGGCGTCTCCGTCAGGATGAACTGCCGGCTGGTCGTGAACAGGCTCTTGTTCGTATTGGTGATGTTCGTGCCGATGAGCGAGGCCGTCCAGTTGTCCTTCGCGACCCCGGCTGACAGGTCGAAGGTCGTCCACTGCGGCTGGTCATACGCCTCGACGTTGCCGGAGGCCGACAGCGAGTGCGCCTGGTGCTGCATGCCAAGCTGGGCGTACGGCAGGTAGCTGCCCCACACCCAGTCGTAGCGCGCGCGCAGGCTCGCCTCGAACGGCGGCGAGTTGGCGAGCGGGCTGCCCTGGACGCCGTAGACGTTCTGCACCGGTGTAGCGACACCACCGGAGTAGAACGTAGTGATCGGCTTACCAAAGTTCGGATTCTTGGTGACACCGTCGCTCAAGAACGGCATGTTGTCGATCAACGACGGTGAATTCTTCAGCTCGCCGCTGTTCCAGGCCGCCGCGCCGTTGACCGTGAACCCGCGAAACAGGTTGGCGGCCACCTGCAGCTCCACTCCCTTCACCTGGTAGTCGGGACCATTGGTGTTGTAGGTCAGGTTGCCGAGACCGCACTGCGGGCAGAAGAAGCTGACCTGCGCGTCGCTCCAGTTCTCCTGATAGAGCGCGCCGTTGACCTCCAGGCGATGATCGAACCACATCGTCTTCCAGCCGATCTCGTTGTTGGTGAGATTGTCCGACAGGTAGGTCTTCGGCGTGGAGTATTGGTCGTTGCCGCCGGCATCCGGAAGGTGGTCCTAGCTGCCGCGATTGAAGCCTCCCGGCCTGAACCCTTGCGAGTAAGTGTAGTACACCAGGATGTCGGGGGTAACGTGGTACTCGAGGTCTGCGCGACCGCGCATTCCGGACTCCGTCAGATTATGCGGATCCTGCTTGGCGAAGTCCGTTCCGTATGGCGACTTCGCGCCCGGAAGCCCGTCGGTCCCGCACGGCGCATAAGCGCCGTTCACGATCGGGTAATTCGTAAGCGCACTGGGGCTGAAAATCTTGCAGAAGAAGCTGCCGACGTCGCCGCCGACCTCCGAGTTGTACATGTGGAAATAACGTACGCCGCCGGTGAGCGTCAGCTTTTGCGGAATGACATCGAAGGAAATAGACGTGTACGCCGCGTGCTGGATGAAAGTACGATCGAAATCATCGAAGAAGCCGTCCTGCGGCTGCAATCCCGGATTGTTCGTCGGATCATCCGGCCAGGGCTGAATCGGCAGGAAGCAGCCGCTCTGCAACCCCGTGGGCGAGCAGGTCGGCACGCTCCTGTACATCCACTGCGTGTCGTCGTAGATCTTGTAGTCCTCGTAGAAGAGGCCGACCAGGCCGCGCAGGCGCCAGTCCTGCGGCGTGCTCAGGCGCAGCTCCTGGCTCACGTGCGTATCGTGCTCCTTGTCCTTCCAGACCGAGCTCGGCGAATAGCAGGTGCCTGCCGCGGGGTTCTTCGAGGAGTAGCCGGCGCACTGATAGTAATAGCCGTAGCGGCCGCGCGCGTAGTTGGTGTAATCGAGCGTCTGGTCGATGTGGCGGTCGAGGTAGGCGCCCGAGTAGACGATGGTGAGCGGCCCGACCTTGCCACTGACGGTGAGTGCGCTGTTCTCGAACCGGTCCTTGTCGTAGGACGGATTGAACAGATTCACGGAGTATGCCGGCAGCGGCTGGCCGCCGATCGGCACCCCGCCGGGATTCGTCAGGCCCGCGCCCTCGCTGCCGAAGGGCATCTCGTAGAATACCCCCTCCGCGTCCATGTTCTGGTACATCTGGCTGAAAAGCACGCTCCAGTCATCGTTGACCTTGAAGAGCAGCTCGCCGCGGATGCCGTCGTAGGTCAGCGGGTTGATGGCGTTGCTGGCGATCTGGTAGTTGTTGATCACCGCGCTGTTGGTGGGTACGACGCCACCGATGCCGTCGGCGATACCGAGATCCTCGCTGCCGCGCGCGAAGTACGCCGGCTCATTGTTGATGTAACCGCCGCGCCGGTCGTTGAAGATCACCACGCGGCCGGCCAGCTTGTCCTCGATCAGCGGTATGTTGAGGGTCGCGTTGAGATTGCTGTTGGGATCACCATGCGCCGTGACGCCGTAACCGCCCGTGACGTCGACCTCGAAGGTGTTGAGCTTCGGCTTGTTGGTGATGAAGCGTACGACGCCGGCCTGCGCGCCGGCACCGAACAGCGTCCCCTGCGGACCTTCGAGGACCTCGATGCGCTCCAGGTCCACGGCGTAGACATCCAGATCGCGGCCCGGCAGCAGCTCCGACTGGTCGTCGAGGTAGACGGCGACGTTCGGGAAGATTCCGACGGAGCCCTGCCCCTGGGTGCCCAGCACGCCGGTGGAGAGTCCGCGCATGAAAAGGGTACCCATGCCGGGCCCTTGGGAACCGGTGCTGACGTTCGGCAGGTACTTCACATAGTCCGCGAACGTCTGCACATTGAGGCTCTGCAGCGTCTTGCCGGTCATGGCCTGGATCGTGATCGGCACGTCCTGGATGTTCTGCTCCCGCCGCTGCGCGGTGACGATCACGGTCTGCAGCGTATCGGAGCTGGCGGCATTCGCCGCCGTCGCGTCGCTAGCTGCTGGCGCCGCCGCGTTGGCCGCCTGCGCCGAGTCGGCGCTGGTGGGCCCGGCATCCGCCGCCAGTATGGCGTGTGCGGCTGAGGCACTGAGGATCGCGGCGATCGTGCGCGACAGCTTATGGTTCGAATTCATTCGATGACCTCGGCAGGTTACGAACTTGTTGTCTTCCCGGCGTTGAGCCAGGCCCCCTCTATCCGCCGGGCGCCCTTTTGCTCCGGCTCGCGCGGTCGATGCTCGCGTAATCGCGGCGCCGCGGCTTGTGAGTTCGCGACGCGTGTATTGCGGAATTACGACACCCCGCCGCTCAGCCCGCTACAGGCTTCCATAGGCTCGCACGGCGTGAAAGCCGAGAATTTCTATGGACCCATCGGAAAAAGGCATGCTGCCGCGGGGTCCGCTCCGTCCTGATGCAAGCTATGCTGCCACGATCGATGGGGGAATTCGACTACATAATCGTCGGGGCCGGTTCCGCCGGCTGCGTCCTGGCCAACCGCCTCAGCGAGAGCGGCCGGCAGCGCGTACTGCTCCTCGAGGCCGGTGGCAGCGATGCGAGCCCCTGGATCCGCGTGCCGGTGGGCTATGCGCGCACGTTCAACGACTCGCGTTACAACTGGATGTACCGGACGGAACCCGAGCCTGCGCTCGAGAACCGCACTGCCCTCTGGCCCCGCGGCAAGGTGTTAGGCGGGTCGAGCTCGATCAATGCCATGGTATTCGTGCGCGGGCAGCCGGGGGACTTCGACGACTGGCGTGACGGCGGCAATCCGGGCTGGGGATGGCAGGACGTGTTGCCGTACTTTCGTAAGCTCGAGGATCACGCCGGGGGTGCTTCCGAATATCACGGCGCCGGCGGACCGGTGCACGTGCACGATCCATCCGACACGGTGCACCCGCTCTGCAAGAGCTTTC
Organism: Steroidobacteraceae bacterium; assembly: GCA_050738635.1. Taxonomy (GTDB): domain Bacteria; phylum Pseudomonadota; class Gammaproteobacteria; order Steroidobacterales; family Steroidobacteraceae; genus 13-2-20CM-66-19. Next base: position 4,768 of record JBOIAB010000006.1, read on the forward strand.
TCGCGGCGTGCGCCGAGGCCGGTATCGCCATCACTCCTGATTTCAACGGCGCGGTGGCCGAAGGCGCGGGCCTCTGGCAGGTCACGATCCGCAATGGAGTGCGCGTGTCGAGCGCGAGCGCGTACCTGCGCCCGGCGCGGCGCCGGCCCAACCTCGAGCTGGCAACCGGGGCGCGCGCGACCCGCGTGCTCCTCAACGGGGCGACAGCCACCGGCATCGAGTACCTGCGGGGCGGATCACGGCTGGCAGCGACCGCCCGTCGCGAGGTGCTCGTGGCGGCGGGCGCGATCGGTTCGCCGCAGCTTCTCGAGCTCTCCGGCATTGGCGATCCGGAGCTGCTGCGCCGGCTCGGGATCGTGCCGCTCGCCGCCCTGCCCGCGGTCGGGCGCGGGCTGCAGGATCACGTGTGCGTGTCGTATTTCTACCGCTCCCGGGTGCCGACGCTCAATGACGAGCTGGCACCCTTTCTCGGCAAGGTGCGCGCTGCTCTGCGCTACATCTTGCGTCGCGACGGGCCGCTGTCGATGAGCGTCAATCAGGCCGGCGCCTTCGTGCGCAGCCGCCGGGAGCTCGGCCGCCCCAACCTGCACATCTATTTCAATCCTGCCAGCTACAGCACCACGACGAGCGGACCGAGCCGTCGGCTGCTCTATCCCGACCCGTTCCCGGGATTTCTCATGTCGTTCAACACCTGCAGGCCGACGAGCCGCGGCAGCGTCCACGTGCGCAGCGCCGACCCGCTGGCGAGCCCCGCGATCGTGCCCAACACCCTGTCGACGCCCGAGGACATCGCGGATGTCTACGAAGGGGCGCGAATGCTGCGTCGCCTATCCGGCGCGAAGCCGCTCGCCGCAGTGATCGAAGCGGAGCTGCTCCCGGGCGAGCGCGTCCGTTCTGACGCGCAGGTGCTAGAGGACTTCCGCCATCGAGCAGGTTCGGTATTCCATCCATGCAGCACGTGCGCAATGGGCCCGGACCCCACGCGCTCAGTAGTGGATCCACGTTTGCGCGTACATGGCGTGGCGAACCTTCGCGTCGTCGACGCGTCCGTCTTCCCGTCGGTGACTTCCGGCAACATCAACGCGCCGACGCTCATGCTGGCCGAGAAGGCAGCCGATCTCATTCGCGAGGACGCCGGCAAGTGAGCGAGACACGCAGCGACATCGATCCCGGAACCCTGCCTGACGAGCAGCGCGCGCGGCCCGATACGTCGCTCGCAGAGCGTTGGTACGTCGCGATCACGATGTGCGTGGTGTACACGCTGAGCATCTGCGACCGCTACTCGATCTCGACCGTGCTCGAGCCGCTCCGC
>JBOIAB010000007.1:0-14898 GCA_050738635.1 Steroidobacteraceae bacterium
ATCATCATGATCGGGATGTCGTTGAGCAGCGCCAGCAGCACCACCATGATCGCCGTCACCGGATAGAAATTGAACACCAGAATGGCGGCGGTCATGAACAAGAGGAGCCGCATCGTCTCGGCGATGCGATAGATTGCATAGGAGGTCATGCGTTCGAAAATGCGGCGCGCCTCCTCGATAGCCGTCGTGATGACCGACAGGCCTGGCGCCGTCAACACCAGCGCTGCCGCGGCCCGCGCGGCGTCGGTCGCGCCCGACACGGCGATGCCGACATCGGCCTGGCGAAGCGCCGGCGCGTCGTTGACACCGTCGCCGGTCATGCCGACGATGCGGCCCGCACCTTGCAGCGCCTTGACGATCTCGAACTTGTGCTCGGGGAAGACCCGAGCGAAGCCGTCGGCGGCCTCGATTCGCGACAGCCTGTCTGCGGGCGCTTCGTGCCCGAACACGGTGTCTGCCGGCACGATGTTTCGGCCCAGGCCGAGCTGCCCCGCAATTTCCTTGGCAATCGCCTCGTGATCGCCCGTCACCATCTTGATGTCGACGCCCATGCTTCGGGTCGCGCGGATGGTCTCGGCGCTGTCGTCCAGCGGCGGATCGAACAGAGGCACCAGGCCAAGGAAACGCCATGGGCCGCCGGCCTCGGCACGCGCCACGCCGAGCGTGCGAAAGCCCCGCTCACCCGCATGCTCGATCGAGGCGGCGATCGCCTTGCGCGTCGTCTCGTCGGGCGCGCAGAGATCGACGATCACCTGGGGGGCGCCCTTGGTCATCTTGAACGACCGCCGGTCCAGGACCAGCTCCGCCTCGGCGCGCTTCGAAATCGGATCGAAGGGATGGAAGGCCGTCATCCGACAGCGTCCGAGCGTGGCTTGCGCCGGCGCACCGAGCTGCGCCGCACCGGCCAGCACGGCAGCGTCGATCGCATCCGGAGCCTCGCGCTGCGAGGCGAGGGCCGCGGCCAGAATCAGATCCTCGCGCTCGACCCCGACGACAGGCTCGAGCTCGCCCAGGGTGAGCTCGTTCTTCGTCAACGTACCGGTCTTGTCCGAGCACAGCGTGTCCATCCCGGCCATCTCCTCGATCGAGACGAGGCGCGAGACGATCGCTTTGAATCGCGCCAAGCGCTCGGCCCCGACCGCCAGGGTCACCGACAGCACCGCTGGCAAGGCCACCGGGATAGAGGCGACGGCGAGGATCAGCGCGAACTGCAGCATCTCGAGCAGCGGATTGTTGCGGAAGAGGCCCGCCACCACGATCAGCAGCACGAGCCCGACGGTGGTCAGGATGAGGAAGTTGCCGATGCGCAGCACCGCGCGCTGGAAGTGCGAGACCGTCCCGGCCTGCTCGACGAGGCGGGCGGTCTTGCCGAAGTAGGTGCTCATGCCTGTAGCGGTGACGATGCCATCCATCTCGCCCTGCCGAGCGATCGAGCCGGAATACGCGTCCTCGCCGACCTTCTTGTCGACCGGCAGCGATTCGCCCGTCAGCGCCGACTGGTCGATGCTGAGATAGGCACCGTCGGTCAGCTTCACATCCGCGGGGACGATGTTGCCGAGCTTGATGTGGACGAGGTCGCCCGGCACCAACCGCGTCGCCTCGATATCCCTCCAGACCCCGTCCCGCTTGACGCGCGCCCTGAGCGCCAAGCGCTGCTTCAGGAGCGCAATGGCGTTGTCCGCCTTGAACTCCTGCCAGAAACCGACGCCGGCGTTGATGAATAGCATCAACAGGATGACGGCGAGATCGTCCCAATGCCCGAGCACCGCCGAGAGCAGCGCCGCGACCTCGATCATCCAAGGAATGGGACCCCAGAAAAAATGGGCGAGCCGCTCGAGGGTGCCAACGTGATGCTCGGCGAGCGTGTTCTTCCCGTAGTGCGCAAGCCGCTGCGCGGCTTCCGTCTCCGTCAACCCTGCGCAGTTCTGCGGAGCTGCGCTTACCTGCTCCTGGAGCGTGGTATCGGCTGTCATGGACTCCTGCACGTCGGTCTCCTGATGCGCCGAATGGACGATTTCCGGTGTTGATTGACGAGAATCACAACAGTCCGTCCTCCCGGCAACCGAGAGGTGGTGCCGCGGTGGGCGGCTATGCGGCCGCGGGGCGACAATCCCTCGCGTCAGCCGACGCAGCAGCGCCGGCAGACGCCGAGGCGGTGGCGGGCACTGAGGCGTCAGCACGCCCCTCGGCAGACGACGGCAATTCCCGCACCGCGCGGCTCTCACGCGCCTTACCGAGTATCGCAAGCAGCGTCGGCCGATCGACGAGCTCCTGCTGCAGCAACGCGCGGGCCAGCGCCTCGAGCTCGGCGCGCCGAGCGGCCAGCGTTTCGCTGACGCGCTTCTCGGCAGCCGCGAGGAGCCGATGCACCTCCTCGTCGATCGTCTCTGCAGTGCGCTCGCTGAATTCCGCGCGGTTCGGGGCAGTTGCCTCCGGAAGGTAGAGCGCGGTGCGCGCGCCCTCGAACGTGGCCGGTCCCAGCGCCTCGCTCATGCCGTAGCGGGTGATCATTTGCCGCGCAAGATCCGTCGCGCGCTGCAGGTCATTCTGCGCGCCGGTCGAGCGCTCGCCAAAAATCAATTGCTCGGCGCCGCGGCCGCCCAAGAGCACATCCAAGCGATCCAGGAGCTCACCGTGCTTCAAGAGATAGCGGTCCTCGGTCGGCTGCTGCTGCGTGTAGCCGAGCGCGCCGATGCCGCGAGGGATGATCGAGACCTTCGCGACCTTGTCGGCACTCGCGCGCGACTCGGCAACGAGGGCATGCCCTGACTCGTGGTACGCGACGGTCTCCCGCTCCTTCGGCGTCATGACCCGGGTCTTCTTCTCGAGCCCCGCGACCGCACGGTCGATGGACTCGTCGAAGTCGATCATGTCGACGGTGGACTTGTCTCGCCGCGCTGCGTGCAAAGCCGCCTCGTTCACGATGTTGGCGAGATCGGCGCCGGCAAGGCCCGCGGTCTTGCCGGCGACTGCTGCAAGGTCCACGTCCGCCCCGAGCGTCAAACGCTTGGCATGCACGCGCAGGATCTGCTCGCGGCCGCGGATGTCGGGCCGATCGAGCGCCACCTGCCGGTCGAAGCGGCCGGGGCGCAGGAGCGCCGCATCGAGAATCTCCGGGCGATTGGTGGCGGCCATGATGATGACGCCGCTTTGCGTGTCGAAGCCGTCCATCTGCACCAGTAGCTGGTTGAGCGTCTGCTCGCGCTCGTCGTTGCCGCCTACCCCGCCGATACCCCGCGCCTTGCCGAGCGCATCGAGCTCGTCGATGAAGATGATGCAGGGCGCGAGCTTCTCGGCCTGCTGGAAGAGGTCGCGCACGCGTGCCGCTCCGACACCGACGAACATCTCGACGAACTCCGAGCCGCTGATCGAGAGAAACGCGACGGCCGCCTCACCCGCCACCGCCTTGGCGAGCAATGTCTTACCGGTGCCCGGCGCCCCCACGATGAGGACGCCCTTGGGAATCTGCCCGCCGAGGCGGCGGTAGTGCTCGGGGTTCTTGAGGAAGTCGACCACCTCCATGAGCTCCTCCTTCGCCTCGTCGATGCCGGCGACATCGGCGAACTTCACGCCCGTCTCCTTCTGCACGAACACCTTGGCGCGGCTCTTCCCCACATCCATGAAACCGCCCATCTGTCCCGTGCCCATGCGCCGCATGAGAAAGAACCAGAGGCCAACGAAGATCGCCGCCGGGGCCACCCACCCCAGGAGCGTCGACAGCCAGCGATTCTCGACCTGCCCCGAGAAGCGCACCTTCGCCGCCTGCAGCTCCGCGACCAGGTTGTTGTCCGGCACTCGCGCGGTGACGAACGACTGCTTCGCAAGGTCGTCCTTCGGCAGACCCTTCCACGTCTCGGCCGGCAAGAGCGTGTTGGCTCCGCGCAGATCGACGGTGCCGGAGATGGAGTCATCTCCGATCAGCACCTCCTTGATCTTCCCGGCGTGCAGCAACGTCTGGAAATCGCTGTAGGTCAGCGTCTCCACGTGGCTCTGGAACAGGATGCTCTGCAGCAGCAGCATGGCGAGAAGCACCGCGACGAAGTACCAGATCGAGAAGTGCTGCCGATTGTCCAACGATGGCCGCTTTGGGACTTGCATGCTTGCATGATGCCTCACGCGCTGCCGAAATGAATCGCGGGAAGTGCGTATGCAGCCCCAGGTCAGTGGTACCTCTGCGTAGTTTGTGGGTACATCTACCTATTGCGCGCTGCCTCTCTCACAGAGCGCACTAGCGTTGCCAGAGGACGTGATGCGCTTCCAGAGGCACCGACACACCCTCACGATGAGGGAACGCTCGGGCCGTGTAGTGACCCGAGGGGCGCGTGGCGGGTACATCGGCGGCGTATAGATGGGTTCCGGGACTGTCCGCAAGCGGGCGCACGCGCACTGTCGGGTGCCTTTCCGAAGGAGCGTTGTCGCACGCATCACAATATAGCTCCACATGCACCGCCTCAGGATCGAGCTCGCCGAGATGCAGCAGAACCTCGAACCGGTGTTGTCCGGCCCGGGTCTCGGCCCGGACCGGACCGAACTTCAGCTCCCTCCACCGTTTCTCGAGGGTCGCGAGCCACTCGGCAATCTGCCGCGCCTCCTCTCCTTTGCCAGCGGAGCGCTCGCGGTAGCGAGACGCGGCGGGGAGATAGTGCTGCTCCACGTACTCGCGCACGGAGCGAAAGCTCGAGTACTGCGGCGTCAGCCGCGTCATGCTCTGGCGCATGCGCGCCACCCAGGCGCGCGGCACACCGTTCTGCTCGCGCTCGTAGAACTGCGGAACGACCTCATGCTCGAGGAGCGAGTAGAGCGCATCCGCTTCCTTGGCATCCCAGGCGGGATCATCGCCGTGCTCGCGACCGTCGCCCAATGCCCAGCCCACCTCGGGCGTGTACGCTTCAGCCCACCAACCGTCGAGCTCCGAGAGGTTGATGACGCCGTTGACCAGCGCCTTCATGCCGCTGGTACCGCATGCCTCCCACGGACGTCGTGGCGTGTTGATCCACAAGTCCACTCCCTGGACCAGACGCTCGGTCAGCAGCATGTCATAGTCGGCGAGAAAGACCGCACGCTGGCGCGCTTCCGTGCCGCGGATGAAGTGTGTCCACTGGGCGATCAATGCCCGACCCGGCTCATCGGCGGGATGCGCCTTGCCCGCGATGATGAGCTGCAGCGGCCGGCCAGGGTTCGTGAGCAGCCTCAGCAACCGCTCCGGATCGTGCAGGAGGAGGTTCGGCCGCTTGTACGTGGCAAAGCGGCGCGCGAAACCGAGAGTAAGGACCTGCGGGTCGAGAAGGTGTCGAGCGCGATCGACGTCCTGCGCATCGGCGCCGGAAGCGGTGAGCTGCCGCGCGAGACGCTCGCGCGCATGCTCGACCAGCGAGGCGCGGCTCGCATTGCGAAAGCGCCACAGCTCCTCATCGCCAAGCTCGCCGATGTGTCGATCGACAGACTCCGCCGGCTTCAACCAGCACCCCTGCCCGCAGGCTTTGGTCCACAGTGCATCTGCGGCAGCCGAGTCCCAGCTCGGAACGTGCACGCCGTTGGTCACATGGCCGACCGGGATTTCATCGAGCGGCCAGCGCGGAAATGCGGGCGCGAAGATGCGCCGACTCACGACCCCATGCAGGCGGCTCACTCCGTTGATGGCGCCGCTGGCGCGCATGGCGAGTTGAGCCATGTTGAAGGGCTCGGATGCATCGTCGGCATTCGTGCGCCCGAGGGCGAGCAGCGCCTGGCGGCTGATCCCGAGCTCCGCCTCGGCGTAGGCGCCGAGATAGCGCTCGATCAGCTCCGGCTCGAAGCGATCGAAGCCGGCCGCGACGGCGGTGTGCGTCGTGAAGAGATTCCCCGCGCGGGTCGCGGCCAATGCGGTCTCGAACGATTGGCCGCTCTCCTTCATGAAGCCGCGGGCTCGCTCCAGCACCGCAAATGCCGCGTGGCCCTCGTTCAAGTGACAGACCTCCGGTTGAATGCCGAGGAGGCTCAGCAGCCGCCAGCCGCCGATACCGAGCAGCAGCTCCTGCTGCAGACGCAGCTCCGGTCCTCCTCCGTAGAGCTCTCCGGTAATGCCTCGATAGGCGGGGAAGTTGGCCGCGTCGTTGCTGTCGAGCAGATAGAGCCGCGAGCGTCCGACGCGCACCTGCCAGGCGCGAACCCAGATCTGATGACCCGGAAGCTTCAGTTGGAAACGCAGCCATGCTCCGTTCCCCCGTCTGAGAGGCGTGATCGGCAGCTGGCCCGGGTCGTTGTAGGGAAAGACGGCCTTCTGGGTGCCTTCCTGATCGATGACCTGGCGAAAGTAACCCTGGCTGTAGAGCAATCCCACCCCCACGACCGGCACGCCGAGCTCCTCGGCCGCCTTGAGCTGATCGCCGGCGACGTTGCCGAGCCCGCCGGAATAGATGGGCAGTGCCTCGGCCAGCATGAACTCCATGCTGAAGTAGGCCACGGCAGTCAGTGCCGAGCCGGCATGCGTCTGCTGAAACCACGCGCGCGACTGCTCGGCCTGGCGCCGCTCCTCGAGGAGCCCCTGGACGCTGCCGCGGAAAGCGGAATCGGCCATGAGCTGCTCGATACGGTCGCGCGCGACGCTCTGCAACACGACCCAGGGGCTGCGGGCCAGCTCCCATGAGTCCCGGTCGAGCTGCTGCCAGATGTGATCCGCGGCGTGATTCCAGGACCAGCGCACATCGAGCGCCAGCTCCGCGAGTGACTCGAAGCCCTCGATGTCCGAGGGCATGAGGTCGTGGATCGGATTAACCGTCGGGCCTCGCTGAGTCATGGTCGTCGCCTCGAGCATCGCCGGATGGTTCGAAAGCGGAGAATCCCATGGTCGGCCCCGCGGCGCATCCGCATTGCTACGGATTGGCGGATGGGCCCGCTGATCTGGCGGAGATCTCGCCGCCTTCGATTTGCACCCTGCTCATGCATCAACCATCAGAGCTCTGCCGCTCCGCGGCCCGCGCTACGAGCGTCGCGTCGATCAAACGAGGTGTCGCATCCACCGTTCGTTCTCGCAGACGAAGCCGGTCGGCTGCCAGACAGCCCCGAGGTGTTGCTGGAGAACCTGGTGCGTAAGCAGGACGGTCGGCGAGTCACGGGGGAGCGTCATCACGATCCGCGGGCGCCCCCTGCAGATCAACCCGCCGACTCCTACCGAGCTGATCATCGATCCGACGATGCACGTAGCCGAGCTTCACTTGCTCGAGACGCTCGGCGTCTCGTGCTTCGTCAATTGCCGGCGCAGGATAGTGGTACCAATCAACGCAGCCGTAAGTGGCGCTGACGTCCGCGGCCTGCGCGGCCTGCGCGGCAGCGGCACGCACTGCACTTTTCACGCCCTTCGCGAAGCTCCGGTCTACAGTTTGCGCTATCATGGTTCTTTCCCCAGTGGTCGAGTCGAACGCTGCTTCGGACGACCGGCGTTCCGGTCAACCGACCTGCCTACTCTCGCACTATTGCGCGGACATCGCAGTACGTAGAAGTCCGCATGCCGCCGGATGGCGGCGAGTCAGACCGTCCGCCGCAGGCCTTCCGGCTCGCGCCCGCCCGCCGCTTGCAGATCCAGCGACATCGCGAGGATGCCCTGGCACTTCGCCCATCCCGATGGCGGTGGAGGCCAGGCAACACGGCGCTTTCGACTTCCTGCAGAAGCCCTTCCGCGACCAGGAGCTGATCGACGGCATCCAGCGGGCGCTCGCCAAGGACGCGCAGACGCGCACGGCTTCTCCAAGAGCGCGGGCGCATTCACGAGCGTCTTAAATCCCTGACTCCGCGTGAGCACAAGGTGCTCGTGCTCATGACCCAGGGCAATCCCAACAAAGTCATGGCGTACGAGCTCAGTGTGAGCCCGCGCACCGTGGAAATCCACCGGGCGCGCCCGCCCCGTTCACCGGTCGGCCGATTCAATCGCTCTTCTCATTGAACGCGTCTTCGGCAGCGGCACGACTTCGCCGGCTTTGCCCTCCTGCAGCCGCTTAAGATGGCGGGTCCATATCCCGAGCGCCTGCCGCTTCTCCAGCATGTAGTCGTGCCGGTCATAGTGGCGCTGTTGGACGCCGCCGAGCCCATGGGATTGCAGCTGCGCACGCACGTCGCGCGATACGCGAAGCGCGGCGAGCATCGTTTCGACCGTCCGCCGCACATCGCGTAGCTGGAAGGCCTCGCGCGCCTCGTTCGCCTTGACCATCGCGGCCGCGAGTTCCGTGACCAGCGCCGAGATGGTCTCGATCCGCATCACGGTTTGCTTGCCGGTTGAGAAGAGCGACTCGCCGTCATCGAGCTCCCGCAACCGCCGCTCGAGAATCGCGCTCGCATCGACCGTCAGCGGCACGATGTGCTGCCGCGGCTGTTGGCGCGCGCCCTTCGGATCGTAGAGCGTAAGCGTGCCGGCGGTGAGGTCGACATCGCCCGGGCGCGCGCGCAAGAGCTGCGCCGGTCGCTGGCCGCCCAGGAACACACAAAGCCGCAAGGCATCCTTCTGCGCGCCCGCCGGCAGCGCCTCAAGCCGCCTGAGAAACGCGACGAGCTCCACCGCGTTCAGCACGCGGTCCCGCGTCCGGTTGTACTTGCCGAGTGCGCCGATGTCTGCTATCGGGTTCGCTGTGATCCCGAACGCGCGGATGGTGAGCGGCGCGTCCGGATCGGTCCGCGACCGTATGGCGAGGCTGTACGCGGCCCTCAGATAGCTCCGGCACTTGCCCGCAGTCCTACCCTTCCCTGCCTCGACCAGCTTACCAATGAGTCTCACGAACTCGTCTGAGGGCACCTCGGCCGCCTTGGTGACCGCGAGGTCCGGCGCGGCTTCGAGCACGTGCTTTGTGAGGATCGAGCGCACATCCCTTGTCGATTGCTTGTTCTGCCGCTCGAGATGGCCGACGTATGCGTCAACCAGTTGCTTGAGCGTCGAGCGCTGCGCCGCCTCCTGCTCCCGGCGCGCGGCTTCGTCCGCGGCCCGCAGCGCTCGCGCGGCGGCTTCACGCTCGCGCTCGAGATGGCCGTGCAGGTCCGTGATGCCGGACTGGTAGATTTTCGAGAGCTCGCCGGCCTTGTCACGTGCCCGGACGAGTGTCAGGCCGCTCGTGCCGCTCTCGTCGTACGCGCCGATCGGTAGGGCTCTTTTCTTCTTGTCGTGCGTGTATCGAAAGTAGAATGAGACTCCTCTTCGACTCAGCCGTGCCCACAAGGCGCCGCTGCCTCGCGTGGCACCGTCTGATACCCATTCGTCGCGCTCGCCGTCCTTATGCGCACGCAAAGCCTTCACGGTAAGCGACACGAGCTTTCTCCGCTGGGTTTGGTTCGAGTCCGCCCCGCCAATCCGTTGGTGAGTATACCCAATCCGTTGCACTACCGTTACACTAGCGCCGTGGCTATACGTGGACCCCACTTTACGCGCATGGACAGGTACTTCTATTAAATCAGTATGTTACAGAGATGTAGCGGCTGGGCGTGGCCAGCCGTGGGTAACGATGGACGACTTTAACGGACTGTTAATCCGTTGGTCGTTGGTTCGAGTCCAACCCGGGGAGCCAATAAATCAAATACTTAGTTCCGCATCAAGGCATTCCTGCCGCGGGGATCTCCGGGGGCGCGGAACGTGACGCGAAGCTTCACCGTGTCTCCGGTCGGCTGTCTGAGCTCCCGCTCTCGCCAGACGCCGCCTGCCTGGTGAGGCAATTCCAGGATCGCCTGCCGGGCCTCGTTCAGGCGATATTTGAGAAGCGGCTGCAGCGTGAATAATGCCGTCGCGGTCTCCTTCTCCTCCGGCGTTTCGGCCAAGGCAATGTTACAGAAGTTCCTGAAGTAATCGGCGTACCACTCCTCATAGAGCTGCAGCGGCTCCTGCATCGCGCTGTCATGCATCAGCTCGTCGGCGAGAAAGCGGGTACAGAGGTAACTCGAGTTGGAGCGCAGATAATTTCCGTGCTCGGCTACCACGCTGTTGGCGTAATCCCGGGGCCCGTAAAACAATGCAAACAGGTGTTGCCGACGTACGCCCACGACATGTTGATCGCGCAGATACCCAAACAGAGCCGTGCGGTGAATGAGACCGAAGGTGGAACGTCTCAGGGCCTGTACCTGTCGCTCGAGCTTCGCCTGCTCCGACACGCCCCTAATGAGCCGGTCGTGATCCGATAACCACCGTTGATAGGCGAGCGGGTGCTCGAGAATGCGGTTGGCAAGCGACTGCTCCTCGGCCCCCCCGAACCTGGCCGTCGCTTCTACACAACGCTCGGATTCCTCCATGAAGCGCTCATGCTTATAGACCCACCGGAACATCCGATCACCGTTGATTGGGATCGACCGCCCGATCCAGAATCGGGCTGTTATGGCTGCAGTATGTCCCTTCGCCGTCCCAGGCACAATGTCCGCCTGAGCGCTGCCCGGTTACGATTCAATTCGGGTCCAACCCGGGAAACCAATTCTTTTTTTTTCAAGGCGTTGTACTGAATACATCACCTTGTTTCTATACGGATAATCCCGCGCCAACTCCCGGGACCCCATCTACCCTCGGCGTCTCTACATCCCCGAAGTCATCGAGCTCCGCGTCCGCTGGCACCAGCCGCATCGACGCCGCTTCGTATCATATCCCTGCCCGATAGGAGGTGAGCGAGCGGTTTACGGTCGCGCTCCGTTTGTAATCGCTCGGGTAACTGTGTTCGTGAACACGACCACATCAAATGCTCGGGCCGGAACCACGTCGAGCTCGGTATCGAAGTTCTGTCGAATCGGCCGGCGTTCATCCAACCATGCCATAGCGCCCTCATTGCCTCGCGCCCCATGCAAATCGAGGGCAAAGAACGACCTGCGGAGGCTCTCAAGTGAAACCTCGACGCTGTCAGGTATCGGATGACCGGCGGGAAGCCCTCCTTCACTGTGCGCTGCGAGAGTCACGATGATCCTCAGCTCTCTACCGAGTTGAGTGCGAAGATGCGCGCCCATCATTAGCGGCGGTTCCTTGTACACGCGCCATATTCCTCCGCGACCATGGGCGTTCATGACATGACCGTCGTGCGCGAATACCATCAATCGCCCACCCGGCGCTCCTCGTGCAGCGCCCAGAGCACGTTCGCCGCCATAGCCGCATCGCGCACGTTATCCAACCGGTAGTCGAAGGGACTGATATTCGCGGACTCTCCCTCTGACGCGGGCCGTGCTCTGCACCAATCCCCGCGGTAGTACGGGGTATGGAGCAGCGTTCGTCGCTGCGAACCGCTACGACATGGGTGGCGGCGACCTCCACGACATCCTCGCGGGCGTCGATGCCGTCCTCGCGAAATACCCGCTCGACCCGGGCAAGATGGCGCTCATGGGCTACAGCTACGGTGGCGAGATGGCCGGATTCATGGAAGGCAAGACCACGCGCTTCAAGGCGATCGTCGCCGGCGCGCCCGTCATCGACCAGGAAAGCGAATACGGCACCGAACACGGCTCCTGGTACGACCGCTGGTTCTACGGCGGATTCCCCTGGGAGCACGCAGCCGACGCCTGGAAGCAAAGCGCGCTCGCCTACGCCTCCCATGCCAAAACTCCGCTCCTGTTGCTCCAGGGCGAGACCGACCGCACCGATCCTCTCGGGCAGAGCGAGGAGATGTTCCGCGCACTTCGCCAGAAGGGCATCCCCGTTGATCTGATCGAGTATCCGCGCGAGGACCATGGCCCGCTGGCCATCGGCATCTTCGGCGAGCCCAGCCCCGAGCCCTGGCACGGCTTCGACGCCCGTCAGCGGATCGTTAACTTCGTCGACAAGGCATTTGCGCGATAGAAATCGGCTCAACGAGCGGAATGATGGTCGGCCAGCCACTCGGAAGCCTCGCGATCCGCGCGCGCGATCTGCTCGGCACTCAGATGGGAAGCTGACACTCGCAATTTGTGCATGGATCGGCCGTGGGCGTCATCGGTCACGCTCGAATCTGACCTGGCCAGTGTCCACCACTTATAGGCCGCCACAGAGTCACGCCGCACGCCGAGGCCGCTGTTGAACATGTTGCCCAGGTAGTATTGGGCATTGGCATCGCCCTGCTCGGCCGCCTTGCGGAACCATTGCGCGGCCTGAGCAAAGTCCCGGGGCAGGCCCTGACCTTTGGCGTACGCCAACCCGAGACTCCTCTGGGCATGGACGTCGCCCTGCTCGGCAGCCTTACGGAACCATTGAGCGGCATCGGCGTAGTTTTGCGGGCCGCCCTGCTCCAGATAGGTGACTCCCAGGTCGTATTGCGCGGCGGCGTTGCCCTGTTGCGCGGCCGTGCTGTACCAATGAGCGGCCTTGGCGTAATCCCTCGGCACACCGTTGCCGTCGACGTACATGGAAGCCAGATTGACCTGCGCGTCGATATAACCCTGCTCGGCGGCTTTCTGGTACCACTGAGCGGCCTGCGCGTAGTCCTGCGGCACTCCCTGACCGTTGGCGTATGCCGCCCCGAGATTGCTCTGGGCATTGGCATTTCCCTGCTCGGCGGCCTTGCGGAACCACACCGCCGCCTGGGCGTAGTCCTGCGGCACGCCATCGCCCAGGTCGTACATCGCCCCGAGGTTGTATTGCGCGCGGACGTTACCCTGCTGGGCGGCCTTGAGAAACCACTGCGCGGCTTTGGCGTCGTCTTTCGGCTCGCCCTCGCCTTGGGCTTCCGCGACGCCGAGATCGTACTCCGCGGCGGCATTGCCCTGTTCGGCACCCACGAGATACCAGTAAGTGATCTTCGCGTCCCGCTGCGGCAGAACCTCATCGACCCAAGCTGGAACGGCTGGTTGGTCCGCGGAATCTGCCTGGTGCGCGACCCGCGTCAACACGGTATCCTCTATTTCGGATATCTGCCCAATGCTCTTCTGGTTGGTGTTGTACAGGGAATAGAGCAGAGCGTGATCCCAGGGGCTCAATCCCTGCGGCGGGTGTGTAGGATCATCGAATAGCCCCAGGATGGTCGACGCCTTGCCGAGATCGGTGTTCGTACGAACTTGCGCGAGCCCGACCATGGCGACGTAATCTGCGAGCTGCCCGGTGGTGATCTCCCTCATTTGACTCATGTCGACGACGATGAAGGCTGACGACAGCGCATTGATGGCCGCGTAGTTCAGCCGCGTGTCGACGTTCGAGCACATGCCCGCCGACATGTCGAGGGGGCGGCCGGCAGGCTGGGCCATCCCCGAGTTCATGCCCATGCTCACGATCCCGGCGCTGTCACCGGAGGCGCTCTGACAATTCGACTCAGTGTTGTACCAGACACGGACGGGGCGCCGGGAGTGTATGAAACCCTCAGGTCCACCCAGCCCGTTCGGCGCGCCATACATCCCTGGATTCTTCTTCCATAACTTATTGAGGAGCTGCTCAGGATGGGAGCTCACGAACACGTACAGGTTTTCCTTGCAATGCCTCCCAGCCACGGGAGCGCGCGCGGCAAGCGCAACCTGCGTGATGCGGGACTCCAGGTATTCGTTGAAGGCGGCCGGCAGACCCTGTACCAGCGGACAGATCGGTGTGTCCCAGCGTATGAGGGATTCACCCGATAGTTGGAAGACTTCCGAGGTGACGAAGTGATTCACCTGCCGCGCGAGCTCACGCCCGGCCCTCGTTCCTCGAATCGTCACCGCCTGTAGCTCGATCGTGGCGGCGTCCGGAGAGCTCTGGCTCGCTGCAGACTGTACCCATGCGCTGGCCGACCACACGCTGCCGGTCTGGCAACACAAGACGACCCCGACGATTGCGGCCAGTAACGCCCGCGAAACCCGTACGGCGCGCCGGGTTCGACTTGCGCCCCGCGATAAGAACGCTCGCCGAATCATCGGGACTCCTGCAACCGACCCAGCGATAGGCGCCAATTATGCCACGCGGGTCGCAGGCAGCCATCCCTTCACGGCAATACATCGTGAAGGGGCATTGATCCGCGCTTCGGGGCCACGCCGGTGCAGGGGACCGCCCCGCCACGCGCGCGGCCGTCCAACTGGATTACTCCTGCGCAATAGGAGCCGTAGTCGGTGACTCGTCTGGCCGCGCCTCACGCTGCCGTACTCGTGAGGCGGCAAAGGCCAGCACGAAGCACGCCGCCACGCACCAGCCCGACAACCAGAGCATCTGTCTCGGCAGCGAGATGCCTCTATCGATGAGAGCGCCGGATAGGCCGGGACCGATCGCGGTCGAGAACACCATGGCCGAGACGACGATCCCGCGGATGCCGCCGAGGTTGGCAAGCCCATACACTTCCGGCCATAGAGCGCCGAGCAGCGTGGAGGTGAAGCCGTTGCTGATGCCGAGCAGGAACATGAAAAGATACACGCCCCACATCGGCGTAATCAGGCCCACAGTCGCTGAGGCAATGGCGAGGGGCAGCAGAAAATAGGGCAATAACCGCAAACTGCCGAGCCGGTCGATCATATCGCCGCAGACCAGGCCGAAAAATACGGTCGTAACGGACATCAGGGGATAGGCGGCCGCAAAGGCCAACCGATCGTAACCGCGCAGATCGATGAGATAGTCCTGCTCGAAGAAGATGACCGTCGAGATGACCGACGGCGCGAGGACTCCCAGGAGCAAGAGGTAGAGAATCGGGTCCCGTACCACCTCCGAGCGCGTCCAGTCGCGAGCCGTATTCCGGCCGCGCGCCCTCGCCTCCTTCGACCTCGGCACGCGTTCCACCTTCAGCAGCGCGATGATGCCCGGCATGCCGACCAGCACGATCAGCACAGCCGAAGCGATCCACGCCGTGCGCCAGCCCCCCGTGGCCTTGGCGATCAGTACGACGGCAAGCGGCAGGATCGCCACTCCCGCCTGCTGGCCGGGTGCGATGAGCGCCATGGCGCGGCCCCGGTTCGCAACGAACCAGCGTCCGATCTCGGTAAAGGCGGTCTCCAGCATCATGCCCAGACCAAACAGGCGCAGCAGGTAGAGCGCCAGAGTGAGCATCACGACAT
>JBOIAB010000008.1:0-10359 GCA_050738635.1 Steroidobacteraceae bacterium
CTCTTGGCAACGCCGGAAAATACGATGCGGTCCGAGGCAATGCCCGCACGCAGACTGCGCTGCAATTCGCCGCCCGAAACGATGTCGGCGCCCAATCCGGCATCGGCCATTATTTCCAGAACGGCCATGTTGGCGTTGGCCTTGACCGCATAGCAGACCAGCGTATTGAGCCCATGCACGGCCGCTTGCAGCGCGCGGATGCGCTGCCGGATTGCGGAAGCGGAGTAGACATGGAGCGGCGTGCCGACCCGCTGTGCCAGGGCCTGCAGATCCACACCGTCCAGACGCGCGCCGTCAGTGCACACGGAATCAGTAGCCGGCCGCGAGGCCGGCCGGGCGACGCCGATCGTTCGCGCCCTCGAGGTCGCCCGTCTTCGGGTTGATCAGGATGGCTTCATCGGCGCCCATGGCGTGGATCGTTCTGAACCGGTAGCCCATTTTCTGCAGCTGCCGTTGCGACTTGGACGAGAGCATGCCGTCTTCTACCCAGATTTCGTCCGGATACCACTGCTGGTGCAGGCGCGGCGCGTTCACGGCCTGTTGCACGTTCATGCCGTAGTCCACGACGTCGAGGATACTTTGCAGCGTGGTCGAGATGATGGTGGCATCGCCCGGACTGCCGGTCAGCAAGAGCGGTTTGCCATTGCGCATGACGATGGTCGGCGTCATCGAGCTCAAGGGGCGTTTGCCCGGCTCGACCTGGTTGACTTTGCCCTGCACCAGGCCTGCTGCGTTCGCCACGCCGGGTTTGGACGTGAAGTCATCCATCTCGTAGTTGAGGAAGAAGCCGGTGTCGCCGGCAATCTGCCGGATGCCGAACAGGAAATTGATGGTGTAGGTTACCGCAACCGCATTGCCATACCTGTCGGCCACAGAATAGTGCGTGGTGTGGTTGCCTTCGCTGGCGCCGAGATCGCCGCGGATCGCGGACGAAGGCGTGGCTTCGTCCGGCTGGATGGTGGCGCGCCGCTTTGCCGCGTGCGCGGCCGAAAGCAGCTCATCGAGCGGATTGTGGACGAATGCCGGATCGCCGAGGTAGGTGTTGCGATCGGCGAAGGCGCGGCGCTCGGCCTCGGCCAGATAGTGCACCGCGTTGACCGAACCGTAGCCCCATTCGGCAAACGGGTACGGCTGGATGATCTGCAGGATCTCACACAGCGTCGTGCCGCCTGAGCTCGGCGGCGGCGCGGAGAGAATGGTATAGCCGCGGTAGCGGCATTGGATCGGCTTTTCCCATTGTACGGTGTAATTGGCGAAGTCCTGCACTGACAGGATGCCGCCGTTGGCCTGGCTCGCCCCGACCACGGCTCGCGCAATCGGACCTCTGTAGAACGCGTCGGTGCCCTGATCGGCAATCTGCTGGAGCGTATGTGCGAGCTGCTTTTGAACCAGGCGCTGGCCGGTCACATAAGGCCGGCCGCGGTTGAGGAAAATGGCGGCAACGTTAGGATGCCTGGCAAAGTCGGCGGCGCTGTCGTTGAGAATGTTGACGTCGCCGCGCTCGAGCACATAGCCGTCACGGGCCAGCTTGATGGCTGGCGCCATCACCTGCTTCAACGACATGGTGCCGTATTTCGCGAGCGCGGTATTCAGGCCCATGACCGTGCCCGGCACTCCCACTCCCAAATAGGAGTCGGTGCTCCGATCAGGCACCACGTTGCCATTGGTATCCTGGAACATGGTCGGTGTGGCTTTTTGCGGCGCTTTCTCACGGAAGTTCAAGAACAGGTTCTGACCGCTCTTGAGATGAATGGTCATGAAACCGCCACCGCCGATATTGCCGCAGCACGGATGCACGACGGCCTCCGCGTAGCCGACGGCGACGGCGGCATCGATTGCGTTGCCCCCTTTCTCGAGGATTTGCACCCCGGCCATGGTCGCCAGATGCTGCGCGCTGACAACCATGGCGTGCCGTGCGATGACCGGCTTTGCCCGGGCCAGCGCCTCGCGGGTGACGGCGGGCGCGTTGCGGGTGCTGGGGAGCACGGGTCCACCGGTGCTGTCTTGAGCGCCCGCCACCGTACTGGCGGCGATTGCCAGGGTCAGTGCCGCTCGCAGCGCGAGGGTGCGGCCGCTCATCGGCCGCCCCAGAATCCCGGCGACGGTGGCATCAGCAGGCCGTCTTGCAGGGTGAGGCCATCGGCGTGGTCGCTTGCCAGCCAGAGCGGCCCGTCCAGATCGATGAAGTCAGCGTCGCGCGCGACTTCCAGCGCCGGCGCAATGCCGAGCGATGAGCAAACCATGCACCCGACCATGACGATGAATCCAAGATCCCTGGCGTCGCGCAGCAGGCGCCAGGCCTCGGTCAGACCCCCGGTCTTGTCCAGTTTGATGTTTACAGCCTGATAGCGATTGAGCAACGCCGGCAGGTCCGAGGCGGTGTGACAGGCCTCGTCGGCGCAGACTGGGATGCGGCTCGAAAACTCCAGCAGACCATCGTCTGCATCGGCCGGAAGCGGCTGTTCCAGCAGGCTCACGCAGGCGCGTTCGAGT
Organism: Steroidobacteraceae bacterium; assembly: GCA_050738635.1. Lineage (GTDB taxonomy): Bacteria > Pseudomonadota > Gammaproteobacteria > Steroidobacterales > Steroidobacteraceae > 13-2-20CM-66-19. The sequence continues at coordinate 2,494 of JBOIAB010000008.1, forward strand.
CTCGGTTGCACCTCGCGCAGAATGTCGATTGTCCAGCTCTCGTTAGGATCCACGATGAGCCTGGCCGCAGGCACCGCATGCCGCACGGCTTCGATGCGCGCAACCGGATCGTGAGCGTCCACCTTGATCTTGATCAGCTTCGGATTCGCGATGGCCGCAGCAGCCTTCGCCATCTCCTGCGGCGTGTCGATACTGATCGTCAGCGCAGTCTCGAGTGGCGAGTGGGGCGGCCGAGCCAGCTGTTGCCATACAGGTATGTGGCCAAGTTGCGCTTCCAGGTCCCACAAGGCCGCATCCAGCGCGTTGCGCGCGGCTCCGGCAGGCAGGCGCGCCTGCAGCTCGTCCCTGCCCATGCCGGCACACATCGCACTGCGCTGCGACTCGATTTGATCCATCACGGACGCCATGGATTCGCCGTAACGACCATAGGGAACTGACTCCCCACGTCCGACGCAACCCGCCTGGTCGAGCTCGACGGTCACCACCTCGGCTGCAAGCTTGACACCACGCGAGATGCGAAAGGGCGATCGCAACGGCAACGTGCGCTGCCGGAGGTTCAGTGTGCGCAACACGAGAGCAGATTATTCACGATGGATTCGACTCCCATGGTGACCGGGTCTTCACAGGGCAAGCCCAGTCGCTGACCGATCTCGCGGCATGCGGCGCGCGCTGCCTGCTCGGATACATTGGACGTGTTGAGCGCAACACCGACTGCTTTGACCTCCGGGTTGGTGAGGCGAGCAGCGGTGAGGTTGGCTTCCAGGCAACGCTCCAGCTCCGGGAGCGGGCTGGCGGGTAGTCCGCGCATGTGCCGTCGCGTCAGCTCGTGGCACAACACCAAGGCGTCCGGCTGGGCGCCGTGGAGCAAGCCCAGCGACACGCCGGCGTACGACGGATGGAATAGCGATCCCTGGCCTTCGATGAGATCCCAGCCGCCGTCTTCACGGGCGGGCGAGATCATTTCGACCGCTCCGGAGATGAAGTCGGCGATTACCGCATCCACGGGTATACCGCTGCCCGCGATGAAGATGCCGGTCTGTCCGGTGGCGCGGAAATCCGCCTTGAGCCCGCGCTTGCGCATGCTCCGCTCGATCGCGAGCGTCGTGTACATCTTGCCGACCGAGCAATCGGTGCCCACCGTCAACAGACGCCGCCCGGATCGCTTCCGACCGGTGCCGACCGGGATCCTTTTGGTGTATTCGCGGGCGTCGAACAACGTTCGGCCATTGCGTCTGGCGGCCGCCACGATGTCCGCGTTGCCACGCAGCTTCTCATGCAGGCCGGAAATCACGTTGAGGTTGGCGTCCAGCGCGGTGATGATGTCGGCGACGGTCTCGCGCGCCATCACCCCGCCGGCACTTGCGGTGCCAATGACCATGGTGTTTACGCCTGCGGCCTTGGCCCGCGCCGGGTCCATATCCGGCAAGCCGAGTGTCAGCTGACAGCCGGGACTGCGATACTGGCCGAGACACCACTCCGGCCGCCAGTAAGCCAGTCCCCTGGCTGTCTTGATCGCCAGATCGTCCGGTGCTTTACCGAGATACAGCAGAAAGGGCGGGCCCCAATGGCCCGGGTCGGCTGCATCACCATGAGTGGACATGAAATCGGCGCTCCAACTGATTCCGTTCAGCGTAAAAAGGCCGAAGAAGCATAACCATGGCAGATGCCAGCCACCAATGAAAAGACGGGGGAATGGCATAACTCAGGGTTGTGGGGATGGGCGCTTTGCGCCGGTGAGGACCGGGTGCGCGTCGGGCACGGTTGCGGTTTGCTTGACAGTAACGAATTGTGCTGAACTCCAAGCTGTCACCTCGACGAATACGGGTGGACGGAGCGCTATGCGGCTGCGATACATTGAACTGTTTCATGCGATTCTGACCTCCGGCAGCATCACCGGGGCGGCGAAGCTACTGGACATATCGCAACCCGCGGCCAGCAAGGCCTTGCAGCACGCCGAAAATCAGCTCGGCTTCGCCCTGTTCAGCCGCGTGCGCGGCCGCATTCAGCCGACCCAGCAGGCGCAGCTGCTGCGCGAGCGGATCGAGAACATCATTCAGGAGGTACAGGACCTGGAGCGCCTGACGACCAATATGGGCCAACCGGGAAGCAGCCCGTTGCGTGTGACCTGCACACCGACACTGGCGCAGGTGCTGCTTCCGTCCGCGACCGTCCTGTTGCGCAAGGATTTTCCCGATGTGACGGTCGAGTTGTCCACGGAGCATTCGGCGGCGATGTGCGAGTCGCTGACGCTTCGTGAAACGGACCTCGGCCTCACGTTGCAGGATACGGGCCACCAGAACCTGCGCCAAAGAGTGCTCTGCCGCGGACAGGTCATGGTGATCGCGCCGCCCGACAGGTGGTCGCCGCCGGAATTGGCGCAGCCATTGCCGATCAGCGCCCTGGCCAGTCAGCCCCTGATCGGCATCACGGTGCGCGACGCCTTGGGCAGCCTGCTGCAAAGCCACCTGGCGAAGATCGATCCACCGCCGAAAACCGCGGTCGCGGTGCAGACGTATCAGTTGGCCCGTTCGCTCGTCGCCAAGGGCGAAGGCGTGGCGCTGGTGGATCCCTTCACGGCGCGCTGTGGTGATGCGAGCAGCGTCCAGATGCGTCCGCTCAAGCCATTCCTCGAAGTCGTGCTATATGCGATGCATCGGCCCGATAGCCCGCTGAATAAAGTTCAGAGGCGTTTCCTCCAGGTCGTGCGCACACTTGCCCAGGGCATGCTGGCCAAACACTAGGGCACCAGCGAACTCGCAGGCGCATCACGAGCCGGCGGCTCAGGCTGCCTCGCGCTTCTTCAGCGCCTGGTACGCATCGAGGACGCGGCGCCAGATCGGCCCGGGTTTGCCCGTGCCCACGGCGCGCCCATCGAGGAGCGTGACGGGCACTACCTCGCGGGTCGAGCTGGCGATCCAAATCTCATCGGCCGTATAGAGCTCGTCGCGATGCATTTCACGCACCCGTAACGGCAGTCCGAGCGCAACGAGCACATCGCCGACGGCGAGGCGGGTAATACTCGGCAGGCGCTCATGGCTCGCCGGCGGTGTGCCAATGTGGCCGTCGTTGACCACGAACACGGCGCTGGAGCTGCCCTCTGCCAGGCGCGCCTCGCGTACCAGGATCGCCTCGTCCGCGCCGCGGCGCTTGGACTCCATGCGCAGCATCACGGGCGCAAGCAGCGCGATGGACTTGATGTCACAGCGAAGCCAACGGATGTCTTCCAACGTGACGGCCGTGATGCCGTGCTCGGGCCGCGCCGGCGCCAGCCGCCAGCAGAAGCCGAAAACAGTGGGCTCCATGTCCAGGTCGGGCAAGAAGTCGCGACCCTCGCCGGCCCCACGCGTCACCTCGAGATATATCCCCATATCGCCGCCGCCGTTGGCCGCGATGAGCTCGCTTATGAGCTCGGCCCAGCGCGCGCGCGGGTAAGGGTTGGGAATCCCGAGCGCGTCCAGACCTGCCTGCAGACGGTCGAAATGCGCCTGCAGGCGGAACGGCTTGCCACCGTAGCAGGGCACGACCTCGTAGATACCGTCGCCGAACAGAAACCCGCGATCGAGCGGCGAGATACGCGCCGCGCTGGTGGGCAGCAAAGCGCCGTCGAGAAGGCAGGTGGCAAGAGCGTTGGCCATGCGGGTGAAGTCAGCTTCGGGGGGTACGGGCAAGCCTTATCGCACATCAACGCCCGCATCCCGCAGGCGCTTGCGCAGGGAGTCCAGCTTGTCACCGAAAAGCGCGCTGCGCGCGGTGTCGCCGCGCATCGGTTGGCGTACGAGCGCGGCACTGGGCAGGCTCTGCACAGTGCGCGCGGTCTTGTGAAACTCGAGGCATTCGGGTGCGAAGGGGAGATTGCAGAAGTCGAGCAGGCGGCGGATCACGGGCTCCGGCTCGGCCACCAATGCTTCGTACTGCAGATCGAATACCTGACTCGGATACTTCTGCAGCCAAAAGCGTGTCAGCCGCAGGAAGTCGCCGCAGTAATCGGCCATCTCGTCCAGGTCGCAGGCGAAGCCGCTCGCCTCGCTGAAGCATTGGCGAAAGCACCCCAGGCAGGTCTCCACCGGATCGCGCCGCACGACCACGACGCGCGCGGCGGGCAGCATCGCCAAAGCCGCGCCCACCAGATACCACGTGACGAGGCTCTTGTCGGTAAATCGCGGCCTCGTCTGCCGCCAACGTGCGGTTCGTGCGAGATATTCGCCGCCGAGACGCTGCCAATCGTCGGCCGTGGCGTCGGGCACCCAGAGTGGGAATGCCGAGTTCCGACGCTGGGTCTCCGCATCGACGATCTGCTTCATGTCCTTGATCTCGTTCGCGCCTTCTACCTCCGGATGTGAAGCCAGGATCTGCTCGACCAGCGTCGAGCCGGAGCGCGGAATACTGACGATCAGGATGGCTTCATTTCCGAGCCGGGAATCGATCGGGGTGGGCGGCGGGCCGTCAAATACTCGCAGGATCGCCTCGACACGCTTGTGCTCTCCCGCGGCATCCCACTGCACCCGGCGGCGGCGGGAAGCATTGGCGGCGCGGAAGGCTTCGAACGCCTGCGCATACTCGCCCTGGTTCTCGAGGGCCTTTGCAAAAGTGAAACCGAGCAGCTCGCGATCGCGGTGCGACAAGTCCTGCCGGGTCAAAGCGCGCTGCAGTGCGGCGCAGTCAGCGGCATCGAAGCGGACTACGTTGAGATTCGACAGCCCGAACCAGCCCTCGGCATGGGCGGGGTTGTGTCGCAGTACTTCGCGAAACTCGGCCACCGCGGTATCGACCTGGCCCAGGTTGGCATGTGCCCGGGCCAGCGAGAGTCGGGCTGATATGTGCGCCGCGTCGAGCTCGAGCGCGCGTCGCAAAGCAACGAGGGCCTCTTGTGTGAGCGCCTGGCGCCCGAGTGCCTCGCCGAGATTGAACCATGCCGAGGCGGAAGCCGGCTCGAGCCTGCAGGCCTGGCGAAAGTGCGCCAGCGCTTCATCGACCTCGCCCAGCTCGAACAGGGATATGCCGAGCCCGATTCGCAGATCGGAATCCTCGGGACAAATCGCCAGCACCCGGCGAAAGGACGCGCTCGCCTCGGCGTGCCTGCCGAGGCGCTGGACCACCATGCCGAGCAGCCGCACGGCATCCGGTTCATCGGGCGCCAATCTCAGCACGTTGATCAGCGACTGTTCCGCAGCTTCAAACTGCTGCTGACCCCACTCCCTGCGGGCCCTCGCCAGCAGGCGGGCGGCCACCGATGAGAGAGGTCGCCGCGAGACGCCCTGCGCGGACTGTGTCATTTTCCCATGCTACGCCGGGGTCAATCAAAAGTCATAGGCAACCTGGAATCGGACACTGCGTGGCGGCGTGAAATTCTCGACGTAGCCGTAATCATCGTTGGGACTCCCTGTCGTCCCATATGAGTCGTCGAGAAACAGCGGTGTCTGCCTGTTGAGCACATTGAACACCGCGACGTTGAAGTCGACCTTGTGGTCGGCCCAATGCCAAGATGGCCTGTAATCCAGGTTCAGGTCCAGGCGGCTGGTCCAAGGCATGCGGCCCAGCGAGCCCGGGGGCACCGGGTGGCCGCCGCACCAGTAGTAGGTATGGGAGCCGTGCAGAGGCAGCTCATCCGGCCCGTACGGACCGCGGCACATTTTCGGGGTGCCGGAGGCGGCGTACAGGTTGACGCCCACGGTCCAGTCCGGGGTGATGGAGTAAGCCCCGTAGGCCTTGAACTGATGCGTGCGATCGTTCGGCAGTATGCCGTACGAATTCTGCATTCTCTCGGGGAAATCCCACGCGGTCGTGATCGATTCGTACGATCCGCTCTGCTGCGAGTAGGTGCTGACCGGTCCTTCGGTGTTGCCCCAGGTCTTCGAGTAGACGTAGTCGACTTTGACCGACCACTTGCCGTCCCAGACGCGCGCCAGTGAAAAGTCCAGTGAGGCGTATTGGCGCAGAACCCCGCTCGGGAAGCCCTGATCCGCGGGTGTGAGCGTCACCGGAACGAGGCTTCCGGTCGGCGATTTCATCAGCAGATGTTGGGTCACGCCCGGGTTGATCAGGACCAGGCTTTGGGCCCAGCTGTTGCAGGTGGCCGGCGTCATCCAGGTATATCCCTGCGCGAACCCGGCGGCGCACTCGCGCTGCTCGTCGTCGAAATCGTCGATGATCCGCGGCATTTTCTGGTACGTGCCCGTCAACCCTCCGACCCACTTTTGTTGCAGCAGGTCGAACTGGTGCTGCAGGCCGAGCACGAAGTTGTCCGAATACTCGGCCCTGACGTTCTGCGCAGTCGATATTCTCGGGTCCTTCGGCTGGCCATATTCGCTGTCGATCGACACGCCGGTCGACGGAGACTGTGGCAGCGGCGTGAAGCCGGTCGGTGCGCCGGTCGCCGGATTGATGCCGGTGTAGGTGCCATACTGGCCGGCATCTATCACTGGTGAAGCGATCGAAGTCGCCGTGGTCAGCGGCAGCGCCAGGTAATAGCGGCCGGCGTTGCCGAATACCTTGAAGGTGGAATCCCCGTGCACGTCCCAGCTGAAACCTAAGCGGGGAGCCCATTGCGGGCTGGTCAGCTTGATGTAAGGGACGCCGAATGAATCGTAGTTGGTGAACTGATCGTTGCGCAATCCCATGGACAGCAGCAGCGTGTCGGTAACCTGCCAGTTGTCTTCGATGTACTGGGCCTGCTGTTGGACCTTCACCGATGAGGACTGCTGGTTGACGAACTTCTCCACATAGTAGCAATGCTGAAGTCCATCGTAGCCGACGGTGCACTGGTTCGACGGGCCGACATAGGGCGGGACATTTGGGTCGGTGCCAAAAACCGGCGCGCCGGGGTCGCCGTAGCCGTAAATCCACGAATAACCCGGTCCTGTCATCTGGAATCCGTCGTCGATGTCCCAGGAGTTGATGTTGTCGATACCTACGCTGATGTCGTGCGTTCGCCATTTATAGTCGAGGCCCACGCGGTAAGACGTGACGTTGGTGTGATGTGTGGGGATGTCCTGCGTCGTGTTGAAGTTCGAGTTGACGATGCCGCCCGGCGGGGAGAACCGCGGATCCTGCGTGGACGGGCTGCTGATGTTCGGCAGGGTCGGATCGTAGCCGGGATAGACCGGCTGCTGGGTCACATAGTTACCATGGATCTGGCCGAACATCGCATCCAGGCGGAGGTTGTCGGTGAGATAGGAAGTGTAGTTTGCCACCCACATCCTGAAGGTGTCCTTCATCGTCGGATCGCGGCTGTCGAAGGCCCCGGATTGTAGGGTGTCGTAGTCGAAGTTGTAGGCCGTCTGCCACTCCTTGAACGCGCTCTGCAGCCACGTCAGGCTGAGGAGATTGCTGTGGTTGATGTTCCAGTTGAGCTTGGCGTAATACTTCGGCGCGTCGGTGTGATAGTCGGTGTCGTAGGGATCTTCGATCGACCCTACGCCGGTCGGGGTCTGGCCCGAACCGAGCGCGTCAAATGTGGTTCCGCCCACGTTGTCTTCCTCGGCGCCCAGGAAGAAGAACAGCCTGTCCTTGATGATCGGGCCGCTGACGTAGGCGTCATAGATCGTCTCGGTGGAATGCGTGCCATGGTTGTAGGTGTGGATGTCCCCGGGACTCTCGCCCGGCGCGGTTTCCAGCGGATTGGCGTAGTAGGAGTTCCGCACGTCGCTCTGTAGAAAAGCCGGCTGGACCGAGGCGCGCGCGCCAAAGTGCCAGGTGTCGCTGCCGCTCATCCCGATCTGGTTGATCACCCCGCCGACGGAGCGGCCGTATTTGGCGCCGTAGCCGGTGGTAAACGTCTGTTGCTCCTGGATGGCGCCATAGGGGAGTTCGAGGCCGCCTTGCCCGGTGAGCGCATCGGTGACATTCATGCCGTCGATGTAGTACGCG
>JBOIAB010000009.1:0-3803 GCA_050738635.1 Steroidobacteraceae bacterium
CATAGATCAGGGCAAGCGCTATGCGTTTACCGGCCGGGCAACCGATGTATGGATCAGGCGCAGCGGCGCTTGGCACTGCATCGCAGCACATTCGAGTGCGCAAGGCTGAGGGTGGCCGGTGTTGTGACGATCAATTCATCCAACCATCACGACCGCCGGGGGTCGTTGAAGGTGATTTTTGCTCCCTCGTGGCTGAGAGCTGCCGTAGCCGGTCCTGGCAGCGCACCGGCTCCTCGGCCACGTACTTCTCGATCCCTCTGCGCGAGAGGCCAAACACCTCCGCAATTTCCGCGTGCGAAAGCCGATGTACTTTGCGCAGCATAAATATCCGCTGGCAAAGTGGCGGCAGGCCGTCGATGACTGCACGAAGCGATCCGAATCTTCGGCCGGGGCTGATTTGCGCATCGGACGGCGCCTTCGCGAAAAGAGCAGTTAGCGACTCGAAATCAGAAACGCGGCTCATGTCGTGGACTCTCGTAAGAGACACACGGATGCACATTGTCCGGAGGTACCTGGGAGGGGCGCCGCTTGGCGTAACGCGAAGCGATCGAAACGATCGAACCGATTGATGTTGAAGATCGGGCGAACAGGGTAGCTCATGGGGCCTGTACATAGGTAAGACTTTGACATCATCGATCGAGCAACCCTTTGCAAGCCGTCGGATCCGAAAAGCGCGATTAAGCGAGATTCACGGGGTGCTCGCTGAATCCCGGATGGCCCAACGGTACTCAAAGGCTTGAGATGGAACGCATCTGCGTGCCTAAAAACTGCGGAACGGTTTTGGGACGCCGGCCGCGGGTCGACGATCCGACCCGGCTGATGCGACGAACGCCGTGCGAGCGAAATCGCACCCGTGGGTCGACGGTCAGTCTCTGCGCAAACCGGACCACAGGCCCTTTAATCAATGATGTGTTTGCGCGATCATGAGACTCGACAAACCTCAAGCGAGGCGGCGTCGATGGCTATCGCCCGTCCACAATTCCTGCGCATCGGCCAGCTCGCAAATAAGGCGGGCGTAAATGTCCAGACCATCCGCTTCTATGAGCGCGAGGGCCTGCTCGCGCCACCCTCGCGTACCGCCTCCGGTTACCGTGCCTATAGGGCTTCGGATCTCGAGCGGGTACGGTGATCCGCATCTGCCAGAAGGTAGGCTTCACGCTGAAGGATGTGAAGGCGGTGCTCGAGCCCCATGAGGTGCTCGCTTCTCTCACCGGTGGGTCGGGTGCTAGATCCGCGGCCCGCGAGCAGATGCTCACCTTTGCCCGCCACCGGCTCGCGCAAATTGAGGAGAAGCTTGCCGCGCTGACTCAGATGCGCGCGCAAATGGCGGCGCTGGTCGCCACTCTCGTGGCGGACACCGTCATGGTGTGTCCCGCTTCTCGCGCCAAGCAGCAGTCCGATACATTCTGATCGTTGACTCTGCACCTAGGTATAGGGTGCAGAGTCAGCGCTTGCGATGCGGCGGCAGAAAAGGCAATGAATCGCGGTCGAAGTATTCAATTCGCGCTGCTGTTGGGCGTTACGTTCATCGGCGCAATGACGTGGGCCGGGTGGGACACCATGAATCGCTCAGGCAACATGACCCGGAAGAGCATGAGCGGAACGAGCTTCGCCAAGGCCACGCCGAGCGCTTCCGCACGCCTCGTCATGGAAGTGCTCAGCGTCGGCAAGAGCGGCCAATTCAGTGGACGAGTACTGGTGGAGCACGGAGGCCGCTATCGCATTACCCCCGTTCCCGTTGAGGCGCAACTTACCGCCGATTCGGCAGTAGTGATGGGCGGCGCGGCCGATATCAAGCCGCGTGCGCTGCTGCAGCTCTCCGGCCGGTTCGATGACAGTCACCGTGTCCGCGTCGCGCGCGCGGTCGTCCTCACGGGCTACGTGACGATCGAGCACTGATGCGCGACTTCCTGCTGGTGATGAGCGGCTGGCTTGCAGCGACGATCTTCTGCACGACTCTGATGCTGCCATGGGGAGTGGACGCACTGCGTATTTGCGGGCGGCCGCGGCGGCGCTTCATGGCCCTGCACTTGATGCTCGGTATTGCAATGCCGGTAGTGGGGCTGACTCATGGAGTGCTTCCCCTCAGCGGAGCCGGCTTCTCCGTGCTCAAAAAGCCGGCGCTCGCCCTCGGCCTGAGCGCTCTGTTGCTGCTGCTGTTGCAGGCAGGCCTGGGGACTGCGCTGCACCGCGCCAGGGCAGCGCGTCCGCAGCTCCGGGGTGCTCACTTGGCGACGATGCTGGCGCTTGCCGGGCTCATCGTCGTGCACATCCTCGCCATTCGGGCCTGAAGCATTGCCATGCGCCCGGGTCTCATACCTCTTGCCGCAACGACGGGCCTCGTACTCGCGCTGGTGAGCGGCGGCACATTGTATGCGCGGCGTTCCGCACCGCCGCGGGTGGCGCGAGCGCGCCAGGTGGGGCCGAAGATTCGCATCGTTTCCTCCGACATCACCGCAACGGGCACCGTCAAGCTGGAGAGCGGCGCCGATGTGCGAGTAGGCGCGCAGATCTCCGGGATCGTCGAGAGGCTCAAGGTCAATGTCGGCTCATATGTGAAGACCGGCCAGATCATCGCGGTCCTGGATACACGCGCGTTTCGCGCAAACATCGCAGAGGCGGAAGCGACGCTCGCGAGGGATCAGGCCATGCTCGCGAAGGACGCGCTCACCACCGCTCGCCTGGATCGACTCCTGGCGACTGATGACGTCTCACAGCAACAGGCAGACGATGCCCACGCCGATCTGATTGCTCAGCGCGCGACGGTAGCCTTTGACAGGAGCAACCTCGTCACGGCGAAACTGAGCCTTTCCTACGCAACCATCCGTGCACCTGTGAACGGGATAATCGCCTCAGTCTCGACACAGCAGGGGGAGACCGTCGCCGCAGCGTTCAACACGCCGACGTTCGTCACTATCATCCAGCCGCGCGCATTGGAACTGGTCGCGATGGTGGATGAAGCCGATATCGGGCCGGTACGAGTTGGCCAGCCCGTAACCTTTACTACCGAGACCTACCCCGATCGGAGATTCATGGGCCGCGTCACACGCATCGCGCCCACAGCGACCATAATCTCCGGTGTGGTCAACTACGAGGTCGCGGCGAGCATCGACGGCGACGTCGGGCCGCTGCGCCCGGAGATGACGGCCACGGTAAGTATCAACACTGCAGCAGGCGGCCTGAGCTGAGCGAACAGCGTTACCATCGAGGAACCCAACTCATGATCCGCCTCCAGCACATCGCCAAAGAATATCGCCACGGAGAGAAGCACGTCGTCGCCATACGCGATGCCGACTTCGCCGTGGGTGCCGGCGAATTCGTCGTCATCCGAGGCCGCTCCGGCTCCGGCAAATCGTCCCTGCTCAACATCATCGGCTGCCTCGACCAGGCGAGCAGAGGACACTACCTGCTCGATGATCTCGAGGTGAACCGGATGTCGGATGCTTCGCTGTCGCAAATCCGCGCTCTGAAAATCGGCTTCATCTTCCAGTCATTTCATCTGCTGCCGCGCACCTCCGCGGCGGAGAACGTCGAATTGCCCATGGTCTATGCCGGGCGCACGCCTGACCGCGCGGCCGCACTGACGGCACTCGGCCGCGTCGGCCTCGCCGATAGGGCCGATCACAACCCCAGCCAATTATCGGGTGGTGAGCAACAGCGCGTCGCCGTGGCGCGTGCCTTGATCAACGACCCGGCACTGATCCTGGCCGATGAGCCCACCGGCAACCTCGATCAGGCGGCCGGGGAGGCGTTGATGGAACTGTTGCAACGGCTGAACCAGGAGGGCCGGACAATCGTGCTGG
>JBOIAB010000010.1:0-12289 GCA_050738635.1 Steroidobacteraceae bacterium
AATCAAGCCGCCCGCCCGCAGGAGGGACACGACTCCGTGTGAGCCCCCATGTCGGGCGCGACGGGCGGCTGCTGTCAGCTGCGGGTTAACCGCCCACGTAAATGACGCCACCCTTCATCACGAATACCGGATGCTCGGTGGCGTGAATGTTCTGCAGCGGATTGCCGGGCAGCGCCACGATGTCCGCATACTTGCCGACCTCGAGCGTGCCGACCGGCGGCTGGTAGCTCTTGTCTTCGCGCTTGCCGAATACCAGATCGGCGGCGCGCGCCGTGGCAGCCATCAGCGCCTGCGCCGGCGTCATGCCGTTCTTCACCATCAGCCAGAACTCCTGGGCATCGGTGCCGTGAGGCTCCACCGCCGAGTCGGTGCCGAAGGCGATGGGCACGCCGATCTTGACCGCGTGCTGGAACATGATCTGCGCCTGGGCGGCCGCGGCCAGCGCCTTGACGCGGATCACCGGCGGGTAGGTGTTGGCTTTCTGCGCGACCCAGTAGCCGGCGTAGAGCGTCGGCACCAGGTATACACCCTTCTCCTTCATCAGCCTGAGGGTATCGTCCTTGAGGAAGGTGCCATGCTCGATGGAGTCCACGCCGGCGCGGATGGCCATTTTGGCGGCCAGGTCGCCGTGACAGTGAGCTGCGACCTTACGGTGCCACGCGTGGGCCTCGGAGATGATCGCATCCATCTCTGCCTGGCTCAGCTCCGGCACGTCGACCGGGTCGGTGAGGGAGAGCACGCCACCGGAAGGCATGAATTTGATGACCGTGGCGCCATACTTCATCTGGTAGCGCACGGCAGCGCGACACTCGTCCGGGCCATTGCAGACGCCGCGGTCCGGGCCGAAGGGCGTGGCGACATTCGGCGGCAGCGGGTCGCTGTCGGCATGTCCGCCGGTCGAGCCGATGGCGTAGTTGGAGACAATCATGCGTGGGCCGTCAATGACACCGGCGTCGATGGCATTGCGCAGCGCCGCACCGATGTAGTTCACGGAGCCGACGTCGCGCACGCTGGTGAAACCTGCGTCCAAGGTCTCTTTTGCGTACAGCGACGCATAGAGTGCCTGCTCAGCGGGCACACGCATCAGGCCTTGGTAAAAGCCCTGGTACCAGTTGTCCTCGAACTGATCGCCGAGGTGCACGTGGGCATCGATCATGCCGGGGATGAGGGTGGCATCGCCGAGGTCGATGACGCGAGCGCCCGCGGGGATCTGGGCGCTGGGACCCACACCTGTGATCTTGCCGTCCTGTACGACGACCACGCCGTTATCCGCCAGCTTGCCGGACACGGAGTCGAAGATGTGAGCGGCCTTCAGCACCACGGGGCCGGGCGGCGCATCGGCTTTTGCCAGGGGCGCGAGCCCGATGAGACCGCAGAATAAGGCAACGGAGAGAGCAGGGTATCTCACGGCGGCTCCTCTTTTAATGATCTCTGCCGGTGGATCGATGCAGGCCCGGCATGTTTGATCGGAATGCCGGCGCTGTCAATGACGCGGCGGTACTCGGCATGCTCTCATGTGGGCCGTAAGTCGATGAGCCGTGCGCTTGGCGCGGTGAATCAAAATTGCCTCGGCGCCGACCCCGTGGCGGCAGCCGGCGCTTGCCAGCAATCCTGCGAGCTCCAATACTGTTCCGCGGCGTTTGCGCACCGCGACGCTGAATACGGAGTGCCTGCACGATGAAGCAATCGCGAAAGTTGCCCATGCTGACGGCTCTCGCCGCGCTGTCGAGCGTGTGCTTCGCTGCCGGTCAGGCGGTTCAAGCGGGATCAGCGGCCACACCTGCGCCGCAGGGGCTGCCGAAGGTGTGCGTCGATGCTCAGGCGGCCGACAGTCTGATCAAGGAGTTTGCCGACGGCTTGCGGCAGACGATCGCTGCCTCAGGCGCGCTGACTCTCGCCGCCGCAACGGATTCCTGCGACCTGCAGCTGCACGTTCCGGGTAACCTGCTGCGCTTCCAAACCGCAACTGGCGTCATGGTCAGCACGGTCGTGATCGTTACCTCGGCCTCGGGCCGCTACCTTTCCACGAGCATCGCCGCGTGTCAGGCGAGCAATCTCAAACCGTGCGCCGTGCGTGCCGTCGCCGCCGCCAAGATCGCTCTGCTGATGAGGGCGAACGGCGGCACGTGAGGGCCGAGAGCTATTTCTGCACAATGGGGAGCTCGACGTAGCTCGCCTGCCGCGGTGAGTGGTAGATGCGCTGAGTCGCCTTGATGTAGTCGGCCGGCTTGGCGAAGAAAATGTTCTTCACGTAAGTCTGCGGGTTGCGGTCGTAGAGCGGGAACCAGCTGGATTGCACCTGCACCATGATGCGATGGCCCGGCAGGAACACGTGGTTGGCCGTCGGCAGGTCGAAGCTGTAGAGCAGCGGCTTGTTGGGTGTCAGCGCGTGCGGGTCGGAGAAGCCGGTACGATAGCGGCCACGGAAAATGTCCATGGCAATGCCGAGCTGATAGCCACCGAGCTGCGGCTCACCGGCTACCTGGTCGGGATAGACGTCGATCAACTTGACGACCCAGTCGGAGTCGGTGCCGCTGGTGGCCGCGATCAGGTGCACCTGCGGCCTGCCGGCGATGGTGACGGCCTCGGTCAGCACCGGGGACTCGAAGGTCAGCACGTCCGTGCGGCCGGAGAACGGCCGCTGATCATCGACCAGCCATTGAGCCCAGGTCTGATCGCCGGTATAGCCGACGGGCTGGTTGGGACGGGTGCGGAACGGCACCGGCTTGGCCGGGTCGGAGACGTAGCTGGTGTCACGTGACTCCGCCGCCGTCGGCGCCGCGAAACCGGCATTGCCGCCGGCATGGAGATAGAACGGTGTCGGCTTGATGCTGCAGCCGCTGGCGCAGCCCTGCGGCCAGGAGTCGAGCCGCTCCCAGTGATTGGCGCCGGTGACATAGGCGGTCACCGGAGCGACCGGGTTCGGCGGCGCGTCGGTCTTCAGGTAATGGGCCAGGAAGGGCGCCAGGATCTGCTCCATGAAGTACGTACCGGTGTCGCTGCCGAAGCGGATCGCGCCGAGGTGGCTCGCCGGCTCGATTTCCTGCCCATGATGCCAGGGGCCGAGCACCAGGTAGACCATGTCGTTGCCGCTGTCCTTGGGTTTGACGGCCTTGTACACCGCCATCGCACCGTAGATGTCTTCCTGGTCCCAGAGGCTGTCGACCAGCATCATCGGCACCTTCAGCGGCTGCGCGGCGATGATCTTGTCCATCGCCTGCTCGCTCCAGAAGGAGTCGTACGCCGGGTGTGCGACCAGCTTGTTCCAGAAGCCGATCTGCTCCATGCCATAGGCCTTGCCCATCGCGCCGGCCGAGACGTAGTGCATGTACAGGTCGTAATCGTCGTAGTAGTTGCTCCACCATTTGGCGCTGTTGTCGCGGGTCGCGTCCTGCGCATATATGTAGGGCAGATTCTGCTCGCGGAAGGCGCCGTGATGAAACCAGTCATCGCCCATCCAACCGTCGACCATCGGGTTCATCGGCACGACGACCTTGAGCGCCGGGTGCGGGTTGACCAGCGCGGTCAGTGGCTCGTAGCCATCGTAGGAAATGCCCAGAATCCCGACCTTGCCGTTGCTCTCGGGCACGTGCTTGACCAGCCAATCGATCGTGTCGTAGGTATCGGTCGACTCGTCGACGGGGGTCGGGTTGAGCGGCCCGTGAAAGGGACGGTTCATCACGAAGTCGCCCTCGGAACCGTATTTGCCGCGAACGTCCTGGATGACGCGGATGTAGCCTCCAGCCACGATCACGGGGACGGCGTTGTCGTAGCCTTCGAGCGCCGTGCCCATGTTGCCGCTGAGCTGGCCATGCTCGGTCTCGGTGACCATGTTGCTTGCGTCGTAAGGGGTGCGCGTCATGAGCAGCGGCGCATCGTGCGCACCCTTGGGAACCATGATCACCGTGTGCAGCTTGATGCCATCACGCATCGGGATCATCACATCGCGGATGGTGTATCCGAAGCTGGAGTGCTCGGGAGTGAAGTGAGCCGGCGACTCACTGGGATACGATGGATATTTCGGCGGTGGCGTCGCGGCGGCGGCGAACGCTGTGGCGGTCGAGACCAGAAGGACAGCCAGCGATATGTGCAGGCGATGGACCGATAGTGTCATGGCATGATCCCCTCGACCTCAACAACACCCGAGCCGGGCGCGAATCCTACCAGATAATGGTCTAGCCGAGCAGCTTCAGCAGCTCATTGACCGTGCGCCAGTTGCGCGCCGTGGCGGGCACGCCCAAACAGCGCTCGATCCGCGAGCGCAGGACGGAATCGGCGAACCCATCCGGCGTCCAGAGGTAGAAGACCCTGCCCTTGAGCTCGAATCCTTCCCGGCCGGCATCGAGCCGAGCCAGCGATTCGAGGTCAGGCGACCGGGGACGCGCGGCGAGAAAGTAGAGATGCAGCGCCTTGTGATTGCGCTGCGCACCCGGGAAGGGATTGCCCCGGACCGCGGCTGCCAGCTCGGCCTTGCTGATGACCAGCACCAGCGGCGCGCAGCCGAAGTTCAGTTCCACCAGCCGCTCGATCCGCTTTGCGAGCGCGTCCGGGTCGCCGCGCGAGCTGCGGAACACGATGTTGCCGCTTTGAATGTACGTTTGGACCGAGTGGAAGCCCGCAGTCTCGAGCGCGGCCGCCACTCCCTTCATCGGCACTTTGTTCCTGCCGACGACGTTGATCCCGCGCAGCAGCGCCAGCCAGGTGGTGCCGGCACGGCCGGCGGCCGCAGCGCTCATTGCAGTTGCAGCCGAAAGCACATTTTCTTGCGCTCCGCACCGGCTTCCAGCGGGTACGTGGGCGGCACGTCGATTATTCCAACATACTGCGCGCCCAGGCGCTCGAGAGTGCGGCGACTCTGCATGTTGGCGGGCTGGCAGGTGATCCAGAGGCTGCTCATGCCGTGTCGCTTCGCCAGCGGAATGATCAGCCGGCAGGCTCTCTCGGCATAACGATGGCCGCGGTGAGCCGGCTCCACCGCGTAGCCGACATGTCCCGCGTAACGGATCACCTCTTCGCTCCAGCCCACGCGCAGGCGGATGCGCCCGATGTGATTTCCGTCGGCAGCCTGCATCCTGAATGAATAGGCCGGAACCCCCCAAGGGCCGGTCTCGGCCGGTGTGCACTCGGCGAGGACCAGCCGCAGATCGCCGTCGGGGGGCAGCGGGACAGCGAGAAATTCGAACGGCTCCGGGTGCGGCATCGGACGGATGTCAGGTGACATAATCAGCCGCCGGTGATGATAGCGAATGCGAGACGCCGTTCACAATTTTCGCGCCACTGATGCGCAGCACGTCGTTAATGCGCTACACATCTGAGGGTATCGTAACCTCGAGGCGTTCCGATTTCGGTCCCGCATAGGGCGGGAGTATTTTCGGCCACCGCCAGGTGTGGTGGCGGGTGTTTTATAGCCTACAGTGAGGCGGGGTTTCCGACGCCGGCGTGAATTTCTCGGTCGTACCAGACTTTGTCGCCATTGGCGGCCTGATCGCAGTCTTCTGGACGCTCTTGCGGCGTACCCGCCAGAGCCGCCTGAATTTCTGGCTGGTGGGCTGGGTCCTGCTGCTGGTGCACATCGTGGCGCTGTTCGTCGCGCAGAACACCAGCGGCAGTGCGAACGGCGCATATTCCGTCGCCGTCGGCATGTTGGTCGTCATTGCCAGCGCCTTCGTCTGGGCGAGCAACGAGCAGCTCGATATCGACCGGCGCAACCTCTCGATTGTGGTGTTCAGCGCACTACCCGACGTCGCGTTGCTCACCTGCATTACCTACGGCATCGCGTCCCCCTGGATCTACGCGACATTCACGGTGATGGGCATCTGCTCGACCCTGTGGATGATGCGCGCCTGGCGCGGTGTGGGCGAGGAGCCCAGCATGCGCTGGCGTACCTCCCTGGTGCTGGCCGTCTATTCCGTGCAGGGCGTTCTGCTGGCTCTGCAGCAGCCGGACGAGGCGATCAGCTGGATGCTCACCTGGCACTACCTGGCGGTCGCGGCTTTCTACCGGATGACCGCCTCGCGGCCGTCGGCCAGCGTGCGCTTCACCATGATCAACTTCATCGCCTGGGCGTTCGTCTTCCCCGTCAGCGACCTGATGGCAGTGCTCTGGCCGAACGCTCACGTCGATGCCGAGGTGTGGAATCTGCCGAAGTTCCTGGTCGCCACCGGCATGACCTTCACGCTGCTCGAAGTGCAGCTGTCGAAAGCGGAGCACGCCTCGCTGCACGATGAGCTGACCGGCTTGCCCAATCGGCGCATGCTCGCGCGCCGGCTGCGCGAGACCATGGAGCGAGCCCACGAAACGGCCACCCTGCTGGCGCTGGTCGTGATCGATCTCGATGGCTTCAAGGAGATCAACGATACGCTCGGCCATGCGGCGGGCGATGAAGTGCTGCGCTGGGCGGCGCGGCAATTCCGCGCGCAGTTGAGTCAGCAGGATGTGCTGGCCCGGTTGGGTGGCGACGAATTCGCCGTCATTCTCACCGATGTTCCCGATCGCGACGCCGCGCAACGGGCCGCGCAGAGCCTGCGGTGCGCACTCGACTCGGGCATGCTCATCCTCGGTCGGCAGCTGGCGATTCGCGCCAGTATCGGCTTCTCGTTGTACCCCTACGAGAGCGACAACGCCGATCGCCTCTATGCAATCGCCGATCGCGCGATGTACGACCGCAAGCCGCGCCGACAGGAGCAGGATCTGGGGCACGACGCCACCGATTCACTGACGGCGTGAGTCGCTGCGTGCGTTGCGCCGGCTGCTCGTGAGGAGCATGCTGGCGGCCAGCCGCACGCGCGGCGGTACCTGGGGTCGGTATGAACCCGCATCTTTTCGCCGCCTACTGCCTCGCCGTCGCTATCCTTCTCCTGATACCGGGGCCGGTCGTCACGCTGGTCGTTGCCAATTCGTTGAGCCACGGCAGCCGATCGGGCGTCGTGACGGTCGCCGGGGCAAGTATCGGCAATGCCATCCTGCTCGGCGCCACCGCGGTGGGGCTGGTCGCGTTCTTCAGATTGCTGAGTGAAGTGTTCGAGATCGTGCGCTGGGTCGGCGCCGCCTATCTGATCTGGCTCGGCATCAAGGCGTGGCGGGCCCATGGCCCACAGGAAGCGGCAGTCGCGCCGGCGGCGGCACGTTCCGCGCACGCCGTCTTCCTGCAGGGATTTCTCATCGCCATCACCAACCCGAAGGCGATCTTCTTCTATATCGCCTTCCTGCCGCAGTTCGTCGATCCGCGCCTGCCGGCGGGCCCGCAGCTGCTGCTGATGATCGGCACGATGATCTTCATGGGCCTGCTGTCGGACAGTGCCTACGCGCTGCTCGCGGCCCGCGCACGGGGCTGGTTCACGGTGCCGAAGAGGCGCAGGCTGCAGAGCCGGATCGCCGGGACATTGTTGATTGGCGTCGGCTGCGGTCTGCTGGTCGCGCGGCGAGGGCGCTGAGTCGCTCAGGTGAGCCGGCCGTGGGGCC
The DNA here is from genome assembly GCA_050738635.1 of Steroidobacteraceae bacterium. GTDB lineage: Bacteria > Pseudomonadota > Gammaproteobacteria > Steroidobacterales > Steroidobacteraceae > 13-2-20CM-66-19. The sequence continues at coordinate 7,462 of JBOIAB010000010.1, forward strand.
ACGCCTCAGCACCGCCGACTGGGCGCGAACGCCGCCCACCGCGCGCCCTCTGCGTGCTCATACCGACCTGCAGGTTCGCGGGCTTCTGCGCTCCGCGCTGACCAGGGCCGCTGGAGCGGCGGGAGCGCATTGCATCCACGAGCTCTGGATGCGCGCGGAGCTCGGCTTCGATATCGATTCGGCTCTCGAGCAGCTCTGGAAGAGTGCTGCGGCTTCCATTCCGGAATGGTTGCCCATGACTTACGTAGAGTGGTTGCCAACGGCTTATGAGGTCGCCGCCCGCTTCGGCGCCGTGCGCAAGGGGCGATCGAACATTTATCTCGTGCTCCTCGACTACCGCGATCGAAGAGGCGCTCCCTACGGCGTGTATGTGGGCATGAGCGCCTACAAGCCCGCCGACCGATTCGATCAACACAAGGCAGGCATCCGCGCGGCCGGCAGCGTGCTCAAGCGCGGCCTGGAGGTTCTGACGGGCCCGACGCTACACCTGCAACGTATCGCGCGCGCGGAGGCGACGCGAATCGAGGCGGAGCTGGCTGCGGCACTCAGCGATGCCGGCCTGCTGGTTCAGGGCGGTCATTGAGCCGACCTGGGCCGTGCGTCAGAGGCCGAGGTCGCTCAAGCCAGGGTGATCGTCGGGTCGTCGGCCGAGCGGCCAGCGGTATTTGCGCTCAGCGTCGGTGATCGGCAGGTCGTTGATGCTGGCGTGGCGCCGGCGCATGAGCCCGCGCTCATCGAATTCCCAGTTCTCGTTGCCAAAGGAGCGGAACCAGGAGCCACTGTCGTCGTGCCACTCGTAGGCGAAGCGGACCGCGATGCGATTGCCACTGCAGGCCCAAACCTCCTTGATGAGCCGGTAGTCGAGCTCGCGGGCCCACTTGCGCTCGAGAAAAGCGATGATCTCGGCCCGCCCCGTGACGAACTCCGAGCGATTGCGCCAGCTGCTGTCCTCAGTGTAGGCCAGGGCGACGCGCTCGGGCTCGCGTGTATTCCACGCGTCCTCAGCGGCGCGCGCCTTCTGAGCGGCGCTCTCGGCGGTGAAGGGAGGCAGCGGCGGACGGCTCGACATGTGAAATCTCCGGGTGCGCGAGCGAGTTGCGTGTAAAGGTAGGAGCCGCCCGGCGTAGCGTCAAGGCGTGCGGTCGCGCGGCTTGCTCGCTATGACCAGCGTCGTCGCCGGAAACGCGAGTCCCCACCAGAAGCGCCGAGCTTGCGCGCATAGGCCGGGCTCATGCCGCGGTCTCGAGAAAATCCGTGATCGAATCGCGGCCCGGCGTGATGCCGCGCAGTTGCAGCACGAGGCCCGCATTGCCGCGGTGATATGTTCCGTGCAGGCAGACGTGCAGAATGATCTCGCCGCGGCGCATGCGTGCCGGCTTGCCGCTGGTGAAGACGAAATCGATGGACTCCCCGAGCTCCTCCTCCGTGAGGTTATCGACATAGGAGGCGTACCAGTCATCGACCTCCTGCACGCTGTCAGCGAGTGTCTGCAGCTCCGGGAGAGTGTCCGATCGGGGTGCGCGAAACGTATGCGGCATGCCGCGCAGATGATGTTGAAAGATTCTGTCGACCGCATGCATGTGATCGAGAATGCGCAGTATGTTCGAGGACTCCTCGCCCGGCAGCCGCTCGAGATTGCGGCCAACGACATCGTAGAGGCTGCGGTCGGCCCACCGCTTGATGGCGATGAGTTGCGAATAGGGTTGCGGCATGTCTGCTCTCCTTTGATATTCCTCTGCCTGCGCGCATAATATGAGCGATAGCTCTCATTTAGCTACTCGCATTCGGAGCGCGCCCAATGGCCTTGAGACCGCTTACCAACCCACGGAAACAGCCGTCGCAGGAGAGATCGCGCGTGACGGTCGACGCCCTGGTCGAAGCCACCGCTCGCATTCTGGTGCGCGAAAGCTTCGACAAGGCGAGCACCAACCGCATCGCCGAGGAGGCGGGAGTGAGCATTGGCTCGCTCTACCAGTACTTCCCGAGCAAGGAAGCGCTCGTCGCCGCCGTCATCGACCGCCACAAGGAGGAGCTCATGCAGATCGCCCGTGAGGCGCTGGCACGGGTCGGGAAGCTCCGGCTGGCGGCGGCCGTGCGGGCGCTCGTGGCGCTCGCGATCCAGGCGCATAGTGTCGATCCGCGGCTGCATCGGGTGCTGGCGGAGCAGATTCCGCGCACCGGCAGGCTCAAGAACGTGGAAGCGTTCAACAGGGAGAACTACTCCCTGTTCCGCACCTACCTCGAGGCCCACCGCGATGAGATTCGCCCTGTCGACCTCGACCTCGCGGCATTCGTGTGCGTGACCTCGATCGAGGCGCTCACGCATTCGGCGGTTCTGCACCACCCTGAAATGCTGAGCGACGACGCGGCGGAGACGCTCGTCGACGAAGCCACCCGGCTCATCGTCCGCTATCTGCAGTAGGGCCCGTCTTGGCCCGCGTCGGCAGACGTTGATGGCGACCCGGTTGGGGTCGTGCCCACGCCGCCATGAATCGAACCAGCCTCATGAGCGCCGATCCGCGTGTGTCAACGTGGAGGGCTCCAGCCGCGGCGCCCAGCCACCCGGGCGCCGTCTGAGGACGAAGCGATACCAGGTGAGCGAAGCCAGGATCAGACCGCCGAGAATCAGCAGGCTGGGGCGTCCGGCCTCAGGGTCGGCCCATTGTGCGGCGTGAAGGCGAGCGCCAGCGCGATGCCGAGGATGGGGGCCAAGGGATAGAGCGGTGAGCGCCAGAATCCCGCGCCACCGGTCTGGCCGCGTCTGCGTCCGACGAGCACCGCGATACTGACCAGGATGAGGGCATACGGCACCAGACCCGACAGGAAGACGAGGAGAACGTGCCACGGGATGAGGCAACAGGCGATCGCGCCGAGCGTCACCACGACTGTGGCCGTACGGGGCGCGCCGGACCCCGGATGAACTCTTGCCAGAGCGGCATTGAGCCGCGACGCGAAGATGCCGTCGCGGGCGAAGCTGAAGAAGAGGCGCGCGGTAAACAACAGCTGGGCGATGAGTGCGTTGAAGACCGCCAGCGCCACCGCGCCGCTCAGCACCTTGCCCGCGGCGGGACCCGCGAGGGAGGTGACCAAAGCGGTGAATGGCGCCGTGCTGAGGAAAATGTCGGCATGGCCGTTGGCGCCCCAGGCGGCCGCGATGACTGGCAATGCGACCCCGGCTGCGCCGATGAGACACGCCGCGAGGATGACACGGCCCACGTTGCGATGCGGCTCGACCAGCTCTTCGCCGAAGGCGATCGCCTGATTGCCGCCTGCCGTGGCGAATGCCGCGCTCACCGCCCCCATGGCCATGGCCGCCGTCGCGACCGGGACCCACTGGCCGGCGGAATCGGGAATGCGCGGATGTGTCAGCACCGCGACGAAGTTGCCCGTGGGATGCCAGAGACCCGCCACGATCAGTGCGACGACGGCCACCAGCTCGATGGTGAGGAAAACGCCCGTCAATACTGCGTTGGCGCGTAATGCGAAGAGCGCCGCGCCCGCGGCCAACGCCATCGCAAGCAGCGTAACCGCCCACGGCGCCGCGGTGGGTACGACCTCCACCACGTACATCGAGACCATCTTGGCCAGAAACGCGTTCATCGGGATCACCGTCACCGCCCAGAGCGCCAGGGACGCAAGCCCCGCGGCCGGGCCCAGGATGGAGCCGACACCCACGTAATCGCCGCCAGCGTAGGGATATGCGGAGCCGAGCTCCGCGTAGACCATTCCCCAGATTGCCGCCGCGCCTATGCCGATAAGGAACAACGCCGCCGCGCCCGTGCCCGTATGCTGCAGCACATCCGAGCCGGGGCCGTACACCGAGAAGACCGGCGAGAGACACGAGAGCGTGAGAAGCAGCGCGTCGAAGGCGGAAAGCTTACGGTGCAGACGCGGCGACTCCAGGGTCGCTCCCGCGGTCGGCGCATCGTGCTGGTACGCGGGTTCGACACTGGTCTCGGTATTCAAGAATCGGTCGCCTCGAGCTGCGTGGTCGCAGGACCCCCGCGTCATCTTACTCTTGCCGCTAGAATGCGCGCTCATCACCCGAAAGCAAGATGATGACCGAATCCCATCCACTGCCGATCGTTCTCGTTCCCGGCCTGCTGTCCTCACCGCGTCTCTATGCGGAGCAGCTTCCCGAGCTTTGGCGCATAGGCCCGGTGACCGTGGCGGTCCACACCCGCGATGACAGCATGGCCGGCATCGCCCGGCGCATTCTCTCGAGCGCACCGCAGCGCTTCGCGCTCGCAGGACTGTCGATGGGCGGCTACGTCTGCTTCGAAATCCTGCGCCAGGCGCGAAAGCGCGTCGCCAAGCTGGTGCTGCTCGACACCAGTGCGCGGCCCGATGCGCCGGAGCAGAGCGAGCAGCGCCGGTCCCAGATGGACATGGCGCGCGGCGGGCGGCTCGGCGAGGTTGCCGACATGCTCTTCCCGAGAATGGTGCACGCGCGCCGCTGGGGCGATGAGTCGCTGCGCCGCACCTGGCGGGCGATGGCGCAGGAGGTCGGCGCCGAAGGATTCAACAATCAGCAGACGGCCATCATGACCCGGCCGGACTCGCGGCCCGGGTTGGCCGCCATTCGATGCCCGACGCTGGTGATCGTCGGCGACGGCGATGTGCTCACGCCGCCGGAGCGGGCGGAGGAGATCGCGAACGGCATAACGGGTGCCCGCGTCTGTATGATCCGGGATTCCGGTCACCTCTCGACGCTCGAGCAGCCCGCCGCCGTTTCAAAGAGTATGGTGGAGTTCCTCAATCCATGACCGCTCATTATCTGCTCAAGACTGAGCCCTCGGACTATTCGTTCGACGACCTGGCGCGCGAC
>JBOIAB010000011.1:0-7309 GCA_050738635.1 Steroidobacteraceae bacterium
ACCGCCAGCAGGTTGGAGCCGTACAGCAGGATGAGCGCCACGAGCGGCGGCAGCCATTGCGGAATCGCTGGAATCCAGAAGCGGACGTAGACGCCGATCGCGGTGAGCTCCGCCATCGCCGTCACGACCCACATGAACCAGTAGGACCAGCCGGTGACGAAGCCGGCGAAGGGCCCGCAGAACTCGTCGGCGAAAGTGGCGAAGGAACCGGCGACGGGGCGATAGGTGAGGAGCTCTCCCAGCGCGCGCATGATGAAGAAAATGACGACACCGCCGGCAAGGTAGCTGAGCAGGAGCGCGGGGCCGGCATTGTGAATCGCCTGTGCCGAGCCGAGAAAGAGCCCCACCCCGATGGTGCCGCCCAAGGCAATGAGCTGAATGTGCCGGCTGCGCAGGTTGCGCGACAGCTGCGGCTCGGACTGCGACACCTCAGGTTGCCGGCACGGCTTGCGGCTTCACCAGGAAGAAATAACCGACCGCCAGCAGACCGAACCAGAACGGCGCGACGTAGAGCGCCACCCGTGTGTCCGCTTGCAGCGCAAGCATCGCGGTGACGAACAGCAGGAAAGCCACCACCAGCCAGTTCACCACCGGCGCCCCGGGCATGCGGAAGCTGGCGGCCGCGGCCCGACCTTCCCGTACCGCGCGCCGGTAGCCCAGATGCGAGATCATGATGATGCCCCAGGTCCAGATCGTCCCGATCAGCGACACGCTGGTCACCCAGATGAAGACGTGCTTCGGCACCCAGTAGTTGAGAAATACTCCGATCAGCATGATCGCCGCCGACACGTGTATTCCCGCGGCCGGCACACTCCGGCCGCTCACCGCGGCGAAGGCGCGCGGCGCCTGGCCGCGGCAGGCGAGGGAGTAGAGCATGCGGCCGGTGCTGAAGATGCCGCTGTTGCATGAGGAGGTTGCGGCGGTGATGACCACGATGTTGATGATGCTCGCGGCGGCGGGAATGCCCACCTTCTGGAACACGAAGACGAACGGGCTCGTATCCGGACTCAGCTGATTCCAGGGCACCAGCGCCATGATGATGACCAGGGCGCCGATGTAGAAAATGAGGATGCGGAAGATGATCCCGTTGGTCGCCCGCGGCAGCACCACCGCCGGATTCTCAGCCTCACCCGCGGTGACGCCGATCAGCTCCACGCCCGAGTAGGCGAACGTCACGATCTGCAGCGTCAGCAGCACACCCAACATGCCGAACGGCAGGAAGCCGCCATGGGTCCAGAGGTTGGCAAAGCTCGCCTGCGAGCCGAAGTCGCCAAAGTGAAAGAGGATCACCCCCAGCCCGGCGAAGATGAGCGCGACGATGGTGACCACCTTGATCAGGGCGAACCAGAACTCGAGCTCGCCGAACACACGCACCGCGAGCAGGTTGGCGCCGTACAGCAAGATGAGCGCGGCGAGCGGCGGCACCCATTGCGGCATCCAGGGCAGCCAGAAGCGGACATAGATTCCGATTGCGGTGATCTCTGCCATCACCGTGGTGATCCACATGAACCAGTAGGACCAGCCGGTGACGAAGCCGGCGAACGGGCCGCAGAACTCGTCGGCGTAAGTGGCGAACGAGCCGGCAACGGGCCGATAGGTGAGCAGCTCCCCCAGCGCGCGCATGATGAAGAAGATGGCAATCCCACCGACCACATAGGTCAGCAGGAGCCCGGGGCCCGCATTGTGGATCGCCTGCGCCGAGCCGAGGAAAAGACCCACGCCGATGGTGCCACCCAGGGCGATGAGCTGAATGTGACGGTTGCGCAGCCTGCGCGACAGATGCGACTCGGTTTGCGACACGAATACCCCCTATCGATTGGCGCTCAGGGGAGCGCCGGACGCGTGCGATCTTACTGCATGCTACCCTGCTGGCCCCGAGCAGAGGCTGAGAGATTCGTGGCTTCCAAGCGCGCTGTCAGTGCCCTACCCAAAGGGAAGATCCGCTGCGGTTGGGTGCCGGCGGACGATGGGGAATACACCCGCTATCACGATGAGGAGTGGGGTCGCGCAGTACACGACGATCGCCACCTCTTCGAGATGCTCACGCTCGAGGGCGCCCAGGCGGGGTTGTCCTGGTCCACCATTCTGCACAAGCGCGCGGCCTATCGAACGGCCTTCGCCGGCTTCGACCCCGTCAAGGTCGCCCGCTTCGATGCGCGCCGCCGCGCGGTGCTGCTGCAAGACTCCGGCATCGTCCGCAACCGGCTGAAGATCGACTCCACGGTGAGCAATGCGCGGGCATTTCTCGCCCTCCAGAAGGAGTTTGGCTCCTTCAGCCGCTACCTCTGGGACTGGGTCGGCGGCGAGCCCGTCCGCAACGGCTGGCGCACGCGCGACCAGGTGCCGGCCAGCAGCGAGCTGAGCGACCGGATCTCCCGCGACCTGAAGAGGCGGGGCTTTCGCTTCGTCGGCTCCACAATTATTTACGCCTATCTGCAGGCCGTCGGTGTAGTGAATGACCACACTGCGGGCTGCTACCTCTATCGCCCCACGGCGACCCGGCGCACGAACCGGCGGGCGTAGGCTGGCCGCCAAAGCCTCCCGCTCTTAAGATAGACGACCGATCAACCAGGGGAACCCCGCATGAAATCGCTCCTAGCGGCACTGGCCATTGCCGCCGCCGCCCTCGCACCCGCGGCCTACGCCGATTGCACCTATCCGCCGGTGCCGAGCCATCTCCCGAACGGGAGTACCGCGACGCTCAAAGAGATGCTCGCCGGCATGCAGCAGGTGAGCGTCTACAACAAGGCGATGGAAGCCTATCTTTCCTGCATCAAGCTCGAACGCGACAGCCGGGTAGCCGCGGCCGGCGCCACCCTCACCAAGAAGCAGAAGCAGGAGCTCGAGGCCATCGAGATCCAAAAGAACAATGCCGCGGTCGACCAACTGCACGCGGTGGCGGACCAGTTCAACGCGCAGGTGAAGATCTTCAAGGCCAAGGGCAAGAGCTCCGACGGCAGCTGACCGTGCTCAGTCCCTCGCAGGCGGATGAGCTCATTGCGCAGCATCTCACCTGTCTGCCGATCGAGTCGCTGCCGCTGGCGCAGTGCGCGGGAGCGGTGCTGCGGGAGAACATCTACGCCGAGCGGGACCAGCCCCCTTTTGACCGCGTGACCATGGATGGGATCGCGCTCGACAGCGGCGGTGTGCGCGATGGCATTCGCCGACTTCGCATTCAGGCCATGCAGGCCGCCGGCGATGCGCCCCTCACGCTCGCGAAGCGCGACCACTGCATAGAGGTCATGACGGGGACTGCGCTGCCCGCCGGTTGCGATGCAGTGATTCCGGTGGAACGCATCACTCTGCGCGACGGGGAAGCGGAGCTGGCGCCGGATCTGTCCGTGGAACCGGACCAGAATATCCACCGTCGCGCCAGCGATACCCGTCAGGGCAATCTGCTGCTGGCGGCCGGCACGCGGCTCGGCCCGCCGGAGATCGCTATCGCCGCCGGGGCGGGAATGGCAAGGATCCGGGTGAGCAGCCAGCCGATGCTGGCCGTCATCTCCACCGGAAACGAGCTGATCGAGCCCGGGGAACCCATCCTTCCCCATCAGGTCCGCCGCTCGAACGCCTACGCCATTGCCGCCGCACTACGTCTGCATGGCTTTCAGCGAGTGGCGGACGATCACATCGCCGATGACGCAGGCGACCTCAGGCGCCGGCTCAAATTTCATCTCGAGACGCATGATGTGCTCGTCCTGAGTGGTGGCGTCTCGATGGGCAAGCTCGACCTGGTACCGCAGGTTCTCGCGGAGCTCGGCGTGCGCTGCGTATTCCACAAGGTCGCGCAGCGACCCGGTAAGCCGCTTTGGTTCGGCATCGCGGGCTCCGGCGCCGCAGTCCTGGGGCTGCCGGGGAATCCGGTGTCGACCGCCGTCTGCGTCTCCCGCTACGTGCTGCCGGCCCTCGCCGCGAGCCAGGGGCAGGCCCCCTCGCGGCCGGAGCGGATGGCACTGGCAGCGCCGGTCACCGTCGAGCCGCCACTCACGCTTTTCCTGCCCATTCGCATCCAGATCGACGACTGGGGGCGAAGTTGGGCCATGCCTGCGCCGACCAATGGCTCCGGCGATTTCACCGCTCTGGCCGGGACGGATGGCTTCGTGGAGCTGCCGCCGGGCCCCAATACCTATCCCAAGGGGTTCGTGACCCGCATGCACCGGTGGTAGGCTGGATGGCATGCCCCCCTCGCCTGATGTGCTAGTCCCCTTGCCGGGAGCCGGCGGACCGCGCGACCGCCGCGGGCGGCCGCTGCGCGATCTCAGGATCTCGGTCATGGACCGCTGCAACTTCCGCTGCCCGTACTGCATGCCGCGGGAGACCTTCCATGACCGCTACCGCTTCCTCGGCTCGCACGAGCGGCTCTCGTTCGATGAGATCGTGCGCCTGGCGCGGCTCTTCGTCCGGCTCGGAGTGCGCAAGCTTCGCCTCACCGGGGGCGAGCCGCTGCTGCGGCCGAACCTGACCGATCTGATCGGCGACCTGACGGCCATCGAGGGGGTCGATGACATCGCCCTGACCACCAATGGTGTGCTGCTCTCCAAGTACGCCTTCGAGCTGCGCGCGGCCGGCCTGCAGCGCATCACCGTCAGCCTCGACAGCCTCGACCCGGAGGTCTTTCGCCGCATGAGCGGCGGCTTCGGCGGCCCGGAGGATGTGCTGTCGGGAATAGAGCATGCGCGGCGCGCCGGTCTCGAGCCCATCAAGATCAACGCCGTGGTGCAGCGGGGAGTCAACGACCATACGGTGCTCGATCTGGTCGAGCGCTTCCGTGGCACGGGTGTGATCGTCCGCTTCATCGAATACATGGACGTCGGCAACCGCAATCACTGGCAGGCGGACCTCGTGGTGCCGTCGCGCGAGCTGTTGGCTCGCATCGGCGAGCGCTGGCCGCTCGAGCCTCTCGGCCGGGAATACCGCGGACAGGTTGCGGAGCGCTATGCCTTCGCCGACGGCAACGGCGCGGTGGGTTTCATCTCTTCCGTGACTCAGCCCTTCTGCGGCGACTGCTCGCGCGCGCGATTGTCGTCCGACGGCGTGCTCTACACCTGTCTCTTCGCCACACAGGGAACAAGTCTGCGCGATGCGCTGCGCAGTGGCTCCAGCGACGATCAGCTGCTCGACGTCCTGCGCCGTGTCTGGATGAGCCGCAGCGACAACTACAGCGAGCAGCGGCAGGAGCAGCGTGAGTCGGCCGGCGGCGCCCGCAAGGTCGAGATGTTCTACATCGGTGGCTGATGAGGCGCGCCGCACTCTCTCATCTCGACAGCCGCAATCGCCCGACGATGGTGGATGTCGGCAGCAAGGAAGTCACGCACCGCGAGGCGGTCGCGGAGGCTACGGTGCGCCTGCCGCGCAACGTCGCGGCGGCGCTGCGCGCCAGCGGGCACCGCACCAAGAAAGGACCGGTGTTCGACACGGCCATCGTCTCCGGCGTCATGGCCGCCAAGCGCACGCACGAGCTCATCCCTTTCTGCCACCCGCTCGGGCTCGAGCACTGCTCGGTCGAGATCGAGGACCGTCGCGGCGGCAAGGTCGTCGTGCGCTGCCGCGTCGAAGTGCATCACCGCACCGGCGTGGAAATGGAGGCGCTGACCGGCGCTACGATCGCCGCGCTCACCATCTACGACATGTGCAAAGCACTTTCGCACGACATCGAGATCACGGACATCCGCCTGCTCGCGAAAACGGGTGGCAAGCGCGCCTACCGGCGCGCCGCGGTAAAATACTGATATGGGACAGCCGATTGCGCCACTCTACGGGCTGGTGCTCGCCGGTGGGCGAAGTACCCGCATGCAGCGCGACAAGGCGACGCTCGAGTACGCGGGACGCAACCAGCTCGAGCGCGCGGTTGAGCTGCTCACGCCACTCCTCGAGCGGGTGTTCGTGTCCGTTCGCCCCGACCAGATCGCTGACCCGCTGCGCGCACGCTACGCGCAGATCGTCGATTCCGGTGACGTCGCGGGACCGCTGGCCGGAATCATCGCGGCGCAATCCCGACATCCGGAGGTGGCCTGGCTGGTGCTCGCCTGCGATCTGCCGCTGCTCGATCGGCAGACGCTCGAGCATCTCTTGCGCTCGCGACGCCCCGAGCGGCAGGCGACGGCATACCGTTCGAGCCGCGACGGCCTGCCTGAGCCGCTGTGCACGATCTACGAGCCAGCGAGCCGTGAAGGGATCCGCACCCACGTTGCGAGCGGGCGCGACTGCCCGCGGAAGTTCCTGCTCAATGCGGACACCGCGTTGCTCGATCAGCCCCGGCCCGATGCGCTCGACAACGTGAACACCCCCCAGGAGTACGGCTCTGCGACACAGCGCCTCCCTGGTGAGAGCTCGCCAGGATCTGCATTGCAGCTCAACGTCCAGTATTACGCCCTGTTGCGTGAGCAGGCCGGACGCAGCTCCGAGTCGCTGGTAACCACTGCCAACACTCCGCGCGAGCTCTATCAGGAACTCAAGGGACGGTATCCCTTCTCACTGGCTGCCGAGATGCTGCGCGTCGCCATCAACTCCGAGTTTGGCGACTGGGGGCAGCGGCTGCGGGACGGCGATTCGGTGGTGTTCATTCCGCCCGTCGCCGGGGGCTGAGCGCGCGTTATGTTCCGTTTCACCGCCACTCCCATCGATGAGTCCGCCCTGCGCGCCGAGCTGAGCGATCCCGCCTGCGGCGGCTATGCCGCCTTCGAGGGTTGGGTGCGCAATCACAATGAAGGGCTGCGCGTGCACCGGCTGGAGTACGAAGCCTTCGAGCCGCTCGCGATCAAGGAAGGCGAGCGCATCATCGCCGAGGCGATCAGCCGCTTCGGCGTGGCGCACGCCGCTTGCGTGCACCGCATCGGCACGCTCGCGATCGGTGACAAGGCGGTATGGGTCGGAGTGACGGCGCGCCACCGTGACGAAGCATTCCGCGCCTGCCGCTACATCATCGACGAGGTCAAGTACCGGGTGCCCATCTGGAAGAAGGAGCACTACGAGAATGGCGATTCCGGCTGGGTGAACTGCGAGCGCTGTGCGCAGCATGCCACAGAGCATGCGCACACTCACGCAGCGCAAGTGCAGGGCGCCGCACTCACACCCGACTACTCGCGCCAGACCGCGCTCAAAGAGGTCGGCGCGGCGGGGCAGGAGAAGCTGCGCCGCGCGGCGGTGTTGGTGGTGGGGTGCGGTGGCCTCGGCGTTCCGGCAATGACCTATCTCGCGGCCGCCGGCGTCGGCCGCATCGGGCTGGTCGATGGGGATCGGCTGGAGGCCTCGAACCTCCACCGGCAGACACTCTACTCCCTGGCCGACGTCGGCCAGCCCAAAGTGGAGC
>JBOIAB010000012.1:0-9049 GCA_050738635.1 Steroidobacteraceae bacterium
AAGAAGGATCTATGTGCGCTGCCTGGCGAAGTGATCGATGTCTTCGGCTATGCACTGTACCTGGCGCAATGCGGCAAGCGGCACGAGAGCACCAAGGTACTTCGGGGTTTCGGAGATGCAAGCGTGCTGGAGGTGATCGAATCGAAAGCCTGCAGCGCCTATCGGGCGGTGTACACGGTGCGGTTCGCCGATGCGGTCGTCGTCCTGCACGTGTTCCAGAAGAAATCAAAGTCGGGAGCTGAGACTCCCAAACCCGACATGGATCTGATTGAGGCCCGTCTGAGGGACGCGACCAAAATCATGAGGCGGCGATCGTAGAAGTGGAGAGATGAACCCATATGAGAGCTCGTTCCCGCAAACCGACAAGCCATCGACGCGGTAGTACCAACGTTTACGCGGACCTAGGCTATCGGGCCCCTGAAAACATGCTCGTGAAGGCACAGCTCGTCAGCAGAATCGCCGAACTCCTGGCGGAGAGAGGCATGACCCAGACCGAGGCCGCAACCGTGCTCGGCATTCCCCAACCGAAGCTATCGAAGATGCTCCGCGGACAATTCCGCGGCTTCTCCGAGCGCAAGCTGATGGACTGCCTCACGCAACTCGGGCAGGACGTGCAGATCGTCGTCCGACAAAGGCCCGATCAGCACGGCGCCGGGGCAGTGTCCGTGACGTTCGCGTAGCGCCCGTCCAACGAATCGGTGGACGGTGTGGCAATGAGTTGCCAATACTGAATATCTGCAGACAACTCACCACATGGCAGAGGTCTCTGCATCGGCTCGAATCCTTCGACTCGCTCGACGCTTCGGATCGGTGGCGCGCCAAGATGTTCTTGCGGCTGGGATCCATACACAGGCATTGAGCCGTCTGGTTCGTGCCGGGGAGCTGGAGCGCGTCGCGCCCGGCCAGTACCGGCTGCCGAACGCGCCGGTCACTGAACATCATGCGTTCGCTATCGTCGCCGCCGCCGCGCCGAAGTCGGCTATCTGTCTCTTGTCTGCACTGAATTTCCACCGCATCGGCACGCAGGTACCGCACGCGGTGTGGATTGCCATAGACCGGCGTGCTCGACGCCCCACGCTTCGCTACCCTCCTCTGCAAGTCTCGCGCTTTGGCGGACCTGCGCTCACCGAAGGCATCGAGGCGCGCGCGGTTGAGGGCCAAAGCGTCCGCGTCTACTGTCTTGCGAAGACCATTGCCGATCTCTTCAAGTACCGGAACAAGATCGGCCTCGATGTTGCACTTGAAGCGTTGCAGGAGGCTTGGCGAACGCGTCGGGTAACCATGTCAGCGATTCACCGATACGCGCGTATCTGTCGCGTGGAACGGGTCATGAGGCCGTATCTCGAGGCACAGGTGGCGTAATCACCGGGTGAGGGCGATGCGCACCGGATTGAGGCTTTGGGACGTCGGGAATGGGTACGCGGAGCGCGATTTCGCCATTGGCGCTCGCGCGGTTTTTAAGCGCGTGGCTTCATGAAGAGCCCCCGCTCATCGAAGAGCTTATAGGCCCTCTCCTTCGGCCTCACGGCCGGATCTTGGCTTCGCTGAATAGCGGCATACGAAAAGTGGGGTATCTGTTGGTTGACTTCCGAGATACCCCTGCCGTGTACCTCACTCCGTGCCGTCCTGTCAATGGACAGCCCAAGACGCAGATAGGCGAGATTTGTAGGGTTTTCAGGACTTTTCGCGACGCCGTTAATCTTCTTGGGACGCCGCAGGACGGGTGAATTGAGGCTAGGGTCGGAATCGAACCGGCGTAGACGGCTTTGCAGGCCGCTGCATGACCACTCTGCCACCTAGCCACTGGATGACAAGAAGCCCCGGGATGGCCACCGGGGCTTTGAGGGGCGGGATTTTGTACTGATTCGGTGCGGCTGGCAATCATCTGCGGGCTCTGCCGCGCCGCCGCTCGAGCGGGATCAGGGGTCGCGCTGCATTCGGGCATTGCGGTTACCATGGCCGCATGATCGTCGGTGGAAGCCTGAGAGTGCGCGGCTGGGCGCTGTGCGCGTTCCTCGCTTGTGCAGCATGTGGGCATGCGGCTGAAGTGTCCGGCGTGCATGTGACGCACTACGGTGAGGGCTTCCTTATCGACATGCATATCGCCATTGATGCGCCAGCGCCGGCGGTGTTCCGCGCCTTGCAGGATTATGCGGCGATGGCGCGCTACAACCCTGATCTGCGTGGCGTCCGCGTCGAGCCTACGCCGGCGCCTGATCGCATGCGCCTCTTCACCACCGTCCATACCTGCGTGCTCATCTTCTGCAAGACGATGCACCAGGAGCAGATCATGACTGCAACCGCCAGCGCGGATGGGGGCACGCTGGATGCCGAGCTATTGCCCACCGGTGGGGATTTCAAACGAGGCCGTGGCGTGTGGGTCGTTAAGCCCTGTCCGACAGGCAGAGGCCTGACTTGCCTGGACGTCAGGATCGAGCTGGTTCCGGCATTCTGGGTGCCGCCCGTGATAGGCCCGTGGGTGATACGTAGAAAAATGGACGAGGAAGCGCATCGTAGCGGCGATGGCCTCGAGCGGACCGCGCGAGGCTTCGCGCAACGCCCCATTGGATGAGATGGCGGGACTCTACTCGGACGCCGACTGACCGCACCCTCCAAACGCGTGGCGGTGGTGCCGCTGCTGCTCCTCGATCTGCTCGAACTTCTGCAGCTGCTGCCGCCGATCCTCGCCTGAGTTTCGCAACTGCTCGCGCTGCGCGCTCGTTGTCGAAGATCTGCTGCACCTGTGTCTTTTGCGTCGAACTGAGATCGAGCTCTTGAGCCAGCTGATCGATCGAGGGTTGACCCCCATGATGGCGGTATGGCGGCTGGGCGCAGCCGACCTGCAGGATCAGGAACATCGCCGCGAGGAGGCAGAGCAGTGACTTCATAGGGCTCCGGATATTAGATTAGGGAGCCGCTGCGAGCGCGGTTGTAAGGAAACGTCGCAGACTGTTTGATCGTCCGCTGTGGCGGTTTCTCAGCTCAGCGTTTTCTCGAACCAGTGTTGGGCGTAGGGATTGTCGTTGTAGCGCGGAATTTCGCGGTAACCGGAGGCACGATACAGGCTGAGAGCCTCGGCCAGCGACCCGTTGGTATCGAGGCGAACCGTGCGCAGCTTGCGCGCAAGCGCGGCTCCCTCGAGCACCGCGAGCAGGCGCCTGCCGACGCCGAGCCCGCGTACCTCAGGCGACACCCACATGCGCTTGATCTCCCCCACCCCGGGCTCGAGCGTGCGCACCATCCCGCAGCCGATCGGCTCGCCGAAAAGCCAGGCAATGAGCATGCACCCTCCCGGCGGAACGAGCTCACCCGTGGCCGGCGCGTCGTCGATGTGCAGATCGAACCCGCCTGGGAATCGCGCGGCAAGCTCTGCGTAATACTTCTGCAGGCATCGCTGCGCATCTGCGCCGCGGACATCCGCCGGTGCGAACTCGACGCTCGAGGCGCGTACCAGGCGATCGACTTCACTCATCGCGGCTACCAGCCGTCTCGCCTGATCCGGGCTCAAAGACGCGAGCATGGAGCGCGCGAGATCCTCGGAGAGAGAGTTGATCCGCTCGAGCTCCGCGAGTCCCGAGCGCGTGAGTCGGGCGATCCTGACCCGTCCGTCCGAGCCCGCCGGCGTGGTCCGCAGCAGCTTCTTGCGCTCGAGCGTGCGCAGCAGGCGGCTCGAGAATCCGGAGTCGAGACCAAGTCGCGCACGCAGTTCGCGGACCGAGGCACCCTGGGTGCCGATCTCGAATAGCAGCCGGGATTCGACGAGCGGTCGATTGCGGCCCAGATAGCGCTCGTTGAGCACGCCGAGCCGGCGTGTGACCGTACGATTGAACGCACGAATTCGCTCGATATTCTCCATTCTCTGACTGTAGTCAGATATCGTCGGACTGGCAAGACCGACGACGCTGACCCCTCGTTATTGACAATGATTCTTATTTGCATTATCGTGTCTTCACCATGTACGTATGCGTTTGCTGTGCCGTGACGGACCACCAGATCCGCGATGCCGTGTCAGGCGGAGCAGCGTCGCTGAGCGACGTGCAGCGCGTTTTTCCGGTCGGGATGTGCTGCGGACGGTGTGAGGACGTAGCACGCAACGTCGTCGATGAATCCCTCCGCGAGCGCGGCTGCGCCAAAGCTGCGTAGGCACTTGGTCTCTCGCCAGGGGCTTCAACCCCCCTGCTCTCTCCTCTCCCTTCCTTTGCCGCTGTTGCGCGCTCAGCTGTGCTCCGCCATGCTCACTGCTTACATCGCGATTGGAGCATGCGCATGAAGGGCAATCCGAAGATCCTGCAGCACCTGAACGCGGTGCTGAAAAACGAGCTCACCGCGATCAATCAGTACTTCCTGCACGCGCGCATGTTCCGCAACTGGGGACTCGAGCGGTTGGGAGAGACCGAGTATGCGGAGTCCGTGGATGAGATGAAGCACGCCGATCGGCTGATCGCGCGCATTCTCTTCCTCGACGGCCTGCCGAACCTGCAGGACCTCGGCAAGCTCCTCATCGGCGAGAACGTGAAGGAGTGCCTGCAGTGCGATCTGAAGATCGAGATGGCTGCGCGTGAAGTCCTGAAAACGGCGATCGGCGATTGCGAGTCGAGCGCGGACTACATTTCGCGCGAGATCTTCGAATCCATCCTCGAGTCCGAGGAAGAGCACATCGACTTCCTCGAGACTCAGCTCGACCTCATCGGCCGCATCGGCATCGAGAATTACTGTCAGTCGCAGATCGGCCAGTCGCAGATCGGTAAGGGCCGCGAGCCCTCATAGCTCGAGGTCACTTGCTCTCGCTGCTGGCGGCGCCGTCACGCTGCTGACCCTCGACGCGCACGTTCGCGGCGACGACGTACCCATCGTTTGGCGCCGCACGGCTCGAGTAGCTCACCTCGACCTGCTTCCCTCCCGTGGCGTCGCGCCAGTGGTGCGGCCCCTGGCTCGGCTGCGCCTGCCACCCCGGGATCTGCCCTACTGCACTGTCAATGCGCGCCAGCAGCGCGCGGGGCGGCAGCTTCGTCTCGACCCGCGTCAGCGACTGCCATCGAGTGGTGTCGCCGAGGGAAAGAATGGGCTCGAAGTGCGCGTCCTTGGGCCAGGAGACGTGGCTCAGATCCGGGAAATACCTGTCCGCCATGTCGCCGCGAACGAAGCCGGCCTGCGCCTGCGGCTGCCAGGCGTACTCCATTCTCATGGCGACAGTGCGGGCGGAGTTCAGCCCCTCGAGTTTACCCAGTACGTGCAATGCCGCATCGATGCCGGTAGTCAGGCCCGCCGAAGTCACGATCTTGCCGTTGTCCACCCATCTGACGTTGCTCAGCACGTGAACCTTGGGATAGGTGGCGGCCAGATTCTGCGCGGCCTCGACGAAAGTCGTCGCCTTGAGTCCATCCAGCAGGCCCGCGGCGGCCAGAATGTAGGTGCCCGTGCATACCGAGAGAACCTGCCGCGCGCTCACGGACCGCTGCCGGATGAAGTCGAGCAATGCCTTGTCGTGCGCGGCGCCGCCGACATCTCCCCCCGGCACCACCAGCACATCGAATTGCGGCGCATTGGCGAACGAATAGTCCGGCGCCACCTTCAGTCCCATCCCAGTGACCGGCTTGCCGTCCGCGGAAACCGTGACCACGCTGAAACCGGCCTGAGCGAAAGTCTCGTACGGGCCGGCGTAGTCGATGGGCTCGACCCCGTTGAACATGACGACGCCGACGCGAATCACCGGTTGCGACATCGGCAGGTGGGCAGCTTGCGCGCCCGGGCCGCAGGCGCTGAGCAGCGGGATACCGACGAGCGCCGCCAGGATCGCGAGCCGTTTGGGGGTCATGGCCAATCTCCTGAGTGATGCCGACGACTGAGGTCAGCGTACCGCCGGCACCCTATGTCCCATCGGACGAGAACACGACCAAAACGGACTTGCGCGCCGGCCACTCGGGTTGCCAAGCTGGCGGGCGGCGCCATGCCTGACTTGGTGAGTAGCCACATGGGGACCCTGACGATTGGTCTGGTCGGATTCGACTGCATTCAGACGCTCGACCTGGTCGGGCCTGCCGATACCTTCCAGTTGGCGAACGAGGCGTTGCCGACCGACTCAGCGGGCTATCGGACGCTGGTCATCAGCGCCGGCGGCCGCAGCTTCACCTCCCAATCGGGACTCAAGATCAGCGCGGATGCGAGTTTCGACGACGCCCCCGAGCTCGACACCATCGTCGTCCCCGGTGGAATGAGCATGCGGGTGGATCAGGACATCACGAACTCCGTGGCCGACTTTCTCCGTGCCCGGGCCAGCCAGACACGCCGAATGGTTTCGGTTTGTACCGGCATCTACGCTTACGGGGCCGCGGGGCTTCTCAAAGGCAAACAGGCGACGACACACTGGCGTTTCGCCGAAGACGTCGTCCGCCGGTTTCCCGAAGTGCGGCTGGAATGCGACTCGTTGCATGTTCGCGACGGCAGCTATTACTCCTCGGCGGGAATCACAGCGGGGATCGATCTGGCGCTCGCGCTGGTGGAAGAGGATTTCGGTGAGCGTGTCGCCTTGCGCGTTGCGCGGGACCTCGTCGTTTATCTCAAGCGAGCCGGTGCCCAGGCGCAGTTCTCGGAGCCGCTGCAATTCCAGGTGCAGGCGCTCGACCGCTTCCGCGACCTCTCGCAATGGATGCTCCGCCACCTGGCGGGTGACCTGTCCGTCGAGACGCTCGCCGAGCAGGTCGGTCTCGGAACGCGGCACTTCAGCCGGGAGTTCCGCGCAACGTTTGGTGTGCCTCCGGCGGCGTACGTCGAGCGCCTGCGTCTCGATGAAGCTCGCCGCCGGCTCCTCGGGCCGGTTCGCTCGCTCGACAGCGTCGCGAGAGCGGTCGGGTTTGCGAGCGCCGATGGCTTTCGCCGGGCGTTCGAGCGTACGTTCGGTGTTGCTCCCAAGGAATTCCGCCGGCGCTTTCAGTTGCGCGGGCAGTGAGGGAAGTCAACCAGCTTCAGGCTGAAGCGTGCTTTTCGAGCGTTCTGTCCGATCGGCAGCACGCCCAACTCGCCGCTGGCGGGGTCCCAATGGAACGGTTTCGCATCGATCGGGTGCGTCGCCCACGCGGGATGTTGCTGCATGAATGCGCTGACGTCCTGGGATCCGATGCACCGTAGCCTGAGCTGATAGGCGAGAAAGACGAGCCGTTGGAAGGCAGCTACGTCGTAGACCCGTGCGGCGTAGTCGTCTTCGTTCTGCGGCACGATTGCCAGTAGACTCTTTCCCACCGGGTTGTAATAGCTGGCGCGGGAGATGGCTGGGTAGCGACGCTGCTGCCACGAGCGAAATGCGTCCCGGCGCTCGATAAAGTTGCCCGGGTCACCGTCGGCTAGCGCGCTGAGTCGCTGTATTCGCTCGGCTTGCAGATTCTCCGTCGCGTGCAGCTTGAAGAATTGGGCCGAGAGTCTGTCATCCACCCGCTGCCACCATGACACGGGATGCGTGCCAGGCGCGCGGATAGTGACATCCGCCCGCGCCATCCCCTTGAAAAGCGGGGCCGCCTCGAGCATTTCCCACCGGTAGGCGGCGCCAATCTTCCAATCCTGCAGCTCGAAGGGAGTGAGGAGGGTCGTCCAGCGATCGCCGAACGGTGCCGGATCGAAGTCATGATCGGTCACCATGTCGCCCAGCAGCAGAAAGTCCGCATGGAGCGAGATCGCGGCAATGACCTTGGAGTAAAGCCCACCGTAACCATCGAGGACCGCCTTCCACATTCGAACATCCGCCTGCAGATCCGCCAGAGCCGCCTCCTTCTGCGCAGGGGTACCGGTCTGCAGGCTCACTGCCGCGTCCGCGAGGAAGAGCGTGCGAACGTCGGGGGAAACGTACGCGTACGGGCTACTAGCGCCCGGACGTGCCGAATCGAAGTAGCCGCGCAGCTCGTGGAGCGCCAAATACCGCCGATAGAGCTCCTGGTTCGCGCCCATGAGCGCGGCGATCTCGGCACGGTGACGCTTGGCGGTTGACCACAGGGATGAAGTCAGCCACCCCCATGCTTGCATGTTTCCCTTGAGGGTCAGGTTGGTGGCTGGCGAACCGCCGCCATACGTCGATCGCCCGCTGGGGGCGCTGAAGCCTACAAATGCCACGAAGAGGTTGTCATTGTCCGGCAACGGATCGGAGCGAGGCGCGAGCAGCGCCGCCGCGGCGGGGGTAAGCCGCTCATCGAAGAGATTGGGTGCGAGCCAGAGCAGCCAAAAGACAAGGACGACGCCACCCAGCGTCAGAATCAGCGTCGCCACGACGCGTAGGATTTTTGCTCCCAAGATCCGCTAATGATCGCAGATTACAGCCAATCCCGAGGCCGCCTCGAGCGCGGTCGAGAGTGCTACCGCTCTGGTTCAGCGTGCCGACCGAGACACAGCTGTCAAGCTTCTGGCTCAGGTAGAACACTCGGCAGCGGCGCCCATAACCCTGGGATCCTCCGCCGCGGATTGGTGTATACCGGCCCTCCCGAGTCCCGATCGCAAGGAGACTTCACATGAACGCAGCCGTCGGCATCCTTTCCCTGAGCCCACGCGTCAAGAGCTTCATCGGCCAACCCCGTCAGGCGCTGATCGACGGCCGCTGGCAGAGCGCTCGCGACGAAGAGACCTTCGACGTATTCAACCCCGCGACCGAGGAAGTCATTGCCCACGTCGCCAACTGCAAGCAGGCCGATGTCGATCTTGCGGTCGCCGCCGCACGTAAGGCCTTCGACTCCGGTCCGTGGCCGGCCATGTCACCGTCGCAGCGCGGCAAGATTCTGTGGAAGATCGGCGATCTCATCCTCGAGAATCTGGAGGAGCTGGCGCAGCTCGAGTCACTCGACAACGGCAAGCCTATCAATGTCGCGCGCGGCGCCGACGTGCCGCTCGCGGCGGACCTCTTCCACTACATGGCCGGCTGGGCGACCGGCCAATCCTGCGTGACGTCTCCTTCGCTGTCCGGCCCGGTGAGTTCACCGGACTCATCGGGCCGAACGGCGCGGGCAAGACGACACTCCTCAAGGTCATCCTCGGCCTCCAGCCGCCCACGTCCGGCCGGGTCCTGCTCGACGGC
>JBOIAB010000013.1:0-20097 GCA_050738635.1 Steroidobacteraceae bacterium
TCCTTGATCACCTGGTTGCGCGGATCGGACACGGTGTACACCGGATGGCCGAAGCCGATGATGACTTCTTTGTTGGCAACACGCGCGCGGATATCGGTCTCGGCGGCGTCAGCGCTCTCGTAGCGCTTCTGGATCTCGAACGCCACTTCATTGGCACCGCCATGCTTGGGACCGCGCAGGGCGCCGATCGCGCCGGTGATGCAGGAGTACATGTCGGAGCCGGTGCCGGCGATGACCCGCGCAGTGAACGTCGAGGCATTGAATTCGTGCTCGGCGTACAGGTTGAGAGAGGTGTGCATGGCGCGCACCCAGGAGGCTGGCGGCGGCCGGCGGTGCAGCAGGTGCAGGAAGTTGCCGCCGATGGAGTCGTCCTCGGTCTCCACCAGGGGCGCGTGGCCGTTGTGGCTCACGTGATACCAGTAGGCCAGCATGGAGCCGAGCGAGGCGATCAGCCTGTCAGCGATGGCGCGCGCGCCGGCGGCGGAATGGTCATCCTTCTCCGGCAACGCGCACCCCAACGCAGACACGCCGCTGCGCAATACGTCCATCGGGTGCGCCGCCGCGGGCATCGCATCGAGCACCGCGCGGACCGCTGCCGGAAGGCCCCTCAGGGCCTTGAGCTTGCTCTTGTAGGCAGCAAGCTCGCCGCGCGTCGGCAGCTTCCCGTGGATGAGGAGGTGCGCGATCTCCTCGAACTCGCACGTGGCGGCGATCTCGAGGATGTCGTACCCGCGGTAATGTAGGTCGTTGCCGGTGCGCCCGACGGTGCACAGGGCGGTATTGCCGGCGACGACGCCGGAGAGCGCGACGGATTTCTTCGGCTTCGGCCCCGTCGTGGCCGGCTCTTCGGTATGCGTCATGGCGTCACTCTAGACGGGGCAAGATGCCAAAGAAAATACCTTGAAGATGGCGTCTCCATATGAGAAAAGTATCGTCATGGAGCTGCGCCATCTCCGGTACTTCCTGGCAGTCGCGGAAGAGCTCAATTTCACCCGCGCCGCGGAGCGGCTCGGCATTTCCCAGCCGCCCCTGACGCAACAGGTGAAAGCGCTGGAGGCCGAGCTCGGCGTTATCCTCCTCGACCGCTCCGCCTATCGCATCGAGTTGACCGACGCCGGGCGCATCTTCGCCGCTGAGGCCGCCCGGATCTTGGGCGATGCGCGTAGCGCGATGCAGGCCGCACGGCGCGCGGCGACGGGCGTGACGGGGCGGGTGAGAGTGGGGTTCACCGAGTCGGCTTCCTTCAATTCGCTCGTGACATCGACTCTGCGAACCTTCCGGTCCGGATTGCCCGCCGTCGAGGTATCGCTCGAGGAACATCCGTCCACGGACCTCATCGCGGCGCTACGCGAGGGACGCATCGATGCCGCGTTCGTGCGGCCCCCGGTCCCGACCCGGCGGGGGCTGACTCTCGACCTGCTGGAGAAAGAGCCGCTGCTGGTGGCCGTTCCGAGCGGCCATCCGCTCGCCAGACGCAAGGAAGTCGATCTCGGCTCACTCGCCGCGGAGACCTTCATCCTTTATCCGCGCGCAGTCCGGCCGGGGCTGGCCGACACGGTCGTCGCCGCCTGCGAGACTGCCGGGTTCACACCCAAAGTCGGCCAGTACGCACCGCAGCTCTCCTCCACCATCAACCTGGTTGCTGCATCGCTCGGCATCTCCATCGTTCCCGACAGCATGCGCTGCCTGCAGGCACACGCAGTGACCTACGTGCCACTGCGCGGCGAGCCGTTGCACGCGTTGTTGGGTATTGCCTATCGCACGGACGAAGGCTCCGCGGTGGTGCACAACTTCATCGAGGCGGCGCGGCGCGGCAGGAGCCCGGCCGCGGTCCAGCAGAACACCGGCGGGAGGTCCTGATGATCCAGAGCTTCAGCGATCATGCGGCGAACGAGCGTACGTTTCTCGCCTGGGTGCGCACCGGGATCGCGGTGATCGCCCTCGGATTCGTCATCGAGAAATTCAACCTTTTCGTGCTCACCCTGGCGCGCAGCGCAGGGCTCGGACAGCACCTGCAGATCGAGCGTCTCGCGGGACCGCTCGGCCGCTTCGAGGGACTGGCGTTCATCGCCGGCGGCATTGCGCTCATCGTGCTCGCCACCGCGCGCTTCGCCCGGACGACGGCCCTGATCGATGACACCACGACGCATCCCGCACGAAGTGTGCGCGCCGAGCTCATCGTGTCGGCCACACTGATCGTGCTCATTGCAAGCTACAGCATCTATCTCGCCTTCGATTGAGCCCGTGGAGTGTGAGCCAGGTCACAGAAACGGCAGCGGCTGGCGAATCCGCGCGCATCCCTGCCGAAAACCCGGGAACCAGGGCCTCGATTCAATTCCTCCGGGCGGCTCGACATGGTCATCGGTCTCTTGACACTGCTGTTCGCGGCTGCCGCGGCGGCGGCCGTATACCTGGCCAGGACGAGCGCGCCGGCCGAGGCACCGCAGCCGGTCGAGATCCTGCTCGGGCCGCAGGACCTGCAGCAGTTGCTGGCGGCGGCGGCGAGCAAACCGGCCGCGCCCGATCCGCCGCCAGGAGCGAGCATCGCCCCCGCGCTGGTCATGAGGCGACTGCGGGAGCTCGCGCTGGGGGCCCCCGTTGAGGTGGCACCGGGACCGAGACACGCGGCCATCGCGACGGCCGCCGTCGCGGCGACCGAAGACGGCGCGACCCTGCGGCAGCTCGCGCCCCGCCGCCCGAGTCTCCTGCCGCAGCTCATCCGCGCGGCCAACGATGATGCCGCGCCGCGGCGCGAGCTCGCTGCCATCATCCGTCGCGATCCATCGCTGGTGGGCAGCCTCCTCGAGATGGCCAACAGTTCCTTCTACCGCGTGAGCGAGCGGCCGGTGGAAAGCATCGACCGGGCCGTGGTGTTGCTCGGCAGCGAAGGCATCCGCTCCCTGATTGCAGCCGCGGCGATGCAGCCGATATTCCGTGTCGCCAGTGGTCCCTTCCCGCGGTTCGCGCAAACAGTCTGGGAGCACGCCTGGCGCGCCGCCAACGCGGCGGTCGTGCACGCCGCGATGGCGGAGAAGGCCGACCCGTTCGCCGCGGAGCTGTTGAGTCTGGTGTGGGGGCTGGCGGATGTGGTGCTCTTCCGCGCGATCCTGGAACGCTACGAGGCCGCCGGATCGGGCGGCGCGCTGCAGCCCGATGCCGGTGTCATCGCGACGGCTCTCGAGTCTCACTCCGCGCGCGTGGCGCGCCGCATAGGCGCCGGCTGGGAGCTTTCGGAAGCCAGTCTCGCCGCCCTGGAACAGCAAGCGGGCGCGACCGAGCCGGTCACGCCGCTCGGCCGAGCATTGCGCTTCGGGCGCATCGTCGGCGCGCTCGCCGTGCTACACATCAACGGCGCGATCGACGACGCAACCGCCACTTCGTCCTTCCCCCAATCCTCCCTGGCGGGCGCGCAGCTGGAGCGCATGTGGGAGCGGATGAAAACCCGGGCAGACAGCAAGTGATTGCGGTAATGTGCTGCCGCAGCTACAGCTTGTTTCCCGGGTGAGTGACCTCCTGTGACTAGACTTTACGTTGGCAACCTGCCGTTCTCGGCGACCGATGAGTCGGTTCGTGCCCTGTTCTCCAAGCACGGCACCGTGGAGAAGGTCTCTCTCATCACCGACCGCGACACCGGCCGTCCGCGCGGCTTTGGCTTCGTCGAGATGTCGAGCGCCGATGCCGAGCGTGCCATCCAGGCTCTCAACGGCACCGACTTCGGCGGCCGGCCGATGAAAGTGAACGAGGCGCAGGAGCGCCCGCGCGGCGGTCCCCCCCGCCGCTTCTGAATGGAGATCCGGCACGAGGCGCCCTCGCGCCGAAGCGCTTCCCGCGACTAACCGTCGTCCGCCGGTATCTCCTCGACCCACCCGCGCCACAGCGACAACAGCGCCGCCATCAGCGCCGGACCGAGGAAGATTCCGACCAGCCCGAAGGACTCGACGCCGCCGAGGATGGCGAGCAGCGCCCAGAGGAACGGCAGCTTCGCACCCTCGCCGATGATGACCGGGCGCACGAAGTGATCGGCGATGAACAGCACCAGAGTGCCCGCCACAGCGACGACGACCGCCGCCGCGATCGCACCGCGCACCACCAACACGACCGCCACAGTGCCGAAAACGATTGGCGCCGCGAACGGAATGGTCGCAAACACGCCAGTAACGACACCGAACAGAATCGGATGCGGCGCGTGCGCCAAGGCGTAGACGCCGCACATGATCGCGCCTTCGCCGACGGCAACGAACACGATGCCATCCACGGCGGCGCGAATCGCACTCACCACACGCCGCAACAGCCGGTCCACCGACGACCCGAACAGTCGCCGGAACATCTTCGGCACCTGCATGCTGAGGCGGTCACGCTCGAGGTAGACGAAAAAGAGCGTGAGCAGCGTGAAAGCCAGGGTGACGATACGCCGCGCCACCTGCAAGCCGACGATGCGCGTCCATTCCATCACCGCGGGACTCGCATGCACGTGCCCGCCCGGCCCTCCCGTGGGCACCAGATACTCCAGCCAGAGATCGCGTACCCAATGGGCCAGCCACGGTATCTGCACCAGCCATGACGGCAGCGGCGGCGGTCCGCTGCCGGCGGAGGCCGCAAAGTCCCGCGCCACCGCGATCGCCTCGCGCCCGGCCACGAAGCCGCCATAGATGAGCGGCACCAGCAGGATCGCGCCGACGATCACCGTAAGGGTGAGCGCAGCCCAGACGTTGCGCCGTTTGCCACGGAACTTCGCCAGCCAGCGGTCATAGATCGCCGAGGTTGCGATCGCCAGCACCACCGCCCAGCAGAGCGCCGGAATGAAATGCCGCAGCATCCACCCGCTGGCGAGCAACAGGGCGCCCATGAGCACGTAACGCGCGGTCTTCTGGGCTAGGGTCACATTTTCCGGCGGCACGCCAAAACTCCGGGCCAGGCTCGCGCCTATGGTACCCCAGCCGGGGCGCGGGAACTCAGACTGCGCACGCGCGTTCGCGCAAGGTACGTCTCTTTCATGTGGCGGCAGGACGGGTCGCGCAATTGCTCGGCAGGCACAACAACAAAGTAGTAGTGGTCACCGGCGCCAGCGCCGGAGTTGGCAGGGCGACGGCCCGGGAGTTCGCGCGCCAGGGCGCGCACCTGGCGCTGCTGGCGCGCAACGGCGAAGCACTGGACAACGCGCGGGCAGAGGTTGAGAGCTGCGGCCAGCGAGCGCTCGCCATCCCCCTGGACGTGTCCGACGCGGACGCGGTGGAGCGCGCCACCCTCCTCATCGAGTCAGAGCTCGGACCCATCGACGTCTGGGTGAACAACGCGATGGTCACGGTCTTTTCGCCTGTCGCGCTGCTCCAGCCCGATGAGGTCCGCCGGGTCACTGAAGTGACCTATCTCGGTACCGTGAACGGCACGCTGTCGGCGCTCAAACGCATGCTTCCACGCGGTCGGGGCAGCATCATTCAGGTGGGCTCGGCGCTCGCCTATCGCTCCATTCCGCTGCAGGCCCCGTACTGTGGCGCCAAGGCCGCCATTCGTGGCTTCACCGACTCCCTGCGCACTGAGCTGTTGCGCTCGGGCAGTCGCGTCAGAGTCACGATGGTGCAGATGCCGGCGCTCAACACGCCGCAGTTCGACTGGTGCCGCACTCACGTCTCGCGCAAGCCCCAGCCGGTACCGCCTATTTTCGAGCCCGAAGTCGCTGCGCGCGCCATCGTCTGGGCCTCCCGCCACAGCCGGCGCGAAGTATTCGTGGGCGTCAGCACACTTGCCGCCATCTGGGGCAACAGGCTGGCGGCGCCGCTCCTCGATCGTTATCTCGCGCGGACGGGGTACGACGCCCAGCTCGCCGAGGAGCCGATCGAGCCGGACCGGCGCGACAACCTCTGGCAGACCGTGCCGGGAGATCACGGCGCCTGCGGGCGCTTCCGCAATCGGGCGAGCGACAGCAGCGGCGAGCTGTGGCTGACCACGCACCGTTCGCTGCTGCTGTCGGCGTGCGCTGTCGGGGCTGCGCTCGCCTGGCTCGTCGGCTCGCGCCGGTCAGGCCGTTGAGCTCATGCAGGTCTTCTCGCCGGGCCTGGTTCTCGCCCTGAAGATCGGCGCGCTCGCGACCTTCGCCGCCACGCTCGCGGGCCTCTTGCTCTGGCGGCGCTACATAGCGCTCCAGCCCGCGATCGGCGATCCGGTGCCGCAAGTGGTCCCCTTCAGCCACAAGCATCACGTCGGCGATGACGGCATCGACTGCCGGTACTGCCACACCTCTGTAGGTAACTCGGCGTTTGCGGGGATGCCGCCACTCTCGACCTGCATGACCTGCCATTCGCAGCTCTTCACGACGGCACCGGTGCTCGCGCCGCTGCGCACGGCTTTCGCCGGCCGGCAGCGGCTGAGCTGGAACCGTGTCTACGACCTCCCCGATTTCGTCTACTTCGATCACTCCATCCACATCGCCAAGGGCATCGGCTGCAGCAGCTGCCACGGCCGGGTCGACCAGATGCCGCTCACCGAGCGGCAGGCACCGCTCAGCATGCAGTGGTGCCTCGGCTGTCACCGGGCCCCCGAGAGCTACCTCCGTCCGCCCGGACAGATATTCAACATGCGCTGGCGGCCGGCGGCCGATCAGCGCCAGCTCGGCGCACGCTTGCGCCGCTTCTATCACCTCCATTCCACTCGTCTGCTCACCTCATGCTCGACCTGCCACCACTGATGGATCGTCGGGAGTTCCTGAAGCTGATGAGCGCGGCGCTCGCGCTCGCGGCCGGCGGCTGCGCCCATCCGCCGCTCGAGCAGATCGTCCCCTACACCGACGGTCAGGAGCAGACCGACTATGGCGAGCCGCTTTACTTCGCCACCGCGCTCACCGAGGGCGGCTACGCCCAGGGCGTCCTGGTGCGCAGCAACAGCGGCCGGCCCACCAAGATCGAGGGCAACCCGCGCCACCCGGCGAGTCTCGGGGCGACCTCGCCGAGCGCGCAGGGCCGCATTCTCGAGCTGTGGGATCCGGAGCGATCGCGCGCAGTGCTGCACAACGGCGATATCGCATCGTGGGACGAGCTGACGACAATGTTGACGGCGCGACTCGCACGTCTGCAACAGGGCGGCGGCGCAGGACTGCGCCTGCTCACGCGCTCCTCCAGCTCGCCCAGCGTACTCGCGCTGATCGACGCGACGCTCGCACGTTATCCCCAGGCGCGCTGGCATCGCTATGAAGCGATCAACCACGACAACGTGCATGAAGGCGCGCGACTTGCCTTCGGCCGGCGCCTCGAGCCGGTTTATCACTTCGACCGCGCGCTCACGGTGCTGGCGCTGGAGGCGGACTTCCTCGGCTGCGGCCCGGGCAGACTTCGTCACGCGCGCGATTACGTGCAACTTCGCCGCCCCGATGACGCCCGCGCGGCAATGAGCCGGCTGTATGTGATCGAGTGCATGCCGAGCATCACCGGCGCCAGCGCCGACCACCGTCTGGCTCTGGCCTCGAGCCGCATCGGCGGGATCGCCGCCGAGCTCGCCACACGGCTCTCCCACGGCGGCAACGCGAGCTCCGCCTGGCTCGAAGCCGCGGCGGCCGACCTGGAGTCACATCGCGGGCGCTCGCTCGTGCTCGCCGGCGAGGGCCAACCTGCCGCGGTGCACGCGCTCGCACACCGAATGAACGGCATGCTCGGCAACATTGGCAAGACCGTCGACTTCATCCAACCCCCGGTCGAGCTGCGTGCGCTCGCGGGTGACTCGCTTGCCGCTCTCAGCGCCGATATGCACGCCGGGCACGTCGACACGCTGCTCATCCTGGACGGGAATCCCGTCTATGACGCTCCTGCGGATCTCGAGTTTGGGCGCGCCTTGCAGCGCGTACCCGCCACGATCCATTTCGGCCTGATGGTCGATGAGACCGCAGCGTACTGCGCCTGGCACGTGCCGGCCGCTCACGAGCTGGAGACCTGGGGCGATGCCAGAGCGTGCGATGGCACACTCACCATCCAACAGCCGCTCATCGCACCGCTCTACGGCGGCAAGTCAGCGCTCGAGCTGCTCGGCCTGCTCACAGGCCAGCTCGGCCTCAGCAGCCATGACATCGTGCGCGCCACCTGGCGTCAGCGCTTTGGCGAGCAGCAGTTGGATGAGCGCTGGCGCGAGGCGCTGCGCAGCGGGCTAGTCGCCAACAGCGCAAGCGCCTTCGAAACAGTCACGCTGCTCGGCGAACCGACGCCCGCATCACCCGCCCAGAGCGCGCCTGCGGCAGACGAGCTCGAGGTCGTCTTCCGCCCGGATCCCTACGTCTTCGACGGCCGCTATGCCCAGGTCGCGTGGCTGCAGGAGTTGCCGCGGCCGCTCACGCAGCTCACCTGGGACAACGCCGCCCTGATGAGCCCCCGGCTGGCCGGACGGCTTGGCCTGGAGAATGAGGAGCTGATCGCGCTCGACCTGCAGGGCCGCACCGCCCAGCTGCCCGTCTGGATCGTTCCCGGACACGCTGACGGTGCCATCACGCTGATGCTGGGCTGGGGCCGCACCGCAGCGGGTGCTGTTGGCTCGCGACGCGGGGCAAGCGCGTACGCGCTGCGCTCCTCCAACGCACCGTGGTTCGCTCGCGGACTCAAGGTCCGCAAGCTCGGCGGGCGTCAGGCGCTCGCGAGCGTGCATGACCACCACCGGATGGACGGACGCGACATCGTTCGGACCGCCTCGCTCGAGGCGTATCGGGCGCAACCCGAATTCGCCCGCAGACAGGCCGACGTCGAGCCGCCGGAGACGCTCTACCCGAACTTCTCTTACCCGGGACATGCGTGGGGCATGAGCATCGACCTCACATCCTGCATCGGCTGCAGCGCGTGCACGATCGCCTGCCAGGCGGAGAACAACATCCCGA
Source organism: Steroidobacteraceae bacterium (assembly GCA_050738635.1). Lineage (GTDB taxonomy): Bacteria > Pseudomonadota > Gammaproteobacteria > Steroidobacterales > Steroidobacteraceae > 13-2-20CM-66-19. Next base: position 8,846 of record JBOIAB010000013.1, read on the forward strand.
CCGTCGGTAAGGAGCAGGTCCTCATGGGCCGCGAGATGCACTGGATTCGCGTCGACCGCTACGACGAGGGGCCACCCTCCGCGCCGCGCACCGCCTTCCAGCCGGTACCGTGCATGCAGTGCGAGCACGCGCCCTGTGAGACGGTCTGTCCCGTGGAGGCATCCGTCCACGATGCGGAAGGCATCAACGTACAGGTCTACAACCGTTGCGTCGGTACGCGCTTCTGCGAGAACAACTGCCCCTACAAAGTGCGCCGCTTCAATTTCTTCCGCTATGCGCCCGACACGCCGAGCCTCGACGCCATGCGCAATCCCGACGTTACGGTGCGCATGCGCGGCGTGATGGAGAAATGCAACTACTGCCTGCAACGGATCGTGCGCGCCAGGATCGTCGCCGATCGCGACAACCGCTCCCTGCACGACGGTGAGGTCGTCACCGCCTGTCAGGCGGTCTGCCCCACCCAGGCGATCTCCTTCGGCGATCTGAACGATCCGCGCAGCCAGGTACGAAGCGCGAAGTCATCGCCGCGCAACTACGCGCTGCTCGGCGATCTCGATACGCGCCCGCGGACGACCTACCTCGCCCGGATCGTCAACATCACGACGGAGGAGCCGACGTGAGCGGCGGCGCCCCCGACATCGAGGGCCGGCACACCTACGGCTCGATCACCGACAAGATCGCCGGCCTGGTGCTCGAGCGCCGCACCGGACCGGGGTTCTGGGTCACCCTCGGCATCACGAGCGCACTGGCGGTGGTCTTCGCTGTCTCGCTGATCTATCTGCTGCTGGCCGGCACCGGCATCTGGGGCCTCAACAACACGGAGGACTGGGGCTTCATGATCGCGAGCTACGTATGGTGGATCGCGATCGGCAACTCCGGCACCTTCATCTCGGCGTTCCTGCTGCTGCTGCGGCAGCGATGGCGCACTTCGATCAACCGTTTCGCCGAGGCCATGACCATCTTCGCGGTCGCCATGGCGGGCCTCATGCCCATCATGCATCTCGGGCGCCCCTGGTTCTTTTACTGGCTGGCGCCGTACCCGGACAAGATGAACCTGTGGCCGCAATGGCGCAGTCCGCTCGAATGGGACTTCTTCGCCAACACGACCTATCTCATCCTTTCGATCCTCTTCTGGTACCTCGGCCTGCTGCCGGACCTGGCGACGATGCGCGATCAGGCCCGGCGGCGCTGGCAGCGGCTCAGTTACGGACTGCTGGCGCTCGGCTGGCGCGGCGATGCGCGCCACTGGCACCACTATGAAAGCGCCTACCGACTGCTCGCCGGACTGGGCGCGCCGCTCGTCATTTCCGTCCACAGCGTGGTCGCCATCGACTTCGCCTTCGCCGACCTGCCGGGCTGGCATTCGACGATTTTCCCGCCCTATTTCATCGGCGGCGCGCTCTACTCGGGCATCGCCCTGGCGCTCACCATCACGATCGCGCTGCGCGTTATCTTCGGCCTGCAGGACTTCATCACGCCGCGGCACCTCGCCAATCTCGCCAAGCTGATGCTGGCCTGCAGCTTCGTCCTCACCTACACCTACGCGGCGGAGTTGTTCACGGCGTTCTACAGCGGCGATCACTTCGAGATCTACACCGCCCTCGACCGGCTCGCGGGCCGCTACGCCTTCACCTACTGGCTGGCAATCTTCTGCAACGTCGTGGTGCCGCAATCGATCTGGTTCCGGCGGGTGCGCGCCAGCCCGCTCGCGCTCCTCGTCGTGACGGTGATCATCAATATCGGCATGTGGGACGAGCGGTTCATGATCATCGTGACCAGCCTGCACCGCACGTTCCTGCCTTCGAGCTGGCACACCTTCGTCCCGACCTTCTGGGACTGGTCGACGCTCGTCGGCTCGCTCGGTACCTTCGTGCTGCTCTTCCTCCTCTTCGCGCGCTTCTTCCCGGTCATCTCCATGGCGGAGCTGCGGCGGCTCAACGAACGTACGACCGGAGTGGATCGATGAGCGCGGGATCGAAGCGCAGCCACTGCTACGGCCTCACTGCGGAGTTCCCTAGCGCGCACGGCGTCCTCGAGGCCGTGCGCGCCAGCCGCGGCGCCGGCTACGAGCACATCGAAGCCTACACGCCGTACGCGGTGGACGGACTCGCGCAAGCACTCGGGCTGCACAAGAGTCCGGTTCCGCTCCTCACGCTCATCGGCGGCTTGCTCGGTGCCGTGACCGGCTGGTTCCTGCAGTGGTACTCGGCCGTCATCGACTACCCGATCAACTCCGGCGGCCGTCCGCTCAACAGCTGGCCGGCCCTCATCCCGAGCACCATCGAGCTCGCCATCCTCGGCGCCTGCGTCTGCGCCTTCGGCGGCATGCTCTGGTTCGCGGGCCTGCCACGCCTGCGCCATCCGATGTTCGATACGCCGGGCTTCGAGCAGGTGTCGCGCGACCGGTTCTTCCTCTGCATCCGCAGCGAGGATCCGCTGTTCGATCTCGAGCGCACGCATGCTTGGCTCATGGCGCTTGCGCCGCTTCGCGTCGCGACGACGCCGATGAACCCGGAGGAGCCCACGTGAAGCTTGGCCTCCCGCTCGTCGCGACGACGCTGACCGCGGCGATGCTGTTGGGCGGGTGCGAGAACGGCGTCAGGAACATGTACCACGAAGGCAGGAACGACCCCCTGACCTCCAGCTCTCTGTGGCCCGACGGCCGCTCATCGCGGCCGCTCGAGGCCGGCACCATCGCGCTCAGCGCCGGCCCGCTCGCGGAAAGCTCGAGCGGCCGGGCCGGGTTGATACCGGCGCCCGGCAACGGACCCTTGTACACCACTGCCAACCTCGAGCGCGGCCGTCAGAAGTTCAACATCTACTGCGCACCGTGCCACGGCCCGGCTGGTGACGGTGACGGGTACATCACACGACGCGGCTTTCCGCATCCGCCCAGCTACCACTCGACGCAACTTCGCGGGGCACCAGACAGTCTCTATTACGACGTCATCACCAACGGTTACGGAATCATGTACCCGTACGGCGATCGCCTCGCCCCGGCGGATCGGTGGAACGTCATCGCCTACATCCGCGCACTGCAGCTTGCCGAGCACGCACCGCTGTCGGACGTGCCGGCGGCGGAACGGCAGCGTCTGCAAGCCGAGCCGCCACCATGAGCACCGCCGCGGCGCGGCCGCTCCTGACATATCTGGGCCGTCGCCGGTGGATAGCGCTCGCCGTCGGCATCGCGGGGCTCGTCGCGTGCGCTGCGGACGCAGTCTCACGGCCCGCGTTGGTGCTGCAGTCTTACCTCATCGCCTGGCTCTATTTTCTCGGTCTGACCGTCGGCTCCATGACGACTCTCATGATCTACCATCTGACGGGCGGCGACTGGGGAGTGGCGGTGCGCCGCTGGCTCGAGGCCGCTCTCGCGCCGCTGCTCCTGCTGGCGCTGCTGTTCGTGCCGATCGGGTTCGGCCTGGCCGATCTCTTTACGAGAGACGTGGCGCAGTCACAGCAGTGGTATCTCGATCCGCCATTCTTCCTGGCGCGCGCCGCGGTGTATCTCACGGCCTGGCTGGTATTCAGCCGGCTCATGGTCCGCGGCATGCGGGCTGGCCAACCGCTCACCGTCGTCTGTGTGCTCGGGCTGCTCGTGTACGCCGTGACGGCGATGTTCGTCAGCGTCGACTGGATCGACTCGCTCACACCGCTCTGGCGCTCGACGATATCCGGTCTCATCTTCATGACCAGCCAGAATCTCGGCGCGTTCGCGCTCGCGGTCTGCTGCGCGACCGCGTTGCATCTCGCGCTGGCGCGCAACGCCGGTGGCCTCGCCACGCGCAGCTCGCAACAGCCCGCGGAACTGACCGGGCCTCGCTGTATCGACCTCGGCACGCTCCTCTTCGTCTACGTGCTCATGTGGGCCTATGTTGCCTACTCGCAATGGATCATCGTCTGGGCGGGTGATCTGCCGCACGAGACCGCGTGGTACATGCCGCGCTGGCATTCGAGCTGGCGATCGGTGACCTACGCCATCGAATGCGCGCAGTTCGGCGTTCCTTTCCTTCTGCTGCTGTTTCGGCCGTTGAAGCGCGATGCGCGCATGCTGCTGGCGATCGCCGGCCTCGTGCTGGCGGCGCACTGGCTTTACGTGGCCTGGCTCGTCAAGCCCTCGCTGGCCACCTCCGGTGTGTCGCTGCGCTGGACGGACTGCGCCGCGAGCGTCGGCATCGGCGGCCTCTGGGTCTGGCTCTTCCTGCGGGATCTGGCCCTGCACCCCTCGTTCGAGCATGGCGGCGCGGAAGTGTTGTCGCCGAGAGCTGCGCCGGAGAGCGCCGGGCATGGCTGAGCAGCGACACGAATCGCAGGAGCCTGACGTCCGCGGTCTGATGATCGCAGGCCTCATCCTGTCAGCCGCCATCGCACTCGCCATCGGCATCGGTCTGGGACTGATGGCTCTCTTCGGCGGCTTCGAGCGGCCGCACGAGCGGGCGGAGCACGGCTCGATGCCCGAGCCGCATCTGCAACCGCATCCTCTGGCCGACCGGCAGCGCTACGACGCGCAGCAGCACGCCAGGATGTCGGGTTATCAGTGGGTCGATCGCCGCGCCGGCATCGTGCGCATTCCGATCGACAGAGCCCTGCAGATTCTGGTTCAGCGCGGCGGTCCGCACGCGTACGCGACCGCGGTGCCGCCCGCGGCGAGTCGCCCGTGAGCCAGGCGGCCGCGCTGCTCGCACTGCCGGCCGCGGCCACCCCCTACGCCGCCAGGGTCGACGACCTCTTCTGGGCCATGACGGGCATCTGCGGTTTCGTGACGATCGGTATCACGCTCACCATCGCGTACTTCTGCTTCCGCTACCGGAAAGGTACCCGGGTGGATCGCAAGCTGCCCGACCTCGCCGCCGGCAGGAAGCGCAGCCGCGAGATCGAGGCTGTCTGGATAGCCGTGCCGTTCGCCTTCTTCCTCATGTTCTTCGGCTGGGGCGCGCGGCTCTACTACACCTATGACGATCCGCCGTCCAATGCGCTCGAGATCTTCGTCACCGCCAAGCAATGGATGTGGAAGGTCGAGCATTCCAACGGCCGGCGCGAGATCAACCAGCTGCACGTTCCCGTCGACCGGCCGATCAAGCTGGTGATGACCTCGCAGGACGTCATCCACGACTTCTACGTGCCCGCCTTTCGCGAGAAGCGCGACGTGCTGCCCGGCCGCTACACGGTGCTTTGGTTCCAACCCACGCTGACCGGCGCCTACCCCCTGCGCTGTGACGAGTTCTGTGGCACCGGACATTCCATGATGATCGGCACGGTGTATGTCATGAGTCAGGACGCCTACGGCCGCTGGCTGGCCAGCGGCAGCGAGGAGCCGACTCTCGTCCGGCTGGGATTCGACCGCTTCCGCGAGCTCGGCTGCAGCGGCTGCCACGGCCCGGGTTCGACCATCCACGCGCCGAGTCTCGCCGGGCTCTATGGGCGCATGGTGCCGCTCGCCGACGGCAGCTTCGTCCGCTTCGACGATGGCTACATCCGGGACAAGATCCTCCAGCCCGCCAGGCAGATCCCCGCCGGCTACGGCAACGACATGCCTTCCTTCCAGGGTCGCATCAGCGAACAGGACGTGCTCGAGCTCACGGCTTACATCCGCTCGCTGGCCGACACCTCACCGGACGTGCCACAGGGGAACCACCTCCGATGAGCACCGCGACAGTCGACCCGTCAGCCGCGCCCGTGCTCGAGACGCAGAGCAACTACCTCACTCACGGCTACAGCCTGCGGTCCTGGCTCACGACCACGGATCACAAGCGCATCGCGCTCCTCTATGCCGTGACCATCACGGCCTTCTTCTTCATGGGCGGCGCCGCGGCGACACTCATGCGCCTCGAGCTGATCTCGCCCACCCCGCTCATCATGAGCGCCGAGACCTACAACAAGCTGTTCACGGCCCATGGCGTGATCATGGTGTGGTTCTTCCTCATCCCGTCCATCCCGGCCACGCTCGGCAACTTCCTCATTCCGCTGATGATCGGTGCCAAGGACGTCGCGCTGCCGCGAATCAATCTCCTGAGCTGGTACGTTTTCGCGCTCGGCGGCTGCTTCGTCATCGCGACGCTGATCGCCGGCGGCATAGACACGGGCTGGACCTTCTACACGCCGTACTCGACCCGCTTCTCCCAGACCACGGTGGTCTGCGCCCTGACGGGCGTCTTCGTTACCGGCTTCTCCTCGATCATGACCGGCCTCAACTTCATCGTCACGGTGCACCGGCTGCGCGCCCCGGGGCTGACGTGGTTCAGGCTGCCGCTCTTCGTCTGGGCGATCTATGCCACCAGCATCATCCTGGTGCTCGCCACTCCGGTGCTGGCGATGACGCTGGTGCTGCTCGCAATGCAGCGCGTCGTCGGCATCGGCGTCTTCGATGCGACGCTCGGCGGGGATCCGGTTCTCTTCCAGCACATGTTCTGGTTCTACTCGCACCCGGCGGTCTACATCATGGTTCTACCGGCGATGGGCGTGGCAAGCGAGGTGATTACCTGCTTCGCGCGCAAGCCGGTATTCGGCTACCGGACCATGGCGTACGCCATTGCGGCCATCGCCGCCTTCGGCTTCATGGTGTGGGGCCATCACATGTTCGTCGCCGGCCAGTCGCTCTACGCCAGCCTGGTCTTCTCGTTTCTGAGCTACGTCGTCGCCATCCCCTCGGCCATCAAGGTGTTCAACTGGACGGCGACGCTCTACAAGGGCTCGATCACCTTTGAAGCGCCGATGTTGTATGCGCTCGGCTTCGTCGGCCTCTTCCTGGTCGGCGGCCTGACGGGACTGTACCTGGCCTCGCTCGGGATGGATGCGGACCTGTCGCGGACCTACTTCGTGGTGGCGCACTTCCACTACATCATGGTCGGCGGCTCGGTCATGGCCTACTTCGCCGGCATTCATTTCTGGTGGCCCAAGATCACCGGCCGCATGTATTCCGAGAGCTGGGCGCGGCTCGCCGCGATCGTCATCTTCGTCGGCTTCAATCTCACCTTCTTTCCGCAGTTCATTCTCGGCATCGAGGGTATGCCGCGGCGCTATTTCGAGTACGCGCCGCAGTTCCAGTTCCTCAACATCCTCTCCTCCGCCGGCGCCTCCATCCTGGCGGCGGGCTACGTGCTGCCGCTCGTCTATCTCACGTGGTCGGCGCTGCACGGGGCGCGGGCCGCGGACAACCCGTGGGGCGCCAGGGGTCTCGAGTGGCAGACCCGGTCGCCGCCGCCGGTGGAGAACTTCGATGTTCCGCCGCGGATCCCCGAGCGGCCGTACGACTACGATCCCGCCGCCGCGGAAGAGGCGGGACGATGAGTACGAGCGCCGCAGCGGCGATCCGCCGCGCCAACGACAGCGATTCCGAGGTCGGGCTGTGGGTGTTCCTGGCGTCCGAAGTGATGTTCTTCGGCCTGCTCTTCTATGGCTACACCATCATGCGGATCAGTCACCCGCAGGCATTTGCGCAGGCGAGCGCGCACACCGATGTCCTCTTGGGGAGCATCAACTGTTGTCTGCTCTTCACCAGCAGTCTCACGATGGCGCTGGCCGCGCGCAGCCTGCGGATCGGCGCCCGAAGTGCGAGCCTGCGGCTGCTCGCCGCGACGTGGGTGCTCGGCTTCCTGTTCCTCGCCGTCAAATGCTACGAGTACCACGAGGACATCGGCAATCACCTGGTGCCCTGGGGGCGATTCGCCTTCCACGGCTCCCTGGCGGGCGGCGAGCGCCTGTTTTTCTTCATGTATTTCGTCATGACCGGCGCACACGCCGTGCACCTCATCGTGGGCCTCGGAGTCATCGCAGCGATGCTGATCGGCGTGGCGCGCGGCTCATACACGCAGGACAACTCCGAGGCCGTGGAGCTCGCGGCACTCTACTGGGCGCTGGTCGACACGGTGTGGATCTTCCTCTATCCGGTCCTTTATCTGGTGCATCGACCATGACATCGACCTGGCGGCTCGTCGGAATATGGCTTGCGGTCATCGCCCTGCTCGGCGCTTCGCTCGGCAGCGCTTATATCCCGATGGGCCGCTTCAACTCGATCGTCTGCGTCACGATCGCCTTCATACAGGCGCTTCTGGTATGGACGTTCTTCATGCGTCTGCGCTGGAGCGGGGTGCTGGTGCGGCTCGTCGCAGTCGCGGGCGTGCTCTGGCTTCTGCTCCTGCTCGGACTCAGCCTGACCGATTACCTGACACGAAATACGGTGCTCTCATGACATCGCGAGATTCAACGGCGCCCATCGGGAAGATCCAGGCCCGCGCGTACCGGATCCCTACCGAGCAGCCGGAATCCGACGGCACGCTCGAATGGACCTCGACTACGCTGGTGACAGCACATGTCAGCGCCGGCGGACGACGCGGGTTCGGCTACACCTACGCGGACCCCACCGTGGCGCACCTGATCGAGGAAAAGCTCGCCGCGCTACTCGAGGGCCGCGATGCATTCGCCACCACCGAATGTTGGGACGCGATGGTGGCGACGGCGCGCAACCTCGGCGCCGCGGGGATCTGCGCGATGGCCATCGCCGCCGTCGACAGCGCGCTTTGGGATCTCAAAGGCAAGCTCCTGAACGCGCCACTGGTGAGCCTCCTCGGCCAGGCCCGGCAGCGTGTAGCCGTATACGGCAGCGGCGGCTTCACTTCCTACTCGGTCGCGCAGCTGCAGAAGCAACTCGGGGACTGGGTCGCCACAGGCCTGCACTGCGTCAAGATGAAGATCGGACGCCAGCCCGATGATGACGTGCCGCGGGTGAAAGCGGTGCGCACCGCAATCGGCGCCGAGCCGGAGATCTTCGTCGATGCGAACGGCGCCTATCCCCGCAAGCTCGCGCTGCGCCAGGCGCGGGCGCTGGCGGATCTCGGCGTCACCTGGTACGAGGAGCCTGTGTCGAGCGACGATCTCGAAGGCTTGCGGCTGCTGCGCGATCGCTCACCCGCAGGGATGGACCTGACAGCCGGCGAGTACGGCTATGACAGCGTTTATTTCCGCAGAATGTGCGCCGCCGGCGCGGTAGACGTCCTGCAAGCCGATGCGACCCGCTGCAAGGGGATCACCGGCTTCCTGCGCGCCGCCGCGATTGCCGACGCCTTCGTGCTGCCGCTCTCGAGTCATTGCGCTCCCTCGCTTCACCTGCACGCCTGTTGCGCCGCACCCCGTGTGAGGCACATGGAGTATTTCCATGATCACGTGCGCATCGAGCACATGCTGCTCGACGGGGCGCTCTCCCCCGTGGGCGGCGAGATCGAGCCGGACCTCGGCCGGCCAGGCCTGGGGCTCGAGCTCAAAGAGGCGGACGCGCAGCGCTTCGCCGTGTGAGGGCCGGCCGCCTGGTATAGACTTCGACGTTTCCGCCAACCTGAGGCAAGTCCGGAGTTTCAGATGACCATCACCCCCGACAGCGTCGTGACGATTCACTACACCCTCAAGGACGACTCCGGCGCGGTCATCGACAGCTCCGCCGGCGGCGAGCCGCTGGCCTATCTGCACGGTCGCGGCAACATCGTCCCGGGACTGGAGCGGGAGCTGACGGGCCGCAATGCAGGTGACAAGGTCAGCGTGCGCGTCACCCCGGCGGATGGCTACGGCGAGTACGACAAAGACCTGGTGCAGAGCGTTCCGCGTCGCACGCTGCGCGGCATCAAGGACGTGCAACCCGGTATGCATTTGCACGCGCAGACCGAGGAGGGGCCACGTACAGTGACCGTCACGCGCGTCGCGGGCGATATGGTGACGCTCGACGGCAACCATCCACTGGCCGGCAAGCATCTCAATTTCGACATTCAGATCGACGGCGTGCGGCAGGCGACCGAAGAGGAGCTGTCACACGGCCACGTACACGGGCCGGACGGGCATCATCACCATTGATCGGCGAGCCGCCGCCCACCGAACGCCGCCTCCTCCTGCTCGAGGTTACGGCCGAGTACGATGAAAAACGTGACCGCGTAGATCGTCGCGCCCAGGACCCACATGACCACACCGCCAAGCTGTTGGTCCGCCACGGCCGGGATGGGCAGGAAGCGGCCACAGGCGGCATACACCGGGTATAAATTTCGCTCTGACAGAGCGAGAGCGGCGCCGGTGAGCACTATGGGCAGCATGGCCAGGTGCAGCATCACCAGGCGCGACCCCGGTGTCAGCCGCGCGCGCGGATGCGGCCGGGGATCGAGGACGAGCGACCAGAAAGGCAACGCGCCGGCGAACACGGTCCAGCTCATCATCTTGTACAGCCCGTTGCTCAGCATTACATCGAAGGTGACGGGCGGCCACATCCAGATGAGCAGCGCCGCGACATAGGTCAGCGCGGCGACGACGGGATTGAGCAGCGCGCGCGGCAGGCAGCGCGCCAGCGCGCCGCGCGGCGACGCCCAGGCGAGCAGCACGGGCGCCAGATCGTGCAGCGCGAAGTGCTGCAGCTGCAGCACGAAGATCATGTGGCTCGCGTAGTAATCCCAGCCTGTCTGCAGCGCGCAGTAGATGACCAACAGGGCGAGATAGAACGCGACCCGCCGGGCCGCGGGCACGGGCACGGGCGGCCGCGCTGGGTGCGAGTCGCGCCTGTAGAGCAGCGCGGCGAGCGCTATCGCGATCACCACGGTCGGCGAGAATTGCCAGGGTAGGAAGCGCACGCGATATACTCTCAGCAAGTGGGGAGCCTAAGACACGCAAGCCGATGCCAACGAGGAGTCTGACAACCTCGAGCAACCCCGAGCGCCGTCGGCCGCTGCGGCTGCATGGCACCATTGCCCGCGACATCGGCGTCAGGATCGTTTCGGGCAGGATTGCCCCCGGCCGGGTATTGAACGGCGAAATCGAGGCCAGCGAGCGCCTCAAGGTCTCGCGGACCGCGTATCGCGAGGCGGTGCGCATCCTCGCCGCCAAAGGCCTGATCGAGTCGCGGCCGAAGCGCGGCACCCGGGTAAGCGAGCCGCGCTGCTGGCACCTGCTCGACCCGGACGTCATCTCGTGGATATTCACCGGCACCCCGGACGAGCGGCTGTTGCGCGGCCTGTTCGAGCTGCGCACGATCGTCGAGCCCGCGGCGGCGGCCCTAGCGGCGGAAAGGCGCAGCCCGGCGCAGTTGCAGGCGCTGCGCCGCGCGCTCGATGAGATGGCGGCGAGCACCCTCGCGGCCGAGGAAGGCCGGGGGGCGGACCGTAACTTCCACTCGATCCTGCTCGAGGCCTCCGGCAATCCCTTTCTCGCTTCACTGGAGAGCGGAGTTGCCGCGGCGGTCAGCTGGACGACGGTCTTCAAGCAGCGCAATCGACCGCTGCCGCGCGATC
>JBOIAB010000014.1:0-21993 GCA_050738635.1 Steroidobacteraceae bacterium
ACGAGTGGAGCTACCTCAAGGGCGGGCGGCTCCACCACCGCACCCTCACGCCCAAGCAAGCCGAGCTCATGCGCCTGGCGATCGCCAATTACCGCAAGGCGAAGAAGCTCTTACGGACCTGGGAGGCTCACACACAGCGGCTCATCGAGCTCAACGCACCCAAATAGCCGTCGCCAGCCGGACGGAAATTACCCGGAAATCACTGCGGCGATGTGCGGAAAGTAAGTCATAACAACCGCCAGCGCTCCCAGAGCGGCCCCAATACGGGCGCCTGACAATCCGATTGTCACGTCTCCGAACTCACCGCGGGCCCGAGCCTTCCACCAAGCAGAGGCGCGCAGCCAGTCGATCGCGCGGCGGGCCAACGGAGTCAATACCGTCGCGAGCAGGCTGACCGCCTTGAGCAGGTGGTGCGCGATGACGTTCCCGAACACGTTGAACAGGAAGTCGGCGATGTCTTTGCGAGTGCTCATGGACCGGGGATTTTACAATATTTTATTCCAGAAAATCTTCGCAGCAAGCTCTACGACTGACCGACGGCCCAAACGCGCGATCGATTTCGGGAGGTCGTTTCTGCCAGGCGACTCGCCGGCGGGATCTCCTTTTTCCCCTGGACCGCTGCACCGTATGGCCGCCGAGCGTGGTACGCGTGGGGGTATGCGGGATCTCCCCACGGTCGCACGGTCATACGGTTCAACGGGTTGCGCGATTGCTTCGATTCCGCGCTCCTGGAGTCTTGACACTTCAAACAGAAGTTTGAGCCGCCAACTGGTCGATTTAAGGATAATCCGCCCGCGGAACCATGGCCCGCTCGTCGAGTGGAATTGACTGGGCGTCGGGTGGCGTCCGGAGCCGCAGGTATTTGGGTGTACCGCGTACCGTTCTGTACCAAGTTGGTACTGCTTGGTCATTGGTACGCGTACCGTACCGTCCACGCACGATTAGTAAGCGGTACGGCGGTACGGTCAGTTACCAGCTATCTGCTGATACGCGTCATGCATCGCCTGCCGCGCATGCACAAGCTCCGCGCGTGTCATACCGTCACACGCTTGCACCGCAGACCGTAGCACCGTAGCGGCGCTCCAATGATCGGCCGTGCTGTCGGAGAGTGTGTGCACCGCGCCCGCCACCTGCTCAAGGATAGGGGCGAGCTGCTGCGCGTAGGGCCGCGTCTGCGCCCACAGCGACCAGGCGTGGCGCACCTCGGCTAGTCGCGTATGCGCCTCGCTCGCCTTGCGTAGCGCGATCAGGCGTCGAGTCGGCTCGAGATTCGATTCAGCCATGGCACGGTCCCTCCGGGCGCTTTCTGACCGGCGAGGATATCCCCGGCGGCCGTGGCAGCAGACCACCGAGCGGGAGTATCGGCGTTTCGGGAAATAACTTGCCGAGTTCTGTCCGTCATCGTTGTTTGGGGTTGGGAAGCATGGGTGTCTGAGGTCCGATATACGACTGCAACCCCCACTGATCCTCTAGCCATGTCTTTGCAGCCTGCGTGGTTGGATTAAACAGCCATCCCGCCCAATTGCTCACATCAACTTGAAGAACCACAACCTGCGTATTAGGGGCGATTCGAAGAAAATTGTCGCGCACCGCGTCGACGCCCGGTTGATTGCCGACCGCGTTAACGAGCCACCCTCCAGACAACCAATGCGACCAGCCCATCCCAACACTGTTCAGCCAAGCGACAAATTGTCGCTGCTGCTCGAGCGAAATCACGTCGGATATCACTACCATTTTGCGGTACTGCTCGCCGGCCATCATTTCCTCCCGATCAGGCCGCCATCGCTGTTTGGATAGTTTGGTAGCAATTGTTCTTTAGGTCCGGCCAAGTTGTCACCGCGAATTGCCAGCTCTCGGCTTCGAATCAGATAATTCTCCGAGTGCAATTCCGACGGATCCTTGAACATGAAGTAGACATACGCAAAGATTGTCACCGCCACGCCTAACGCCAGTAGGCCGCCGACAAGCTCGAGGTTCCACACATCGGCATGAAAGTGCACGAGCCCCAGAAACGCGATTGCCAACAGCGCATCCATCGATAGAATCGACTTCAACGCGCTCGACCTTCCGCCTAGCGCAAATTGCATCATCTGCATCCAAGGTACCGACATTGCGGGATCATCCGTACTGGTAACCTGTGGATGATACTCCTACTGAATCCCCGTCGTAACCTTCGCTATCCGGATAGCCTCAACAGTCCCGCAACCGTCGCAGGTCGGGTACTCGCTGTCGTCATCATCTTCCGCGTCGCGCGGGATACCGTCCCCGCCGCACGTCGGGCATCGAACCTCACCGGGCGGGATCTCTAGACCGTCGTCTTCGTCAGCTACTAAGCCGCTCATTTCGTGCTCCGCAGTGTGTCGGTGAGATCAGTCCATTGTTGCATCAGCGCGCGCCGCTCGGGCTGATACTGCGCGCGGTTGTAGATGGCGGCCACCTTGTCGGGGTTGCCGTGCGCCAAGCACGCTTCGATGATATGCGGGTCTGCTCCCGCGCCGTTCATCAGCGAACTGAAGGAGACGCGGAACCCGTGGGGTACGTGCGCGTCGATCGTCAGCCAGCCGCCAGGCTTGTACCCGAGCGTCGCGAGCGCCGCGCTCATCGTGCCGTCAGACATCGTGCGCGCGGTTGTGCGGTCCTGATGGAACACTTGCGACCCTCGCCGGAGATTGCGCGTTGGGCCTCAAGGACAGCCAACGCCTATCGCGACAGCGGAACCCAATGGGGCTTGCGCATCTTCGTCCTCACGCCCGGCACCGACCATTCCGCCTTGTCCGTGTCGATCTCCGACCACTCGGCGGCGCGCAGCTCGCCGGGGCGCACGGCGGTCAATGCCAAGAGCTGCAGCGCATGTCGCGCCATCGGGGAGGGGTAACCGTCGATCGCGCGCATCAGCGCGCCGAACTTTGGCCCGTCGGTGATCCCCCTCCCGGCTCTGCGCGATGATGGGTTTCAACGCGCCGGCGAGATCGCGCGCGGGGTTCACTGTCGTGTAGCCCGACTGGGTGGCGTAGCGGTACACCCGGGCGGCGAAGGCGGCGAGAGGGTGCGCAGTCTCCGATTTCCCCTGAGCCTCGAAGACGCGGCACGCCTGCACGATCTCCGCCGTCTGGATGGACGACAGCGGCCGGTTGTGGAACCGGCGCAGGCAGTCGAACAGCCATTGATGCTTCTTCGCGGTCTTCGGCGGCTTCGTGGCATCGATCCGGAGGTACTCGCCCCCGACCCGCCCGAACGTCATGGCGGCATCGGTCGCGATCGCTTCGCGCGCCTCACGCTGCTCGCGCGCAACCTCGATCGGTACATCGGGGTACGGGCCGAAAGATAGGGTCGACTCCTTACCCCCAAACCGGAACTTGAGGCGCCACGAGCGGCTTGGCTCGCCGCTGGCCGCCTGCTGGATGAGCAGGTAGAGACCGTCCCCGGCGGTCAGCTTCGTGAGCTTCCCAGGGGGCGGCAGGGGTCGCCTTGATACCGGGTGACGGGGGTACGGCGGCATCGAAATAGGGGTATCTGGTGCCCGAGGTCGGAGTCGAACCGACACGCTTTTAACGGCGGCGGATTTTCATCCCGCTGCGGCTTTCGCCGCCCCGCACGGTGGTGGCACCGCCGGGTTCGTGGGCTGGAGCACGCCTTCACCTTAGCCTTGCGGCCTTAGGTGCCCGCCGTCTGCTCTCTACACCTTCCCCGGGATCCGGGGCTTGGCTCGGCATTAGCTCGAAGATGGCTTCAGGGCCTCTACCGACTTTGACGGGCTTCACCCTGGGGATTTCTCCCCGGGGGCTCAATTGAAATGGTCTGAGTCCGCTGCGTCTACCAATTCCGCCACTCGGGCACGAGGCGCAAGTATAGGGGGAGGGGGCGCGGACGCATATGGCTTGCGACCTTTTGCCCCGCTCGCGCATCTAAGTAGGTCAATGAGCCGGCTAGCCGAAATTGCCATATCCGAAGAGCTGATCGCTCGGGCCTGTGGCGGGGAGGAAGCAGCGCAGGCCGCGATCTATCGCGCGCTGGGGCCGGCGGTGTTCGCACTGACCCGCAGGCTCGTGGGGAACAGGGCGATCGCCGAGGACCTGTTCCAGGACACCATGCTGGCCATGTTCCAGCGTCTCGACACGTTTCGGGGCGAGGCGCCACTGGGTGTCTGGCTGCGGCAGATCGCGGTCACCCGGTGCCTGATGTACCTGCGCTCGCCATGGCATCGGGCGCGGCTGCATTGGGAGTCCGCGGATCATGAGGGCTCGTTACATTCCACGGTGCTGCCGGTGACGCCGGCGACTTCCGTTGACGCACTCGACGTCGAGCGTGCGCTTGCGGATCTAACGCCTATCGGGCGTGCAGTGGTTTGGCTGTTCGAAGTCGAGGGCTACACGCACGAAGAGATCGCGCGATTGTTCGGACGCTCTGTGAGCTTCTCGAAGTCACAGCTTGCGCGCGCGCTCGCGCGCCTGCGCCAGGGGTTGGCGCCGCTGGAGGATCAAGAGGCATGCACACAGATCTAGACGAGAAAATCATTGCTCGCCGCCTGCGCGCGGCGGCAGATGAGTCGGCGGAGGCCCCATATGGCTGGGCTGAGTTTCAGCGCCGGCGGTCCCGATCGGCGTTCACACGCACCATCGAGCGCAACCGACCCGTAGCAATCGCCGCCGCTGTCGTGGCAGCCGTGCTGGTCACCGCGCTCCCATATGTCCGCTCGAGTCATGGGCACCGGCCGGCGAGTGCGCAGCCGAATACCGCCGCGCATGTTCACGCGAGCGACTTGCAGGAACAGATGCGCACCCGCGCCGTCGAAGGCTGGCTTGCGGCGCTGCCCCGCAATCAGGCGCTCGTGCGGGTCGGCACACACACGGCGGTGAGCGGCCTGCAGGATCAGATTGCAGCGCTGGATGACCTGATGAGCGCCGAGCGGGTTTCCGGTGCGCAGCAGACCAGCCTCGATTCCCTCGAGCGCCAGCGGGCGCAGCTCGTCAACTCGCTGGCGCAACTGCAGTACGCGGAGATGTTGGCGTCGGCAAACCCATGATTGCTGAAAGAGACTTCACATGAGAATGCATAGCAGACCCCAGGTGACCGTTCTGACAGTTTGCCTCTCGCTGGCGGCGGCCGCGGCATTTGCCGGCGACTGGCCCGCGGCGCCTCCGGCCCCTTCCGCCCCGCCGGCGCCCGCGGACGCTGTGGTGGCTCCGAACCCGCCGAACGGCGATGCAGCCACCGCGCGAGCGCACATGGACCAGGCTCGCCGCAGCGAGGACGTGGCTCGACGGCGTGAAGACGCGCTGCGTGCTCAGATGGATGCTGCGCGGCATCGGCTGGAGATGGCGGCGCATCAGCTCGCAGCGCTGTCTGCCCAGATGTCTGGCCCGATGATGCAGAGCATCGAGACCGTAGCCGGTCCGCCGCGCGTGCTCATGGGTGTGCAGCTCGACAATTCCAGCGGTCATGCCGGGGCGCTCGTTCGCGAAGTGAGTCCGGGAGGACCGGCGGAGCAGGCCGGCGTCCGCTCCGGCGATCTGATAGTGGCGGTCAACGGCACGAACGTGCAGGGTCAGGAGCCGGCGATGCGCGTGGTCGGGTTGCTGCATGACGTCAAGCCGGGCGACAAGGTCGATTTGAAGCTGTCGCGGGATGGCAAGACGCGCGACCTTAGCGTGACTGCGCGTCCGGATGGGGATGAGTTCTTTATCGCCCGACAGTTCCCAGACCTGCCTGCGCTGCCGCGAGTGCCGGCCATGCCGGCAATGCCGGCATGGGTTGCCGCGCCGATGATGGTCCGGGGCCCCGTGGCCGACATGGAGCTCGCCAGACTCACGCCGGGGCTCGGTCGCTATTTTGGCACCGCCATGGGGGTCCTGGTGGTACGTGCGCCCTCCGGAGGCGTGCTGGGCCTGCAGGATGGAGATGTCATCCTCTCCGTCGGCGGACGCAGGCCGATCGACAGCTCGCACGTGATCCGGATTCTCAGCTCCTACGATCCGGGGGAGAAGATCACCCTGGAGGTGCAGCGGCTGCACCGCAGGATCTCGGTGACGACGACTGTCCCGGCGGAGCCGCCCATCGCGGGCATGAGGGTCGTGATTCCGCGGGAAGCCAGGCTGGGACCCCAGTGGTCACACTGAGGGGGTGCCATATGCGCGTTCGAGGCAGGAAGAGCTGCCGCGGTTTGGACAAGTGCGCGGCAGGCCTATTTAACTTATTGATTTACAAATGATAATTGAGATGGGCTGCAAATCGCCTGCATTTGCAGCAACAGCCAGTCAGCGTTGACGCGACGCTTCCAGATTTGGATAATTCCGGTTTACATAAGTGCTTCGGCTAGGCTGATGATGGCCAGCACGAAGCTCGGGGGTTGTAGTTGCACTTTGACCGCCTCATCCCCACACTAGCGTTGCGACGGTAGGAGATTTTCCGATGAGAATGGCTATCATCCCGGCTGGTAAGTAGATCAGCCTGGTGCTCCCGGCACCGGGGGTACGGACTTTTCCGGCTCCTCGGGAGCAATTCCCTTCAGCAATTCATCCAAAGCGCCGCTTGCGCGCATCGCGGCAAAGTCAGGGTCGCCTGCGGCGTGCCGGCGATACCGCTCGCCTGCGGTGCCAACAGCCAGCTCGAGTGCCTTTTTCGCGGCTTCCGGCTGCCCGTTGAGCGCCTGATAACACGCGAGATTATAGAGATCGAGCGGATCTCGTTCCTCCGACTGTACTGCAATCAGCTGTTCACTTACAGCTTCGCTGTACCTTTGTTGGCCGCGAAGGCAGTAGGCCTCGAACGAGTGTGTCCAGGCGACGGTTCGACCATCTTTGAGTCTGGTTGCAGCGCTTCTGGCGTCGCGAATCGCACCGATTGCTCTTGCGAAACACGAGAACCTGTTGTCCTCCGATTCGGACCATTTTTCCGCCAGGTACGCCATTCGCAGTGCCGCCTGAGTGCGAACCGCCAACTCGGCAGCCGCATTGATCGTCTCGCGAAACACCTGCAGCTCACCGTCGATTCGGCTGCGTGCCTCTCGTTTGACGCCTTCGGCGATGCCTTTTACATTCTGAAATCCCAGGAACCCGATTCCTGCGATGAGAATGGATACCACTACAGATCCGGCGGTAAACACCCACTTCGTCTGATCGAGCTCGTCCTTTGCTGCTGCAATCGCGGCATTGCTCACCTCGGTAACTGCATCGAGATCACCTTTCGAGGCCGCAATCGCGGCCGTACTAGTTTTCCCAATCGCATCAACAGTTTTGACATCGAGATCGGCCGCGGAAGCCGTAGTCCTTCCAACAGGAGCCGCTGTAGCTTTGACAGCAGGAGAAGGGGCTTGATGTGCACCGGCGGCGAGATTCGCCCAGGGTGCCGGGCAAAGCAGCGCGATCAGATATGCACCGTATAGCGTGCGTCGCGAGGACTGAATGATGGTTTTCATTGACGGACCTCCCCTGCGCATGCGGATCTTCGGGACTCTCTCGCCGACTGCGCGTCGGGAGCCGGGAGCGTTGATGGAAGTTGGTAGCGAGTCTATTCGCCCCCGAGATCGCAGTCGAACCTACGCGCCATTTGGGACGACTAATTTCGTCGTCCGACCACGCCTTCTGAGACGCGGCGATCGGACGCTGTGACACGAGCTCGAAGGCCAGTACCATGCGCGCGTGCTGCGCACCGACTTCACCTATGACCTGCCGCCCGAGCTGATCGCGCAGGCTCCGCTCCCGGAGCGGTCCGCGGGACGGATGCTGGTGCTCGATCGGGACACGGGCGCCATCGCCGATCGGCGAGTCCGCGATCTGCCGGCCTTTCTCGCTCCCGGCGACCTGCTGGTGCTGAATGACACTCGTGTGGTCGCTGCGCGGGTCTTCGGCACGAAGCCCTCCGGCGGGCGCGTCGAGCTTCTTCTGGAGCGGCCCGTCGCCGAATGTGAGGCGCTCGTCCAGCTGCGGGCCAGCAAGCCGACGCGCGCTGGATTGGAGATTTCGACGCCTGGGGGCGCCGTCCAGGTCCTAAGCCGGGAAGACGATTTGTGGCGGGTCCGCCTGCCCGCGCCGGTGCTCGATTTCTTCGAGCGCTGGGGCCAGATGCCTCTGCCGCCTTACATCCAGCGGCCTGCGAGCGAGCTCGACCGGCAGAGATATCAGACGGTGTTCGCGCGAGAGCCAGGCGCGGTTGCCGCGCCTACGGCAAGCCTGCATTTCGACGAGCCTCTGCTCGCCGAGCTGGCGGCCCGCGAGGTGAGCCTTGCGTTCGTGACCCTGCACGTCGGGGCGGGTACATTTCAGCCGGTGCGTGCGGATGACCTCGAGGCGCACGTGATGCACTCTGAACGGGCATCCGTAAGTGCCGCAACCTGCGAGGCCGTCGTGCGGGCACGCAGCGCGGGGCGAAGAGTCATCGGCGCCGGGACGACAGTCGTGAGAGCGCTGGAGTCGGCCGCGATGCCCCTTGCACCCTGGTCGGGCGAGACGAGACTCTTCATCAAGCCTGGCTTCAGATTTCGGGTGGTCGACGCGCTGCTGACGAATTTCCATCTGCCCGAGTCGACGCTGCTCATGCTCGTCTGCGCCTTCGCCGGACGCGACCCAGTGCTGCGGGCGTACCGGCATGCCGTCGCGGAGCGATACCGTTTTTTCAGCTATGGCGATGCAATGTTGGTAACGACCCAGGTGAGCGCTTGAGACCCGCCTTCGAGCTGAACGGCACCGATGGCGCGGCCCGCACGGGCAGGCTGCGGACCGGGCATGGTGTCATCGAGACGCCGGCCTTCATGCCGGTGGGGACCTATGGCACGGTGAAGGCGATGACCCCCGAGGAGCTCTATGACCTCGGCGCCGAGGTCGTGCTCGGCAACACCTTTCATCTGATGCTGCGTCCCGGGGTGCAAATCGTGGCGGCCCACGGCGGCCTGCACCAGTTCATGAACTGGCAGCGACCCATCCTGACCGATTCCGGTGGCTTCCAGGTCTTCAGCCTGAAGAGCCTGCGCCGCATCACCGAAGAGGGGGTGCGCTTCCGCTCGCCGGTCGATGGCAGCGAGGTGCGGCTGACGCCCGAGGACTCGATGGAAGTCCAATTGGGCCTGCGCTCGGATATCGCCATGGCCCTCGATGACTGCACGCCGCACCCGGCCACGGAGGCCGAGGCGCGCGACTCGATGGAGCGCTCCATGCGCTGGGCCGCGCGCAGCCACGCGCGCTACCACCGCGACGAGCCGCCGGGAGGACTCTTCGGGATCGTGCAGGGTGGGATGCACGGGACCCTGCGGCTCGCCTCCCTCGAGGCCCTGCTGCGACTCGACTGGCCCGGTCTGGCCGTGGGCGGTCTGGCGGTGGGGGAGCCGGAGGAGGAGCGGCTGCGGATTCTGGAAACCGTGGTGCCGCACATGCCCGCCGATCGTCCGCGATACCTCATGGGGGTGGGACGTCCGGCGGACATCATCGCCGCGGTCCTGCGCGGCATCGATATGTTCGATTGCGTGATGCCGACACGCCATGCCCGCAATGGGCACCTCTTCACGGCGGCCGGCGTCATCAACATCCGCAACCGCGTCCACCAGTCGGACCTGGGTCCGGTCGATCCGGAGTGCGACTGCTACACCTGCCGCCACTATTCGCGGGCTTATCTGCGCCATCTCGACCGCTGCAACGAGATCCTCGGCTGCCGGCTGAACACCATTCACAACCTGTCTTTCTATCTGCGGCTGATGCGCTCGCTGCGGCAGGCGATCGCCGCAGGCCGGGCGGCCGCCTTCGCCGCGGCTTATCTGGCGCGGCAGGTGGTGGCGGACGCTGTGGCATAATGCCCGTTTTTCGCTTCCGGCCAGACCCTCCGGCCGGAATGGGACTTCCCGACTGGTGAATGCATGAATCTATTGATTCCCCCGGCCTGGGCGCAGAGTGCGCCGGCCACAGGCCCGAGCCAGATCTCCTTCATCCTGCTGATGGCGGCGATCTTCGCGATGTTCTACTTCGTGCTGTTCCGGCCGCAGCAGAAGAAGCAGAAGGAGCATCAGGCGCTCATTTCCAAGCTGGCTACGGGCGATGAAGTGGTGACCACCGGGGGCGTGCTCGGCAAGATCACCGAGGTCGGCGACAGCTTCGTCACCCTCGAGGTCGCCGAAGGGGTGCGCCTCAAAGTGCAGAAATTCCAGGTGAGCGCCCTGATGCCCAAGGGCACCCTGAAGAGCGCCTGATCCATGCTCGAATACGCACGCTGGAAATACATCCTGATCGTCGCCGTGCTGCTGCTGGCGGTGATCTTCGCGCTGCCGAACCTGTTCGGCTCGGCGCCCGCGCTGCAGCTCGCGCACAAGGATCACTCCCCGGTGACGGCGGCCGAGGGCGCCTCGATCGCCGCTTACCTGCGCCAGCAGGGGGTGCATCTGCAGACCTCCTATGTCGATAGCAGCGGCCGTCTGATGGTGCAGTTCGCGGACGTCCCGGCGCAGCTCCAGGGGCGTGATGTCGCGGATGCCCATTATCAGGCGACTGACATTTCCGCCCTGTCGCTGGTGCCGAAGGCGCCGCCGATCTTTCGCGCCCTGGGGCTGAAGCCCATGCCGCTCGGCCTCGATTTGAGCGGTGGCCTCGACCTTCTCTACCAGGTGGACATCAACAGCGCCGTGCAGCAGATGCTGCAGAATTATTCGCAGGATTCGGCGCGCGCGCTGGCCGCTGCGAAGATCCGGGTCCGCAACATCGTATTCGCCACGACCAGTGGCAGCACGCTGCAGAATGCGGTGCAGATCAACTTCGGGCCCGGCGCCGACCTCGCCGCCGCGCAACAGGCGCTCACCTCGCCCCTGCAGGGGCTCACGATCACCACCCAGAGCGGTGCGAACGGCCCGCAGCTCGTCGCCGCCATGACTCCCGCTCAGGTGAAGCAGCGTGAGGACTACGCGATCGAGCAGAGCGTCACCATTCTGCGCAATCGCGTCAATCAGCTCGGCGTGTCCGAGCCCATCGTGCAGCGTCAGGGGCTCGATCGGGTCGACGTGCAGCTGCCCGGCATTCAGAACGCCGCCGACGTGAAGAACCTCCTCGGCCAGGTTGCAACGCTCGAGTTTCGCCTCCAGGACGAGACGGCCAATGCGGTCCAGGCCCAGCAGACCGGCAGCGTGCCGCTGGGCGACAAGCTCTACACGCACACCGACATGGGCTACCCGCTGCTGCTGAAGCGCGAGGTGATCGCCACCGGCGACCAGCTCACCAATGCGACCGCCGACTCAGGTCAGCAGGGGCCGGAAGTCAACGTGACGCTGAACAGCAAGGCCGGCGATAACATGCTGCGCACCACGCGGCAGAATCTCGGCAAGCACATGGCGGTGGTGCTGATCGAGAAGCACCAGGAGACCGCAACCGTCAATGGCAAGAAGGTCACGCATGAGGTCACCACCGAGCGGGTCGTCAACGACGCCACCATCCAGGGCGTCTTCGCCGACCGCTTCCAGATCACCGGCCTCGGCATGGGTGAAGCGCGTGACCTTGCGGTCCTGCTGCGTTCCGGCTCGCTGCTCACCCCCGTCCTCCTGGTCGGCGAGCAGGTGATCGGACCCAGCCTCGGCAAGGAGAACATCAGGATGGGCATCGCCGCCCTCATCATCGGCATGGCGGGTGTGCTCGGCTTCATGCTGATCTACTACAAGGTCTTCGGTCTGGTCGCGGACCTGGTACTGCTCGCCAACGTGGTCGTGTTGACAGCGCTGCTTTCGATGATGGATGCATCGCTGTCGCTGCCGGGCATCGCGGGCATCATCCTCACGGTGGGCATTGCCGTGGATGCCAATGTGCTGATCTATGAGCGCATCCGCGAAGAGATCCGCAAGGGTGTGACGCCGCAGGCGGCAATCCGCGCGGGCTTCGAGAAGGCCTTCTCGGCCATTGCCGATTCCAACGTCACCACGCTCATCGCCGGGGTGGTGCTGTGGGTGCTCGGCACCGGGGCGGTCCGCGGCTTCGCCATCGTGCTGACACTCGGCATCTTCACTTCGATGTTCACCTCCCTCATGGGCAGCCGCGCGCTCGTCACCCTCATGTACGGCGGCAAGCGCAAGATCGCCCGACTGCCCATATAGCCAACATACGACGGCCTTCGGGCCGACTGTCAGGACCCTGCCGTGGAATTTTTCAGCCATCAGACCGACTTCAAGTTCATGGCCACACGTCACGTGTGGTATGGACTGTCGGCGATCCTCGTGATCGCCTCCCTCGTCATGATCTTCACCCGCGGTCTCAATCTCGCCATCGACTTCACGGGCGGGGTGAGCGCGCAGGCGACCTTCCCGGTGACCGCGGACCTGAGCGCCGTGCGCCAGCAGCTCGCGGCCGCGGGCTTCAACGACGCGCAGGTGCAGAGTTTCGGCTCCTCGCGCAACATCGCGATCCGCCTGCCGCCATCGAAGATGAACCAGGAGGTGCTGCGCGAGCATCTCGAGGCGGCGCTCAAGGCCGTCAACCCGGCGGTGGCGCTGCAACAGCTCTCGGTCGTCGGCCCGCAGGTCGGCAGTGAGCTCGAGACGAGCGCCGCCGAAGCGCTCATTTTTACGCTGATCCTGATCTTCGCCTACATCGCGCTGCGCTTTCACACCTGGCGGCTGTCTTTGGGGGCCATTCTCGCGGTGATGCACGATCCGATCCTGGTGCTCGGCTGGTTCGCGGTCTCGCAGACCTCGTTCGATCTGGCCGTGGTCGCCGCGGTCCTCGCCGTGATCGGCTACTCGCTGAACGACACAGTGGTGGTGTTCGATCGGATTCGGGAGCGCTTCGAGAGCAACCGGCGCCTGCCGCCGAATGTCGTGCTCGATCAGTCGATCAATCAGACGCTGTCGCGAACGATCATGACGAAGGTCGTGACCTCGATCGTGGTGGTGGCGCTGCTCATCCTGGGCGGGCCGGTGCTCAAGGGCTTCTCGGAAGCACTCCTCATCGGCATCCTGGTCGGCACCTACTCGTCGATCTACATCTCGAGCGCGGTGGCGTTGGAGTGCGGCCTGACGGCCGAGCACATCTTCCCGAGCGTCAAGAAGACCGCCGCCGACAGCATGCCGTAGCGGGCTGCCGCTACCCGGCGGCGGAGCGGGCCTACTGGCCCGCCGCGTTCTGCGTGCGCACCTTGCTGTGGTGATAGCCGTAGAACGCATACACCAGCACGCCGATCAGCGTCCAGACCGCAAGGCGTATCCAGGTGCTCATGGGCAGGGCGTACATCATCAGGAGGCAGATGGCTGCGCCGGCAAGGCAGGTGAACCACGGCCACGGCGCTTTGAAGGGGCGCGGCAGCTCCGGACGCGTCTGGCGTAGGACGAGGACTCCGATACACACGGTAACGAATGCCAGCAGAGTGCCGATCGACACCAGCTCACCCAGGATGCCGACCGGGAACAAGCCACCGATGATGGCGGCGCAGGTGGCGGTGACTACGGTACCCGTCGAGGGCGTGCGGAACTTCGGATGCACGCGACCGAACACCTTCGGCATCAGGCCATCCTGCGCCATCGAGAGGAAGATGCGCGCCTGGGCGATGGTCATGACCAGCATGACCGAGGTCATGCCGGCGATGGCGCCGAGTTTGATCGGCAGCCCCAACCAGCGCAATCCCGGATAGGCATCGAGCGCCACCGCCAAGGGGGCGGAGACGTTGAGCTTCGTGTAGCTCACCATGCCCGTCAGCACCAAGGAGACGGCGACGTAAAGAATCGTGCAGATGATCAGGCTGGCGAGAATGCCTCGCGGCATGTCGCGCTGCGGGTTCTTCGTCTCCTGCGCACAGGTGGAGATGGCATCGAAGCCGATGTAGGCGAAGAAAATCACCCCGGAGGCGGCGAGCACGCCGCTCCAGCCATAGACGCCGGACGTGCCGGTGTTCGGCGGGATGAAGGGATGCCAGTTGGCATGTTGAATGTAGCCGACGCCGAGGAATACGAACAGCAGCACCACGGTGACCTTGATGGCCACGATGACCGAGTTGAACGCCGACGACTGCTTGATGCCGACGTAGCAAATGGTGCCCAGGGCCGCCACGATCGCGACCGCCGGGATGTTGAGAATCGCCCCGGTGCGTACGACCGAGAAGCTCTGCCCGCCCATGCCACCTTGGGCGAAGGGCGCATGCGAGAGCGCGTAGGGCAGGTGGATTCCGAACTGCTCGAGCAGGCTCAGCACATAGCCGGACCAGCCGACGGAAACGGTCGCAACCGCGAACAGATACTCGAGGATGAGATTCCAGCCGATGAACCAGGCGATGCCCTCACCGAGCGTCGCGTAGGAATACGAATAGGCGCTGCCGGTCACCGGGATCATCGCGGAAAACTCGGCGTAGCAGAGCCCTGCGAATGCCGAACCCAAGCCGGCGACGATGAATGACAGCGCGAGTGCGGGCCCGGCGTGGTTGGCAGCGGCAGTACCGGTCAGAACGAAAATCCCGGTACCGATGATCCCGCCGATACCGAGAAGGGTGAGCGCCGTGGCCGAGAGCGTGCGGTGCAGCTGCTGCCCCTTCGCGTCGGCTTCCTGGATTTCGGCGATCGACTTGGTGGCAAAGAGTTGGCTTGGCATGCGCCCGGACTCTACACAAGCGATTGCGGCAAAGCCAGCAAGCCCGGCCGCGCCGTCAATGCGAGTCGACGCAAACCATACGGCACCGGCACAGCAGGTGCCGCCGCCGCGGGGGGCTAAGCCGTGCGCAGTGCTTCCGGCACGTGTGGCGCGAAGAGCTCGACCAGCGCCGCGTAGACTTTCGGCGTTCCGGCGAGCACGTCCGCGCCCAGGGCGTATTCCGCGCCGGTGAGCGTGCCGATGCGGCCGCCCGCCTCCTGAATGAGGAGCGTCCCGGCCGCGGTGTCCCACGGCGAGAGGCCGATCTCCCAGAAGCCATCGATCCTCCCTGCCGCGACATAAGCCAGGTCGAGCGCCGCGGCCCCGGGCCGGCGGACGCCGGCCGTGCTCTGCATCGCCGCTTTGAGCATCCCGAGGTACGCGTCGAGGTAACCCGTGTTCGAGCGGAACGGAAAGCCGGTGCCGATGAGAGCGCCTTCGAGCGCCCGCTGCTTGCTGACCCGGATACGGTGATTCTCGAGGTGGGCGCCGTTGCCGCGCGTCGCCGTGAAGAGCTCCCCGCGCATCGGATCGTAGACCACCGCCGCTTCGAGCCGGCCCTTCTGTTGGCAGGCGATCGACACCGCGAAGGTCGGGAAGCCGTGCAGGAAGTTGGTCGTGCCGTCGAGCGGATCGATGATCCAGACGGTGTCGTGCTCACCGCTGCGGCCGCTCTCCTCGGCGAGCACCGCATGCTCGGGATAGTGGCGGCGGATGATGCCGATGATCTCCTGCTCGGCGTTGCGATCGACCTCGCTGACGAAGTCGTTGCGCCCCTTGGAGGTGATGGTGAGCGACTCCAGCCGGTTGAGGCTGCGGATGATGACTTCGCCGGCGCGGCGCGCGGCGCGGATTGCGATATTGAGAAGCGGGTGCACGGAAGCTCACGTAAGGGGGCGCGGCTCTTGCGGCCGCCGCTGATCCGCCCTAGCGTAACATAGAGCAGCAGATCGCCATGGATACCTCAATCCGCATCGTTCTCGTCGAGCCCTCGCATCCCGGCAACATCGGGGCGGTGGCCCGCGCCATGAAGAACATGGGGCTGGAGCGGCTGGTGCTGGTCAATCCGCGGCAGTTTCCGCACAGCGAAGCGACTGCGCGCGCCTCCGGCGCGGACGACGTTCTTGCCAATGCACGCGTCGTCGCAACGGTCGGCGAGGCCCTCGACGGCTGCGGTTTCGTCGTGGCTACCACCTCGCGCACGCGCGACCAGTATTTTCGTGTGGCGGACGTACGTGATGCGGCCGAGCGGGTGCTGGCGGAATCGCGCCGCGGGCCGGCGGCCGTACTCTTCGGATCCGAGCGCGCGGGCCTCACGAACGAGCAGCTCGAGGCGGCGCACCTGCTGATCCGGATACCGGCGAGCGAGGCCTACCCGTCGCTCAATCTCGCCATGGCGGTGCAGATCGTCGCCTACGAGCTCTTGCGTGCCCGCGGCGTGCAGATCGAGACCGCGCCGGCCGCCGGGCCGCTCGCCGATCCGGAGGAGATGGAGCGGCTGTATGAACACCTCGGGCGGGTGTTGGCGGAGATCGATTTCCGCGACCGCACACAGGGCGGCACCCACTTGATGGCGCGTCTGCGCCGGCTGTTCCAACGTGCGGCGCTCGATCGCAACGAAGTCAACATCCTGCGCGGCATCCTGACGGCGGTGCAGAGCCGCCGGCGGCGCGCCGGCGCCGTCCCGGAGCGTGAGTGACCGTTGCCGAGCCGGTCTATCTCGACTATGCCGCGACGACGCCGGTGGATCCGGCCGTGGCCGAGGCGATGGCCCGTTGCCTCGCCGAGCCGGATTGCATGGGCAATGCCTCTTCGGTCACGCACGTCTACGGCCGCCGCGCCGCGGAGCGTATCGAGCATGCGCGCGCCGCGGTCGCGGCGCTGATCGGCGCCGACCCGGCGGAGATCGTCTTCACCTCCGGCGCGACGGAATCCAACAACCTGGCCCTGCTCGGCGCGGCGCGCGCCAACGCCTACCGTGGACGGCACATCGTCAGCTCGCGGATCGAGCACAAGGCGGTGCTCGATCCGCTACAGCGGCTGCAGAAGGAGGGGTTCACCGTGACGCTGCTGTCGCCGGATCGTCGCGGCAGAATCGATCCCGAAGCGGTGGCCGCGGCGCTGCGACCGGATACCGTGCTGGCGTCGATCATGCTGGTCAACAACGAGATCGGCGCGATCCAGGATGTTGTCGCGATCGGGGCGCACTGCCGCGCGCGGGGCGTGCTCTTCCACAGTGACGCCGCGCAAGCGGCCGGCAAGATCCCTCTCGACGTGCAGGCGCTGCCGGTCGACTTCGTATCCCTCACGGCACACAAGTTCTACGGTCCCAAGGGCATCGGCGCGCTCCATGTACGCAGCGGGGCGCGAGCTCACCTGCAGGCGATTCTGTTTGGCGGCGGCCAGGAAAGGGGGCTGCGGCCGGGGACTCTGCCGACGCACCAGATCGCCGGCTTCGGGGTGGCATGCGATCTCGCCCGCCGCGGCCTGGCGGCGGAGCAGGCCCGGCTCGCGGCCTTGCGGCAGCGACTATGGCAGGGCCTCGCCCCGCTGGCCGGCGTGCACGCGAACGGGGAGGGCGCAGCGTGCGTCCCGGGCATTCTCAACGTGTCTTTCGAGGGTGTCGAAGGGGAGAGCCTGGTCGCGGGCCTGAGCGAGCTGGCGCTGGCCACCGGATCGGCCTGTAATTCGGCATCCGGCGAGCCTTCCTACGTGCTGCGCGCACTCGGCAGGGACACGCAGCTGGCCCAGAGCTCGCTGCGGCTGAGCTTCGGGAGGTTCAGCTTGCCGGAGCACATCGATACCGCCGTGGCCGCCATTCGCAGGGAAATCACGCGGTTACGGGCCCTCTCGCCCGCCTCGGAGCCGCCCTCGCAGCGCGCCAGCCAGACCGTTGGGGAGGCCGGCGGGCCGGGGCAGGAGGTGTGGGTCCGATTCAAGCTCGAGATCGCCGCTGGCCGCGTGAAAAGCGTACTGTTCAAGGCCTACGGCTGTCCCCATACTCTGGGAGTTGCCGCCTGGGTGGCCGAGCGGTTGCGTGGCCGGGGCCGCGCCGACCTCGCGCCGGGGACGCCGGCCGAGTGGGCCGACGCGCTTGCCGTGCCGGTCGAGAAACTCGGACGCCTGCTGGTAGTCGAAGATGCGCTCGCGGACTGTGCCCGGCACTGGCCCGAGCAGGGGTAAAATCGCGCTCATGGCCATCTCGCTGACCGAATCCGCCGCTCATCGCATAAAGACGTTTCTTGCCGCCCGCGGAAGCGGCGTCGGCCTGCGCCTAGGGGTGCGCAAGACGGGCTGCTCCGGCTTCGCCTACGTGGTGAATTATGCCGACGAGATCCATGCTGGTGAGGTCGTCTTCGAGGACCGCGGGGTGAAGGTCTGCGTCGACCCGGAAAGCCTGCCGCTGATCGACGGCACCATCGTGGATTTCGTCAAGCAAGGCCTCAACGAGGCGTTCCGCTTTCGCAACCCCAACGTCAAGGGAGAATGCGGCTGCGGGGAGTCATTCTCGGTTTAGGCGGCGGGTCGGTCTTTTTGCCGGGGGGGTGACCTAGAGGGTAAACTGTCCGGCTTCGTTTCCAGATCAGTTCCCGAAAGGACCGCTAAATGGCGCTCGAGCGCACCCTCTCCATCGTCAAGCCCGACGGCGTCGGCCGCAATCTCATCGGCGAGGTTTACCGCCGCTTCGAGAAGGCGGGGCTCACCGTCATCGCCGCCCGCATGGTCCGTCTCTCCGAGCGCGAGGCCGAGGGCTTCTACGCCGTTCACCGCGAGCGTCCCTTCTTCAAGGACCTGGTGCGCTACATGACCTCCGGGCCGGTCGTGGTGCAGGTGCTCGAGGGCGAGAATGCGATCGGCCGCAACCGCGAAATCATGGGCGCCACCGATCCGAAGAAGGCCGCGCCCGGCACGATTCGCGCCGACCTGGCGCTCAGCATCGAGCAGAACGTCGTCCACGGGTCTGATGCAGCGGATACGGCCGCGCGCGAAATCGCCTATTTCTTCAGCGCCACGGAGCTGCATCCGCGCGGCTGAGACCGCGGAGTCCGCCATGACCTCTGCCGACACGACCGCGACGAATCTGCTCGGGCTGACGCGCCCGGCGCTCGAGGCGTTCGTGGCGGGCCTCGGCGGCAAGCCCTTCCGCGCGCGCCAGCTCATGAACTGGGTATACAAGCGCGGCGAGTCCTCGTTCGAGAGTATGACCGACCTCGCGAAGGACTTCCGCGCCCAGCTCGCGCAGCACGCATGCATCGCCACGCCGGAAATCGTTACCGCACAGCAGTCCGCCGATGGCACGCGCAAGTGGGTGCTGCGGGCAGACGCCTCGCAGGCCTTCGAGATGGTGTTCATCCCGGAGCCTGACCGCGGCACGCTCTGCATCTCCTCGCAGGTCGGCTGCGCACTCGACTGCTCTTTCTGCTCGACCGCGCAGCAGGGCTTCAACCGCAATCTCACCACGTCGGAGATCGTCGGCCAGGTCTGGCTCGCCAACCGCGAGCTCGCGGGCTCGTTCGCGCATGATGCCGCGCGTGAGCGCATAGTGACCAACGTAGTGCTCATGGGCATGGGCGAGCCGCTCGCCAACTTCCGCAACGTCGTGCCGGCGCTGGAGATATTCCTCGACGACTTCGGGTTCGATCTGTCGCGCCGGCGCGTGACCCTGTCGACCTCGGGCCTCGTGCCGCAGATCTACAAGCTCGCGGAGCACAGCAACGTGGCGCTCGCCGTCTCACTGCATGCGCCCGACGACGAGCTGCGCAGCGAGCTGGTGCCGATCAATCGCAAGCATCCGATCGCAGAGCTGCTCGAGGCGTGCTGGCACTACATCGATGAGCAGAACGGCCGCAGCGTGACGTTCGAATACGTCCTGCTCGCGGGCGTCAACGACTCGCTCGTCCAGGCGCGCGCGCTCGCGAAGCTGCTTGCGGGTCATCCCGCGAAGGTGAACCTCATCCCCTTCAACCCGTTCCCCGGTACTCGCTACCAGCGCTCCGCGCCCGAGGCGGTGCAGCGCTTCCGCGATGAGCTCATCCGGCGCGGCGTACTGGCCACGGTGCGCCGCACGCGTGGCGATGACATCGATGCCGCCTGCGGCCAGCTCGCCGGGCGGGTGATCGACCGCACCACGGTGCGGCTCGGCAGTCGCGTTTTCGGTCTCGCGGTGCAGGCATGACTAAATCGTCTGGCATAGCTGCAGCCATCGCCGGCGCGCTGCTCGCCGCCGTCCTTGCTGGCTGCGCCAACCAACAGGCCATCGCGCAGCGTCGCGATGCCGCCATTTACAACACGGAGCTCGGCATCGCCTACATGCGCCGCGGCGATCTGGCGCTTGCGCAGACCAAGCTCGATCGCGCGCTGAAGGAAAACCCCGACGATCCGGACGTTCACAGCGCGCGCGCGCTGCTTTTCGCCAGGCTGCAGGACCCGAAATCGGCCGACCGCGAATTCCGCGAGGCGCTGGATCTTGCGCCCAAGAATCCCGACTTCGAAAACAACTATGCGGTCTACCTCTGCAGCGTGGGCCGCGTGGACGAGGGTGTGCAGACCTTCCTGCGGGCCGCGCACAATCCGGAGTACCTGACGCCGGAGCTTGCGTACGACAACGCGGGCGTCTGCCTGCGCTCGACACATCACGACGTCGAGGCGGCGCAGATGTTCGTCGATGCGCTCACCATACGGCCAAACTTAGCGCAGGCCCTGTGGCAGCTCGCCGACCTCAATTTCTCAGAGGGCAAACTCAGCGACGCACGTCAGGAGATCGACTCCTTTCTAGCAGCCAACCAGGAGACGCCGGACCTGCTGCTGCTTGCGGTGAAGGTGACGCGTGCGCAGCGCGACCCTCTCGACGCACAGCTCTACGCGCGCAAGCTGCAGCTCGACTTCCCGAACTCGGCCGAGGCGCGTGAGCTGGCCGAGCTCGGCCACAACCCGGGCTGACCGCCATGGCGGAAGGCATCGGCGCGCGGCTGCGCGGCGCCCGTGAGCGCAGCCGCCTCACGATCCTGCAGGCGGCCGAGCGACTGCACGTCGATCCCGACATTCTCGAGGCGCTGGAGTCGGAAGACTTCGCGGCGCTCGGCGCCCCGGTTTACGTCAAGGGGCACCTGCGCCACTACGCGGAGCTGGTGGGCGAGTCGCCGGAGGCTCTGTACGACCTTTACTCGCAGGGCACGCGGGTTCCGCCTCCGGACCTGACACGCGTCCCGAAGCCGCTCGCGGATGACACGGGCAGGCTGGTGGCGCCGGCGGTCATCGTGGTGATCGGCTTCGCCGTGGCGGGCACTGTGTGGTGGGGCCTGTCGCTGTCACACCGGCAGTGGCTCACCGTGGGCTCCAATCCGGTGCCCATCACGGTGCCGGCGGCAACACCGACGGAAGCGGACCAGCCCGTGAAGCTGACGTTGGCCGGTGGTGCGGGGCCGTCGCCTGTTAGGGGCCCGATGACGGCGGTCGCCCTGCCGGCGCGCGGCGACATCTACGCCGTGTTCATTTTCACCGCCGACAGCTGGACGGAAGTCCACGATGCCACCGGTCGGCGGCTGCTTTACGGTCTTTCCCTCGGACGTGCGACGCGCAAACTCGAGGGCGTACCTCCGCTCAGTGTCCTCCTGGGAGATGCCAGCGGAGTCACGCTCGAGGTTGGCGGGCGGACAGAGTCGTTCTCGCGCTTCGTGCGGGCCAATCACACCGCGTCGTTCCTGATTGCCGCCGACGGACGCGTGCTCGCCGCGCCGCGGAAGGATGGAGGTTGAGTTGACGGTCGAAATCCAGCCGATCCGCGGGATGAACGATGTTCTGCCTGCCCAGATCGCTGCCTGGCAGCGGTTGGAGGGCTGCGTGCGCGAGCTGGTCGCGTCCTACGGATACGAGGAGATCCGCGTCCCCATCGTCGAGCACACCGCGCTCTTCAAGCGTGCCATCGGCGAATACACCGATGTCGTCGAGAAGGAGATGTACACCTTCGCGGATAAGGGTGGGGATAGCCTGACCCTGCGCCCCGAAGCGACCGCCGGGATCATGCGCGCGCTCATCTCGAACGGCATGCTGCGCGGCCAACGCCACAAACTCTGGTGCTTCGGCCCGATGTTCCGTCACGAGCGGCCGCAAAAGGGTCGCTACCGCCAGTTCAACCAGCTCGATCTCGAGGCGGTCGGCTTTCCCGGCCCGGACGTCGATGCCGAGCTGATCGCCCTCACGGCACGCCTCTGGCGCCGCCTCGGCATCGAGCGGGTGAGGCTGGAGATCAACTCCCTCGGCACGGCTGAATCGCGGCGCGTCTACCGGGAGAACCTGATCGCCTACTTCCGTACCCACGAGAGCGCGCTCGACAGCGACAGCCGCCGGCGGCTCGAGGGCAATCCACTGCGGATCCTCGACAGCAAGAACCCGCAGATGAGCGCGATCGTTGCCGGCGCACCTC
>JBOIAB010000015.1:0-2499 GCA_050738635.1 Steroidobacteraceae bacterium
GCGTCGCGGACTGACCGCGCACATTGCACAAGCGCTCGAAGCACAGGGAGCCGAGACAGCACGGGGTTCGATCACTTGAACTATTCGCGTATCGCGGGGACAGGCTCGTATCTTCCGGAAAAAGTTCTCACGAACTTCGACCTGGAGAAGATGATGGACACCAGCGACCAATGGATTCGGGAGCGGACCGGGATCTAGCGGCGGCACATCGCCACGAACGGTGAGACCACGGTGGATCTGGCGGAGCGCGCCGCGCGTGCCGCCCTGGATGCCGCGGGCGTCAAGCCGGCCGACGTCGACTTCATTGCCTTCGGCACCACCACGCCCGACATGTTCTTCCCGAACTGCGGCGTGCTGCTGCAGGCGCGGCTCGGCTGCCGCGGGGCCGCGGCCTTCAGTGTGGAAACCGCCTGCAGCGGCTTCATGTATGCGCTCTCGATCGCGGACAAGTTCGTGCGCTTCGGCGAGGTCCGCCGGGCGCTCGTGAT
Source organism: Steroidobacteraceae bacterium (assembly GCA_050738635.1). GTDB lineage: Bacteria > Pseudomonadota > Gammaproteobacteria > Steroidobacterales > Steroidobacteraceae > 13-2-20CM-66-19. The sequence continues at coordinate 489 of JBOIAB010000015.1, forward strand.
CGGGGCCGAGACGCTCTCGCGCATCACGGACTGGAGCGACCGCTCGACGGCGGTATTGTTCGCTGATGGGGCGGGCGCCGTGGTGCTCGAGCCGGCGGAGCAGCCGGGGATCCTATCGACGCACCTGCACGCCGACGGCGCGTACAAGGACCTTCTCTATTGCGGCGGCGGGCTCGCCGCCGGCAACGATCCGGCCAAGGCCCGCCGTGCGATCACCATGACCGGCAGCGAGGTGTTCAAGATCGCGGTGACCACGCTCGGCCGGGCGATCGACGAGGCGCTCACCGCCAATGCGCTCGACCGCTCGGCCATCGACTGGCTGGTGCCGCACCAGGCGAATATGCGCATCATCCAGGCGACGGCGCGCAAGCTCGATATACCCATGGAGCGCGTCATCACCACGGTGCAGGACCACGGCAATACCTCCGCGGCTTCAGTCCCCCTGGCTCTGGACGTCGGCGTCCGCGACGGCCGGATCAAGCGCGGCGAGCTGCTGCTCCTCGAGGCGTTCGGGGGCGGAGTGACCTGGGGCTCGGCCCTGATCCGTTATTAGAAAACGAAAACCAAAGAAAAACGCCGCGCGGGTGCGCGGCGTTCTTTGAACTAAAGAGCCGGGCTCTTTACTTCGAGATCGACCGCTTGAACATGCGATTGATCTTCTCGTTGGTCGCATCGACCGCCGACTGGGCGGCCTGAGCAGCAGCCAACGCCTGGTTAGCAGTGCTCTGCGCACCGCTGGCCGCCTGGCTGGCCGACTGGGCAGCGCTGGCCGCCTGATCCGCCGAGCTCTTCGCGGCCGCCACCTGCGATTGCAGCTGGGCGACCTGTGACTTCAGATCCGCGATATCGGACTGCATCGGCTTGAGGTCCTGGCAACCTACGAGACCAATCACCAATGCCGCGGCAGCAGCCACCTTGACAACACTCGCGCACTTCATACATGTCCCCTTCTGGGTTGTTGATTCGGGAGGTCCTGAGAACGCAATGCGAAGCCAGCGGGCAAGCGCTCCCGCTGCCTTCGCAGCACGCAACTGCACCAAATTTGAGGCGGGAATGCAACTCCGAACGCCACTTTGTCTTTGAGTCGCGACAGTTGTGCGGCGGTTCTGCAGGCGGTAGAGGTGCACTCTCTAGGTGCACGCCGCAGGAAGACGCCGTCGCTCCCGACGAGGGAGCGCCGTCTGGGCGGTCGAAAAACGGACCTGTCAATTCTGCGTTGACTGGGCTGTTGCATATTCCCTACGGGGCAGGGGATTCGGAAGACGCTCTTGCCTTCGACCTCAATCTGGATATAATCGCAGTGGTGTATAAATGAACAGGTAGCGCAAGATGTCCGACCTTACTCCGCGACAGATGCAAATTCTGCGCCTGGTCCAGCGCTTCATAAACGAGACCGGCATGCCTCCCACCCGGGCGGAGATCGCCCGCGAGCTCGGTTTCAGATCCCCCAATGCCGCCGAGGATCATCTGCGTGCGCTCGCCCGCAAGGGTGTCATCGCGCTCGTGCCGGGCGCTTCACGCGGTATCAAGCTGAAAGACACCATCCGTGAGCAGATGGGCCTGCCGCTCATCGGCCGCGTCGCCGCCGGCAAACCGATCTTCTCGGAAGAGAACTTCGAAGCCCGCCTGCAGATCGATCCGGGTCTCTTTCAGCCACGGCCGCATTACCTGCTGAAGGTCACCGGCATGAGCATGAAGGATGCCGGCATCCTCGATGGCGACCTGGTTGCGGTTCATCGTACGGCGGAGGTGCGCAGCCGTCAGATCGTCGTGGCACGCCTGGAAAATGAGGTCACCGTGAAGCGCTACCGTCAGGAAGGCTCCGTGGTTTGGCTACTGCCGGAGAACAGTGACTTCGAGCCGATCAAGGTGGACCTCAAGGAGCAACCGCTGCTCATCGAAGGCATCGTGGTCGGGGTGCTGCGCCGGGGGAAGACCCACGGATTTATGTAGTAAATGCGCAGGTCGATGTAGTAAATGCCCAGGTCCTGCTATGGCCCGGGATCTCTCC
>JBOIAB010000016.1:0-2824 GCA_050738635.1 Steroidobacteraceae bacterium
GCATCGCCGAGACGATGCGGCTCCTCTTGTTCATGACCGCCGCCATCCTGGTGTTCAATTTCTATCCGGTGACGGCGATCATGGTGGTGCTGCTGGCGCTGCTCAACGACATCCCGATCATGATGATTGCCTACGACAATGCGCCATTCGCCCCGAAACCGGTGACGTGGGACATGCACCGGGTGCTGACCGTTGCATCGGTGCTCGGCGTCTACGGTGTATTCGAAAGCTTCGTGCTCTACTGGCTCGCGCGCAGCTATCTCGCGCTCCCCGGCCCGATGCTGCAGGCGGTCATCTTCCTGAAGCTCCTCGTCTCGGGCCACATGACGATCTACCTCACCCGCAACAGGGGCTGGGTCTGGCAGCGTCCGTGGCCGAGCTGGAAGCTCGTCGTGCCCTCGGAGTTGACGCAGCTCGGCGGCACCCTGATCGTCGTTTACGGCGTCGCGATGGCGCCCATCGGCTGGTATTATGCCTTGCTCGTGTGGGCCTACGCGCTCGCTTCATTCTTTGTCGCCAACGCGGTCAAGGTCTGGACCTACGATCTGCTCGAGCATCGCGTCGGGCCCCAGGCCCGGCACCTCTCGCGCGTGGAAAAACAGCTGAGCGCGCATGCCGGCCACTGAGCTACCAGAATCGGACTCGCCCGGTATAGCTGACCCGGGGCGAGTGGAACGTGGGCTGACCGCCCTTCCCCCAGGGGGCTCTGGCGAGCGAGCGCGCAGAGGTTCTTTCCTGCGGCCGCGGGGTTGAGGGCTGCGCGCGGCTGCGGATACTGCGTATGGAGTCTGCGGCCGGATGAGCGCAAAGTGGCTCGGTCAACCGACCCTCGTGAGAGCCGCCACGAACAGACGAACCGACCTCATGCGCTTGCGGGCGCTCATCACGGGTGCATTGCTGGCTGCTGGCGCCGCCGCCGCGCTTGCCGCCAATCCACCTTCTGCCTCCCCGATCGAGCCCAACCAGACCACGCGCGGGAAGATGGCCGTGATCCATGAGCAGATGGCGGCCTGCCTGCGCTCCACCAAGTCCATTTACGAGTGCCGGCGCGAGATGATGCGACGCTGCCGCAAGACGTTGGGCAGCAGCTACTGCTCGAGGCGCGGCGGGCGAATGGGGCCTGGGATGGGCATGGGCATGGGAGGTGGCATGATGCAGAGCCCGCCGTCACCGCCGGAGCAATGAGGCTACCATGTACCAGAAGATTCTCGTGGCAGTTGACGGCAGCCGTCCGGGAAGGCTGGCGCTCGAGGAAGCCATCCGGCTCGCTCGGGAGCAGGGTGCGAAGCTGCGGATACTCCATGTCGTGGATGAAGGGTTGGTCGTCTCGCCGGACGTGCCCAGCGTCAACCTCAGCGAGGTCGAACCATCGTTGCTCGCCGACGGCAAGTCTCTGGTCGAGGCGGCCAAGTCACGAGCGCATGCGGCGGGAGTCGAGACTGAGACGGTGCTGCTGGAGGAAATGGGCCCTCGGGCAGGAGCCCGCATTGTGGAGCAGGCCAGGCAGTGGCCCGCCGACCTCATCGTGTGCGGAACGCACGGGCGGCGGGGCATCGGGCGGCTGCTCATGGGCAGCAATTCGGAGTACGTCGCGCGTCACACGCCCGTACCGGTTCTGTTGTTGCGCGCACAGGATTGACGCCTGGAGAGAGAGAACATGATCAAGATACTCGATGACTTTCCAGAATCGATCGTCGCCCTCATCGCCCAAGGGCAAGTCACGAGGAAGGACTACGAGGAGGTCCTCATCCCCCGCGTGAATGCGGCCCTCGGCCGGCATGGCAAGATCCGGCTCTACTATGAGCTCGGAACCTCGTTCGTTGGGATCGACGCCGAGGCAGTCTGGGAAGACATGAAGGTGGGTCTCGAGCACCTGTCGCGCTGGGAGCGTGTGGCCGTCGTCACGGACGTGCGCTGGATCCGGCTCACGCTGGGTGCGTTTCAGTTCATGCTGCCGGGCAAGGTTCGCCTCTTCGACACCGGTCAGACCACGGAAGCTCGTGCCTGGATCAAGGCGGATCTGTAAGATACCGGCTCGGCCGGATATCGATCGCGATCGATGGCCTGCCTCCCGGCAAGCAGGCTCCCTATCACACCGTCAGCACAGCGCCTTGGCCCTGTTCGCGAACACACGCCGCCCCAGATCATCGTCGGGAAGCCACCACCATGCACGACACCACCGTTGTCGATCTCTCGCGCTGGCAGTTTACGATCACCGTGCTGTATCACTTCCTTTTCGTGCCGCTCACGCTGGGCCTCTCGTTTCTGCTGGTGGCGATGGAGACCGTGACGTCACCACCGGCAAGGACATTTACAAGCGGATTACCTAGGGTCTGTTAGCGCTATTTGATATGCTTGCGGCATGCCGACTACTAGCCCCGCCAGCGATCTCAACGGGTTCATCGCCCGATATACGCCCGACATTGCCAGGCTCGCGCGCGGGGCGCTCGCGCGCATGCGTAAGCGTCTCCCCACCGCGCACCGGCTTGTCTACGACAACTACAACGCCTGCGCCATCGGCTTCAGCCCCACTGAACGCGCGTCCGACGTCATCTTCTCGATCGCGTTGTACCCGCAGAGAGTGAGCCTGTTCTTTCTGCAGGCAATGAAGGCCAATCTTCAGGACCCCCAAAAACTCCTGCAAGGCAGCGGCAGTCTCGTTCGTTTCATCCCGCTCGATTCGCCGGCGCAGATCGAAAGCGCAGCAGTCCAACGGCTGATGAATCAGGCGCTGCTGGCGGCGAAGGTGCCCCTCAGCCGCACTGGCAAGGGGAAGTTGATCATTAAGTCGATTTCAGCCAGACAACGCCCGCGCCGTCCGGCA
>JBOIAB010000017.1:0-12009 GCA_050738635.1 Steroidobacteraceae bacterium
ACGCGCAAAGGACGATGAGGATTTTCTGATCTTCAGGAAAATCTGGTCCGAGCTTGGGCATCTTCCAGTCGGTCCCGAGCGCGAGCATTGGTCACGGACGGCCTTGGCTCGCGAAGACCCAAAGATCCACGCCCTGGAGATCAAGTGGTATCCGATCGCAGCTCCGGCGGCACGGAGGCTTCTGGCTCGCTATTCGTGGGCTTACGAGCGGGGAGCAGAGCTTCGGCAGATCGCCAGAGCGGCGGGCCAGGGACGCCCGGGCGAAAAGCCCGAATAGTCCAACAATCCAACTATTCGGGGGCGCGAATGTCTGCCCCAGCGCGAATGCATGGTCGTTTGCACGCTGCGACCACCTGTGTCCATCGCCGGAAACTGGAACCAATACTGGAACCAATTGTTATTTTGGACCTGGAACCAATGGCGTTCGCGAGAAAAAAAGTCCAATGAAATCAATGATCGGGGTGACAGGATTTGAACCTGCGACACCTACGTCCCGAATACATTGCCCCGCTTCCTTTCAAGTCCCGCGAAATCAATCAGGTTTCATTATAAGCTACTGAATCTAAAAGAGAGTTATTACGCCTTGTCACGCTGACGTACGCCGCAGCTCGCCTGACCTTGCCGCGTATTGTGCCCCAGAGTTGCCCCAGGCAGAATAGCTCATCGCCGTCCGCGGAGCTGCCGCATGCACGCCAAACTCAGCCAAGCCATCGCCGAGAAGTGCGAGCCGAGTGGCCGTGAGTACGAGGTGTTCGATACGCTCATCCCCGGATTTGTCCTCCGGGTGCGCCGCTCGGGCGTCAGAGTCTGGACGTATCGATATCGCAATTCGGAAGGCCGCCAGCGCCGGTACGTGATCGGTCGTTTCCCGGGAGTGGGCGCCAGCACCGCGCGCCGTCTGGTGCTTACCCTCGCGGCCGACGTCTCCGCTGGCGCCGATGTCCAAGCCCAAAAGCGCGCGAGCCGCCTGGAAGGGGAGCGCAAGCGCTACAACACGCTGGGGACTTTCTTGTCCGAGCAGTATGCGCCCTGGGCGCAGGTTCATTTGAAGACCGCGAAATTCCAGATTGCTCGGATCGAGGCCGACTTCGCCGGGTGGATGAACAAGCCCCTGTCGGATCTGAATACCTGGCTCATCGAGAGCTGGCGAAGGGGTCAGTCCGAGGAGGGCAAGAAACCGAAAACGATCAATCGGGACGTCCAGCGCTTGCAGGCGCTTCTTTCGAAGGCAGTCGACTGGGGAGTCCTCGACCGCCACCCGTTCCACGGATTGAAGCCATTGAAGACGGACCGCACGGGGCGGGTGAGATATCTGAGCGTAGAGGAGGAGGCTTCCCTACGGGAGGCGCTGTCACGGCGCGATGAGAGTCTCCGCCTGGCGCGCATCCGTTTCAATGAATGGCGTGCGGCTCGGCACCGGCGGCCCCTGCCGCTGCGCGGTGAGCCCTATGCCGATCACCTGCACCCCGTTGTGGTGGTGGCGATGAACACCGGGTTGCGCCGCAGTGAGCTCTTTCATTTGCGGTGGGAAGATATCGACCTGGACGCGAGATGGCTCACCGTTCACGGTGGGACGGCGAAGAATGGACAGACACGCCGAATCCCGCTGAATACGGAAGCGCATTCCACGCTGCAGGCGTGGCGAAAACTCGCGAAGGAGGGAGAGCCACGCGTTTTTCCGGGTGTGGGAGGGGATCGACTGAAACGAGTGGATCGAGCGTGGCGAGGCCTGCGAAAGCGAGCGCAGCTGCAGAACTTTCGATTCCATGATCTGCGCCATCACTTTGCCAGCCGCCTCGTACAGTCTGGCGTTCCCCTCAACACTGTTCGTGAGCTTCTCGGACACGCCGACACCACGATGGTGCTGCGCTACGCTCATTTGTCGCCCGACCATTTGGCGGACGCGGTTGAGAAAATCGCGCGCCCCGGCCGCGCTTCTGTCGCGCCGGTTGCGCAGGGCAATGCGAAAGACACCCAAGAGAGCCGTGACAGTGCTTCCGAACGCATGCATATTTTAGCTCTAGGCTCCCAGCTCACGTAGCTCCGCCTTTCAGGTTCGCACGTCGTAGCAGTTCGGTAGCAGTAGCGAATTGGCTGGCGAACGACAGGCTGTTCACCGTCACGAAGGCGGCCTCGACGGCTGCACACGATGACCGACGAACACTACGCGACCCCGCGGATCTCGCCGGATGTCCAGATAACGGTCAATCCAGGCAAAGATGCGCTGCCACATGTCATTAATGTTGGCCGGCGATTGATAGACATGTCCCTCGCCCCAGTAGCGCACGAATTCCGCGGTCTTCCCGAGCCGATGCAGTGCATTGAACATCTGCTCGGGTTCGGCCACACTCACGATTTGATCGTCATTGCCTTGGAAGATCAGTAGCGGCGTCGCGATCCTGTTGACGAGAAACAGAGGGCTGTTGTGGATGTACCGTTGCGGGTCCACCCACGGGGGCGCTCCCATTCGACCCTGATTTCCCTCGGCCCATAGCGTCGCGACCGCGAGATCCGCTCCGGTGCCAGCGGCATCGGGGAATCCTCCCTCGCCATAGGCACTCGTCAAGTTGGCTGGCCCATCAAGTGCGATCGCCGTCTTGAAGCGATGGGTATGGGCGACGACGCAGTAAACGCCGTAACCCCCGTAAGAGTGCCCCATGAGCACCCAGCGCGTCCGATCGGCATATCCTTTCATCACAGCGTTGTTCGCCGCGTCGATCAATTGGCGCTGCATATCGCTGCAGGGATTCTCGGGCTTACCGCTGGGTGGCATTCTCATGCTTGCGAGCAGTACGGCGTACCCATGTGCCGCTGGAATTTGCATGTTTAACATGCTGACTTCGCGCAAAAGGTGCTCGGCATCCCAGCTGGCCGTGTATTCGTTATCTGGATAAAAGTACACAAGCAATGGCTCGCGCTCTCCCGGGCGGTAATCAGGTGGCAGGAGCAACCAGTCGATGCGGTCGCTGAGCTCACCGGGCTCGCGATGCGGCAGCATTATGGGGGTAGTGCCGACCACACCGTTGAGCTGACGGTTGAAATGCCATAGATCAACTGCTGACTGGCCGAGCTGCACCAACACCGCTTCATCCCCCGCCTGGCCTTCGATATTGTAGAGTGCAGCCTTCGCCAGCGCGGAAGCGGCGATCAATTGGGCATGCGGACCGGGCGCTGCCAGCCGCACCGCTTGGCCGGTGTCGACGTTGAGAAACAGCAGCGCTGCGGTCGCCACGCCGTGCTTGAGAATGCGAAATGTCAGCCATCCGCGAGCAAGCGCCTGTGGATCTACAGGTCGGTGAGCGGAGAAGATTGCAAGGGATTCAGCTCGCAATCCGCTGCACACGGGCGCTAGACCGGCGCTGCGCCAGTCCGCGTGAACCGAGCACCACGGAATAAGCCTTTCGGAGAACCCTTGGGTGAGATTGCGGCGGTGGCCGTCCGGGCTCAGCTTCCAGAGATTGCCCGCCGCCATTATCAGCAACGCGCCGCGATGGACCGCCACGAAGTCCGAAAGAGCTTCCGGCCGCGCGCCTCCAAGACCGGCGGTCAGATTCAATGGCCGGTGTCCTTGCGGCACAGCGTACCAGTCATATTGAACCTGGGGACGGCGCGCGCGGGGAGAAGAGCGGGAATCCACGGGCCCCGTCCCCTTGATGATGCGATCAACCCGAATTACCGCGGTATCATTATTCAACCAGGCGAAGGGGACCAAGTAAGTCGCCGTCTCCAAATGGACAGCGACACGAAAGCGTAGTCCTTGCGGTGCAAAGCTCTCCAATCGGCCTTTGGTAAAGTCGTAGATGAATTGCCGATGTCGCTCCTTTCCACCGCGATTATTCCGCCGGGTATCGAAGAAGAGCTTCTCTCCGTCAGGAGACCAGCGCAGTGAGCCGGGCGTCACATTGCATGAGGGACACGGAAGCAACCGCGCGGCGCCTGACCTCAAATCGTAAACCGCAAGTCTCTGTACGCTGTTGGCGATCCAGACCGAGATGGTGGCGAGCCCCCCCACATTGAGTGTACCCGCGCTGTAGACCACCGCCACGCGGCGCCGATCGGGGGAAAGTGCCAGGTCCTCCCACATGCCGCTACCCAGCACGCGGCGCTGACCCGTTCGTGCATCAACCCAGATCCACTTTCCAGACGCTTCTTCTCCGCCTCGGTTCTTACACGCGCCGCCACTGCAGTAGACCTTGGCGGCGGCTTTGCGGCCTGCCCACGTCTGCCGATCTGCGCGATCGACCAATCGGTCGTCGTATTCAATTCGGCTCATTTCCTCCTCTTGCGCGCCGAGGGGCAACGTGTAGTCGATGTATTTGCTGTCGGACAGCCAGAACGGGCAATTGAGCGAGCAGTAGACCGTCGCAATCCGGTAACGAAATTTCCGCAGTCGTCCGGTCTTGAAGTCATACACCCCAGCTCTGGGTACATCGCCGTCAAGCCATCCGATGGCCGCTTCGTCACCCTCTGGCGAGAAGGCGCGAAGCCATACTCCCGCCCGAGGAGCGCCGGCGATCCGCGTCGCAGCGACCGATACTCTGGTGTGGGCGGCAGACGCCTCTTCCTGCCCGGGGATGTCGACCCCAAGCAGCGTTGACCGATAGCGGCCCCACGGAAACCATCCGAAGTTCCGGCTCTCATCGTAGGCGGCGACCTGTTGCATGAGCAATCGCCGTCCCTGCGGCCCGAACCGTGCCGTGCCGATTTGCTGCACTTGCGTCATGATGGCGACGGTGTAAGGTCGTTGATTGGCACAGAACCCGATGACGGGCGCTGCCAGAACCGCGGACACAAGCGTCCAGGTACTCACGCGCTTTCTGCTCCCTCTCATAGGCTGTCCCTCGGACGATCACCGAGCGCTGAAGGCGGGACCGCAGCCGCCCGAACTCCCTGGTCCACGAGACAGGCAAAATAGCGGCCGTCCATGGACCGGTACCATCCGGCGACGTTGGGGCAGCGGTTTTCCGGTCCGTTCGAAATCACCAGCCGGAGCGGGCGCCGAATGCACGACCTGTGCCTCACCACGACCACCTTTTGTTGAATTGAACGGAAATGAAGCGCCCTATGGGAGATGCGTTCGCGGGATCGTAGGGGAGCGTGGCCTCGCCATCGGCCACCGTCTGCGGGATCGCGACATTCGGAGGCTTTCGATCCGCCAGATTATCAATGGTAATCGCAACGGACAGCCCTCTTACGGCGGCGAACCGCGCAGCCTCCGGCACCCGGTAGCTCAAGTGCGCATCGATCGTCGTCCAGGATGCAATCCGCGATGAGGGAACCGTAAACTCATCACGATAGCCATTCGCAAAATTGAGATTGAGCGATGCGCCGTAGGGACCTCTTGCCCATCCAAGCCCCCCTCTTACTTTCCACTTCAAAGGCTCACCGTAAAGGTCGAGGATTTGAATCGGCGCACTGGTAGGACTCGGTTGCTCGTCATTTTGGATTTGCCGTTCGACAGCGACTGTGGGCGTAAAGCTTCCGGCGGTTGTCTTGAACTGATAGCTGACGTTCGCGTCGACTCCGGAGACCGTTGAGGTTACGAGATTCGTGTATTGGTTATTGAAGACCGCCATTACACCCGACGGGCCGAGCCCTACCCAATCAGTCTGAAATCCGGGGCTGTTGAACGCCGCATCGACGAACGCTGCGGAAGGATCTCGTGTGACATACGGTGCATCGACCGGGTCTGAGAGAATCGTGAGAAAATTGGCGATCGGCGGAGTCCCGATTCTGTCCTGATAAGCGATGTGAAAGTAGCTCGAGCTCGCCGCGAGCGCCCCCTCTCGCAGGTCAAACCCGACGGAGAAGGACTTGGACTTTTCGGGCTGAAGCGCGCGATTTCCACCGTTGATGTATAGGGTGTCCGTGACTCCGGTAGAGGATGTCGGGTCGGGGAATGCTTGAGTTTCGTACGTGACTGGCGAATCGAGTTCATTGAGTAATGGGGCACGGTAGGACCTGCCGTACGAGGCCCTCAGGTCGAGTCCCGTATAGGGAGACCACACCACACCGGTCTTCGGGTTGACCGTCGAGCCGAAATCACTGTAATGATCGTATCGGCCTGCGACCGAGATCTCGAGCTTCCGAGCCCATGGAAGCGCGTTCGGAGTCCCGATCACCGGGACCAGCAGCTCGCCATAGGCGCTCTCTTGCTGCCGTCCATAGGACTGCCCTTGCTCTGGCGACGGCGCAAATCCGATTGCCGCCAGGCTCTCGGAAAACGTCTGATTTTCAAAACTCGCTCCCAGTGCGATCTTTGCCTCTCCGCCCGGCGGCCTGAAAACAGTGCCGTTCGCCAAGATATCGGCGCCGCCAAGGCTCGTGTTATAGCCTTCGAGACCGGTTTCCGCTCCGAAGGGACCGAAAGTCTCCAGAGCGGCGAGGTTCTGTCGCATGCGCGAGTACGAGCCGGTCAGTGAGACCGTCCAGCCGCTTGCCATCGAATGCAGCAATGTTAGATTCGTGCTTGACATTGTCGATTGCCCGCGTGTGTCCTCGAGGAAGAACTGAGCGGGAGCCGGAACGATTGTGAACCGGGCGTGATAGTTCTTCGTCCCATACAGCGCGCTTCCGGCAATCGTGCTGTCGTCTCCGAGATCTTGGCTGCCGGAAAGGATGAAGCTGTTGCGCCAACTCGCCGGAAGGATCGTGAACGGGCCGCCCAAATCCGGTATATAGCTGCGCTGCGAGGCATCGAGTCCGGCCTGACGGTCGTATTCGTACGCGAGCATGACGTTGCCACCGGTCCAGGAGGTTCCGACGAGCTGAGAGCCCGTTAGATGAGCAGCGCCACCGTCGGTGTGAGCGGTGGGCAGAAACCGCCTGATTCTGGGGTTGGGGCGCGGTTTTGAGATGACCGCGTGAGCGTCGGGGCGGTGAGCACCGCCGCCCGTCTTCTTCCGATTTCCCCCTCTCTACATCGTTCTTGTCCACCCGGCCGCGAAGCGGCGAGGCGGTCTGCCCGGCCCGTCTGGGCCGGGCAGAAGTTCTCCCGTCTTGGCTCGATGCGGTGTGAGCGTTCGGTCAACACCGAGTTGACAGATCACAGATTACGGTTGGTGGTCCGTCGGAACCCTCGAGCTACGCTTACGCCAAGCGCGCGAGAGCAAGGCCAGCCCCGCAAGGCCAATCAGCCAGACAAGAACGAGCCGCGCGACGCCTTTTGTGGAGTGGGGCTGATCCGAGAAGGTGTAGGTGATGATTGCGAGGTATATCGCGATGAATGCGGCGAGGACTATGGATCCGATTCGTTGCGCAAGTGGCGAGCCGCGGAACGGAGGCTTCTTGGATGTCGTCTCTTGACTCACGATTAGCTTCCCTAGAGCGGACCGTCTGATAGATGTGGTGGAGAGCACCCTTACGTGCTGCCGCGGCATTACCGGCTTCGGCTATGCTCGCTCGTAGATAGCAAATAAGACGAAGGCCCGGGTCGTTTGATTGGCCTCGAACCCCCGGGCCCTCGATGCTCAGCGCCTTGGGAGGCGGCTTTGCCCAGCCTTTATGCCTCGCCGCCCCGGCGCTGTCCAGTGCCGTCGGGGAGGGGGGCTTGGGGCTGCTCGAGGAGCCGGCGACCTACCGGCTCTACCATTGCCAGCGCTGCGGGATGCAGGTCTGCATCTGTGCGCAATGCGATTGCGGCAACGTCTACTGCCCGGGCGAGTGCGCCGAGCTCGCGCGCCTGGAGTCTGTGCGCCGCGCCGGCGCTCGCTACCAGCACACCTTGCTCGGAGCCCGCCGACACGCCGAACGACAACGGCGCTATCGCGATCGGAAAAAGTTGCAAGTGACGCATCACACCTTCTCTCTCGTGACGAGGAGGTGCAACGTATCGAGGCATCCGGCAACCGCGAGTGAGTCGATCAATGTTGACTTCGAAGAGCCTCCCCGCCGTCCGATCCCTCTCCTGCAGACCCGCTGTGCGTTCTGCGGGAGGGTGTTGCCCGCCTTTGCCCGACTTCACCCCTGGCGCTGGAGCGGGTAGATGCCGTGACCGCCGGCGAGAGAGGGGGCGGTGATGATCTCGCGCGAGCTCGAGGCCGAGATCTTGCGGCTGCATCACGCCGAGCACTGGTTCATCGGCACAATCGCCCGGCAGCTTCATGTCCATCACGACACTGTGCGCCGCGTGCTGACGCAGGCGGGCATCCCCGCCGCCGAACAGTCCACGCGCGGCTCGATGGCCGATCCCTTCGTGCCGTTTATCCAGGACACCCTCGCCCGTTACCCGACGCTGCGGGCCTCGCGGCTATATCAGATGGCGCGCGAGCGCGGGTATCCGGGCCGCCCCGATCACTTCCGCGCGATCGTCGCCCGATACCGGCCGCGTCCGACCGCGGAAGCGTATCTGCGATTGCGCACCTTGCAGGGCGATCAAGGACAGACCGACTGGGCGCACTTCGGCAGGTTCGCCATCGGCAGGGCGTTGAGGCCGCTGATGGCCTTCGTGATGGTGCTGTCTTACTCGCGATACCTGTTCCTGACACCCACGGTCCCACCGCCCTCGAGGCGGCCATTGCCGCCGCGCTCGCCGAGGACGCCCTGCACCTGGCGGCCGTGCGGCACTTCATCGACCTGCACCGCGCGCAGCGCGGGGCATCCCCACCGATCCCAGTGACGCTGCCCGACGATCCTCGGGTGCGCGATCTCGCCGTGCGCCCGCACAACCTCGCCGAGTACGAAAAGCTCGCCCAGGAGAGCTCCGATGAACGCTCAGATGCGTCCCCCGACACCGAGCCCCTCAAGCCCGACGACGACAACAGCAACGGCGGTAGCGGCGGTAACAACCCTGTCGGTTGAGGAACTGAAGCAGCGCCTGCGCCAGCTCGGCCTCTATGGGCTCCTCGCCCACGCCGAGGAACTCCTCAACGAGCCCTGGATCGGTCGCTTGCTCGAAATCGAGGAGAGCGAGCGGCGGCGGCGCAGCCTCAAGCGCCGCCTGGATAGCGCGCGCCTCGGTACCTTCAAGCCCATGGCCGACTTCGATTACCAGTGGCCGAAGGAACTCGACCGCTTGCTCCTCGATGAGCTCTTCACCTTGGACTTCCTCGAGCACGCCGCCAACATCGTGATCGTCGGTCCAAACGGCCTCGGCAAAAGCATGGTCGCCAAGAACCTGTTGCATCAGGCGGTGCTGCGCGGGCACACCGCACGCTTCATCGCCGCCTCCGATATGCTCCATGATCTTGCCGCTCAGGACAGCTCCACACAACTCGCGCGGCGGCTGCGCCGCTACACCACTCCGGCCCTACTTTGTTGCGACTCATGTTCACAAGTCAGTAATGTGGATTGGGTTTCTGCCTCTGCATCAGCACATGCAAATCCGCCCAAAGTACTCCACATAAATCATCTCCGCTGGTGTAGTGTGTCGCCGTCGGTCGTCTCAAGTTGGACACGATCATGCTACACACGTTGTTTCCACGGTCCAGCAGGAAGTACGCGCGCTCGCGCTTTGGGCGTGAACTGAACGAGTTCTGCGATTGGCTGCACCGAGCGGGTTATTCCAAAGACAACATCCGTGGCCACCTGCGACGACTCTTCAAGATGCTTACTCGATGTCAGCTCTCGGCAGACGTCGCGCGCCCCGGTGCATCTCTGCATCGTGCCTTTGGGTACTACTGTACGTGCGTGCGTCTGTCACAGGACTTTCGGGGTACCGAGCGAGCCTATTGTCGCTATCTGAGCGATCGCGGGCGGCTTCTGCGCGAGCAGCCATCGAACGACCCGCTGATCCTCTTGTCGTATCGCTATCGGCAATATCTACGCGACGTGCGCGGTTTTGCCTGTTCGACGATCGAGCAGCACCTGCAGACCGTTTCGGAGTTCTTGCGAACCCAGCTCCGAGGCAGAGTGGATGTTGCCACGCTGAGAAGCGCCCACGTTGAGCGGTATGTGGCTCGGAAGAGTGTCCAGATCACTCGTCAGTCGCTACAGCATGTCGTAGCACACCTGCGCGCGTTCCTGCGTTACGCGGCTGATAGCGGCCTGGTTCGAGATCGTCCTGAGACCATCGACACGCCGAGGACGTATCGAGACGAGCTGCCGCCGCGTGCATTACCGTGGGAACTCGTACAGAAGCTGCTGCGATCCGTGAACCGCTCGAGCAAGGCTGGCTGGCGCGACTATATGATCTTGCATCTGATGGCCTACTACGGTCTTCGCGCGTCGGAGATCGCCGCGCTTCGCCACGATTCGATTGACTGGCATGCGCAGACGTGTCGTGTTCACCAGCGCAAGACGCGCGGGGACATCTTGCTGCCCCTCTCGGATCAGACGATCAGACTGCTGCGACAGTATCTGCGCAATGGACGGGGCAGCGATCCTCTGCCGCAGCTATTTGTGCGCGTGCGAAGACCGACGGGCGGTCTGCATCATTACGGCGTCTGCGACGTCTTCTATAAACGCGCTGCTGAAAGCGGCTTACCGCTGGACGGATATTCTTCGTACTGCCTACGGCACAGCTTTGCGATGCGACTTCTGCAACGCGGGGTGGGTGTGAAGGCTATTGGAGATCTACTGGGTCATCACAGCCTGGAGGCGACCTGCGTATACCTGCGCTTGGATACGTCCGCGTTGCGCAGTGTCGCGCTGCCGTTGCCACGCCCGATATATTCGTAACAGAGCCCCTGTCCATGCCTCCTCGTAAGGCGCCTTCGACGTTCGAGACCGCGATCGACGACTTCTTGACTCACCAGCGCGTCTTCGGTCGCAGATACCACACCGAGGAGTACGAGCTGAGGAGAGTGGGGCGATTTGTCGCGCGCCAAGCCGAGGCGGACCTGAACGCTTCGACGTTCGAGACGTGGTCCAAGGCCGAACAGCACTTGTCGCCAAACACCCGCCATGCACGGCAGCTACTTGTGCGCAAGCTGTGTCTGTTCCGTCGCAGGCATGATCCGCGGTGCTTCGTCCCAGACCCGTCGTCTTTTGCCCGACCACGACCACGCCGGCTGCCGGTGCTGGTCACCGCAGCGCAGGTGTCCGCGTTGCTGCATGCAGCCGATGAGCTTCCCGCGTCACGACACTGCGCGCTGCGAGCAGCATTGATGCGACTCGCGGTCGTTTTGCTCTACACCGCAGGACTGCGCCGTGGCGAGGTGGTGCGTCTGCAACTTGCGGATGTGGATGTCCGCCAGGGCGTATTGCGGATCCGGGAGTCAAAGTTCCATAAGTATGCTGTACGGATGGCAATGTCGGCGTGCCAGGCACGGTGCTTCGCTGCTTCCGAGGAACTGGCTGCGATAAGGAGATGGAAGGTCGCAACCGATCGGCATAGTTCTACCGTCACAGGCTCGCCAGAAACGCGGTGAGCTCGCTGCCGGGCCGATAGCGCCCTGCCTTGCTGTTGTGAGGTCGCACTTTGGCGAGGACCTTCTCCTTGAGTTCAAGACTGGCGTCCAAGTAAATCTGGGTGGTTTGCACCGACTCATGCCCCATCCAAAGTGCGATGTTGAATGGATCGGTTCCCGCCTGCAGCAGCTCCATGGCCGCCGTTCGCCGCAGCACATGCGGGGTGACGTGCTTCTTCTTCAAGGACGGACATTTCTTTGCAGCCATCGCCGTGTACTTCTTTACCAGGCGCTGGATGGCGTCCGAACTCAGAAGCCCGCCTTTGGCGTTCGGGAACAGCGCGCTCGCGTTGCACTTGATAGACTCCTTGGTCCACGCCTTCAAGACCCTTGCTGTACGCTTGCAGAATGGGGTCACTCGTTGTTTGCGTCCCTTCCCCGTGACATCCACGTGCGCCCCGGCGGTCACGGTGATCTTCTCGCGGGTCAATCCGCTGATCTCGGAAACACGCAGGCCCGTCTCCACTGCGAGCAGCAGCAAAGCATGATCGCGACGACCGTACCAGGTGCTCTGGTCGGGCACCTCCAGCAACGCATCCACTTCGGGGCGCGTAAGGAAACGGATCAGCCTCCGATGATGCCGCTTGCCATGCATGGCAAGGACCCGCTGGATTTGCGCAGAGTATGCGGGTGCTTCGAACGCGGCGTAGCGGAAGAACGA
>JBOIAB010000018.1:0-2755 GCA_050738635.1 Steroidobacteraceae bacterium
CTTTTGAGGAGCGACGATGCCGGCCAAGAAGCCCGCGCCGAAGTCCGCGAAGGGTAAGAAGGCGGCAACCTCGAGACCCGCGGCCAAGAAGCCCGCGGCGAACCACAGGCCGCCGGCCGAGCAGCGCGGCAGGGAAGTCGGGCGCGCCAAAGTGGCGGCTGCCCACGTTCACAAAACGGCGGCTGCACCGGCCCGGGCATCGACCCCCACGGCGACAGCGACGCCCATCACCCCACCGACTACGGAAACAACCACCGAGATGCGCAAGGCCGCCCATTCCACATCCCAAGCTGCTTCGCCGGCGACAGCCCAGGCCGCGAAGCCGCCCGTTCCGAATTCCCGCGATGACATCCATGTACCGCCGGCCGTGACCGCCTCCCCCGCTGACGCGGACGAGGCCGAGGGCGCAGAGCCGGGAAGCCTCCTCGCAGGGCCGCGCAACGTCCAGCCCTATATCGCCAAGCGCGGCGAGCAGTACATGAGCAAGGAGCAGCTCGACCACTTCCGCCTCATCCTCAACAGCTGGAAGCGCGACCTGATGGTCGAGGTCGACCGCACGGTCACGCACATGAAGGATGAAGCCGCCAACTTCCCCGACCCCAACGACCGCGCCACCCAGGAAGAGGAATTCAGCCTGGAGCTGCGGACGCGCGATCGTGAGCGCAAGCTCATTCGTAAGATCGACGAGGCGCTGAAGCGCATCGAGGACGGCAGTTACGGCTACTGCCTGGAGACCGGCGAGGAGATCGGCATCACGCGCCTGGAGGCGCGGCCGGTCGCGACCCTGAGTCTCGAGGCCCAGGAGCGCCGCGAACGGCGCGAGCGGCAATACGGCGACCGCGACGACAGATACAGATAAATACGTAGGTCGATTCGCTCCCTCCCCCACGGGGTCTTTGCACCTCGGCTCTCTGCTGGCCGCGATCGGCAGCCATCTCGAGGCCCGCAGCCGCGGCGGGCGCTGGCTCGTGCGCATGGAGGATCTCGATCGGGCGCGCGTCGTACCCGGCAGCGCCGCTGAAATCCTGCGCACGCTCGAAGCCTTTGGCCTCTCGTGGGATGGCGAAGTCGAATACCAGAGCCGCCGCACTCATCTTTATGCCGAGGCGCTCGAGTCGCTGCGCGCGAGCGGACTCACGTTCGAGTGCAGCTGCTCCCGCCGGGAGCTGGCCACCGAGGAGTCCGGCTATCCCGGCACCTGCCGCGAGGGACCCCGCCGGCCGGGAGACACGGCGACCCGCTTGCGGGTCGATGAGACGGCGACCATCGCCTTCGACGATTGTTTCCAGGGCCCGATTGCTCTGCCCATGGGCAAGTTGGGAGATGTCATCGTGCGCCGCCGGGACGGCGTGTTCCCCTACCAGCTCGCGGTGGTCGTCGATGATGCCCTGCAGGGGATCACTGACGTCGTGCGGGGGGCGGACCTGCTGGAGAGCACCGGGTGGCAGATCGCCTTGCAGCGCGCTCTGCGGCTTCCAACGCCCCGCTACGCACATCTGCCGCTGCTGCTCGAGCATGGCGGCGAGAAGCTATCGAAGTCCCGGCGCTCAGTGGCACTCGATGTGCGCCGGGCGGGCGGGGAGCTGCTGAACGCCTTGCGGCTTCTGGGACTCTCGCCGCCCGCGGAGCTCGCGGTTGCGGCGCCCGCCACGCTGCTCAAATGGGCCACGGCCTGTTGGCGAGAACTGCCGCTGCCGCTGGCAAGAGAGCTCATGTTGCCGGCGGCGAGCCCGAGCGGATAGCAGGCTGCCGAGATTGTTGACTAGGAAACCATCCATGCGCGAAATCGTCCCCCGGCGCGGCTTGCGGGCCGCGCCGGTGGACTCATCGTTCACGCATTGGCCGCCCGAAGATTAGGCAGCGTCGACGTCGCGCATCGACAGGCGGATCCGGCCCTGACGGTCGACCTCCAGCACCTTCACGCGGATCACATCGCCTTCCTTGAGCTTGTCGCTCACGCGCTCGACGCGCTCGTTGGAGATCTGCGAGATATGCACCAGGCCATCGCGGCCCGGCAGGATGGTGACGAAGGCGCCGAAGTCCATCAAGCGGGCCACCTTGCCCTCGTAGATGCGACCGACCTCGACATCGGCGGTGATCAGCTCGATGCGCCGCTGCGCCTCGCGGCCGGCCGTGCCGTTCACGGAGGCGATCTTCACCGTGCCATCGCTCTCGATGTCGATGGTGGTGCCGGTCTCCTCGGTGATCTGGCGGATGACCGCCCCGCCCTTGCCGATCACATCGCGGATCTTCTCCGAGTCGATCTTCATGGTGATGATGGACGGCGCCCACTCCGACATGCGGTCGCGCGACTGGTGGATGACCTTGTTCATCTCTCCGAGGATGTGCAGTCGTCCCGCGCGCGCCTGTTCCAGCGCGACCTTCATGATCTCGGGCGTGACGCCCTCGACCTTGATGTCCATCTGCAGCGCGGTGACGCCATCCTTCGTCCCGGCGACCTTGAAATCCATGTCGCCGAGATGGTCCTCGTCGCCCAGGATGTCGGTGAGGACCTTGAAGCGCGAGCCCTCGAGCACGAGGCCCATCGCGACGCCCGCAACGGGCGCCTTGATCGGCACACCGGCGTCCATGAGAGAGAGGCTCGTGCCGCACACGCTCGCCATCGAGCTCGAGCCGTTCGACTCCAGGATGTCCGACACGATGCTAATCACGTACGGGAAGGCGCTCATGTCGGGCATCACGGCGCTGATCCCGCGCCGCGCGAGATTGCCATGGCCGATTTCGCGCCGCTTGG
>JBOIAB010000019.1:0-16276 GCA_050738635.1 Steroidobacteraceae bacterium
GGGCGGCGCGCCCAGTACCCGCAGGAAGCTGCGGCGCATCCGCTCCGCACTGCCGAAACCGCGCGTCACGGCCACCTGTTGGATGGAGCGCGTGCCGCTCTCCAGGTCGGCGCGCGCGCTATCGACACGCAATCTCTCGACCGCCTTGGCTGGCGCGATGCCGACCTCCTCCTTGAATACGCGCGAGAAATTCCGCGGGCTCATGCAACTCACCCGCGCGAGCTCGGCGATGCTCAGCCGGTCGCGCAGATGCGTCCTGACATGATCCCACAGCTCGCCGAAGCGCCCGTCGCTGCGCTCCATCTGCAGCAGCGGTGAGAACTGCGACTGGCCGCCGGGCCGGCGCCGATAGACCACGAGCTGCTGCGCCGTGCGCCGGGCGATGTCCTCGCCCAGGTCCTCGCCGATCAGCGCCAGCGCCAGATCGATGCCGGCGGTGATACCCGCGGAGCTCCAGATCTTCCCCTCATGGACGTAGATCCGTTCGGGCTCCAGCCGCACCTGGGGAAACCTGCGGCTGAAATCCGCCGTCAGGCTCCAGTGAGTCGTCGCGCGCTTGCCGTCCAGCAATCCAGCGGCAGCGAGCACGTAGGTGCCTGAGCAGACACTCGCGACCCTGCGTGAGCGCTCCGCACAGGCGGACACGAAACGCAGCGTCTTGTCGCAGACCGCCGCCGACCGGGAGCCTTCGCCGCCGGCGATGATCAGCGTGTCGACAGCTTCCGCGCGGCCGAGCGCCGCAGCCTGCAGGCGGGCCCCCGAGGAGCTCTCCACCGGCCCCGGTATCGTCGCCACGGCGCGCAGCGTGTACGTGCCGGGCCGGTACCGCCCCGCAATCTCGAAGGCCGCGATGGGTCCGGTCGCATCGAGGATCTGGAACTGCGGATAGACGAGGAAGGCGATACGGCGTGACATGGCACGAAAGGTGGGAACAACGTCGTTTACGCCAACAGCGTAGCGAGGCATGCTGGCGGCGTCAAATCGCAGGAGGGGTAGTCATGAGCGCCGTTTTTCCGGTCGTGTTCGCGTTGTACCCGGACGTCACCCAGCTCGACTTCACGGGTCCTTACGAAGTGCTCGTGCGCGTGCCCGGCGCGCGGTGCATTCTGGCATCGGTCGCGGGCGGCACGCTGGAGACGCATGGCGGCATGACGTTCACAGGCCTTCACCGGCTGGAGGAGGTCGAGTCCTGCTCCTTGCTTTGCGTTCCCGGCGGTTTCGGCACCGTACAGGCGATGGAAGATCGCCGCTACCTGGCGGCGCTGCGCAGGCTCGCCGCGTCGGCGCGTTACGTGACTTCGGTCTGCACCGGCTCACTGCTGCTTGCGGCAGCCGGCCTGCTGACGGGAAAGCGTGCGGCGAGTCACTGGGCCTGGCGCGATTCGCTGGCGGCATTCGGCGCCATTCCCGATGCTGCCCGGGTCGTCAGGCAAGGCAATATCTTCACCGGCGGCGGCGTGACTGCCGGCATCGACATGGCGCTGACCGTGTTGGCGGAGATCGCCGGCGCGGATTACGCGCAGGCGGTGACGCTCGGCATGGAGTACGCGCCCCTGCCGCCTTTCGACTGCGGGCGGCCGGAGCTTGCCCGCCCGGAGATCGTGGCCGGCGCGAGAAAGCGCTCCGATGCGGTAAAGGCGCAGCGTGATGCCGCCGTGGGGCGCGCGTCTGCCGCTCTCAACGCGACGTGAGCTTCTCGCCCAGCTCCGTGTCGGCGCCAGCGTGCACGACCCAGCCGCGCGCCTCGAGCGCGGCCCGCGCCCGCGGCGACACTGAGCCGGTGATCCAGACCATGCGTCCGGCACCCCGAGGCGTTGCTTCACTCAGGTCCTGCCCGTAGTTGGCCACTTCCTGCGTCCATTGCACCGCATCGAAGGCCCCGAACACAGCGATGCGTCCATCGGGGAGCTCCGCTGCCGGGATGCGCACGCCCGCCAGTATCCGCTTGATCGGATGGTGGGCGTGATAGCGCAGCAGCAGCAGCGTGCTTTGCAGGAACACCTCGGTCTCGTCTTCCGACTGTACGGTCATCGAATGACGGAGCAGCTCGACTCGCCCGTCGACCCCGTCGAGCGAAGCGAGCGCATTCACCAGCACGGTTTGCCGGGTCGGCGTGAGGAGCGGCGTGTGCTCGAAGCGGCTGACCTCCGCTGCCGTCAGGCCCGCTCGCAGCAGCGCTTCGCGGCGGCGCTTGCGCAGCACCGCCGGATCCTGGTGATCGATGGTATTCAGCGCCCGCTCCACCTCGCCGGCGAACGGAATCCCGACCGGCGCGAAGCGCATGCCGAAGGATGCCGCGGCATCGACCCTGGCCATGCGGGTGACGGCACGCCGCAGCACGATGTTATCCGTGTAGGGGTCGACGCCGAGCTTCGCGTACCAGCGTCGCTCCGCGTCCGGAAGACCAACATAGTGTGCGGCCTGATCCTGCGCGGCGTGGCCTGCCTCCGTTCCAACCCGCTGCAGCGAGTAGCCCGTGGAGTCTTTCGACTGTGAAGCTCCGCCTGGCGTCAGGGCGTGACCGATGCCCGTCGTGACCTCCTGCGCCTGGGCCCGGTAGCCGCCGAGCAGATGTCCTATTCCGGTTGGAATACCGAGCAGTGTCCCGACCGGGTGCGTGGCCACGCGGATCACGGAGCGCGTCTGATCACGCAGGCCGCGCACAACGGATTCGACTACCACCTGGCCGTCCGACGTCTTCTCCAGCGTCGTCAGCGCCGCAACTTCCCGCAGCCGCGTGTTCAGCGCATCGATGCCGTAGGCGTTGAACACCCCGAAGTGGCTGTCGATGACATACCGGTGCATCAGCCCGTCGCTGTGCACCGGGTCCTCGACGTGGAAATTCGGCCCCGACACTTGCGCGCCGGAAAGGCTGGCGCTCGGCGGCTCATCGGCCGGCCGCTCGAACTCCTCTGCCGCGAAGATCCGCGACGCCGAGCCGAGCGCCAGGCCCGCCAAGAGCAGTGCGGGCCAGGCGAAGCGGTTTGACGCACGCCCCAGGCGCAACAGGAGGAACGGCGCCAACAGCATGAGATCGAGCCAGCCGAACGAACCGGCGCCGCCCTTGGCGCCAGCCGGTCCGCTCCGGCTCACCACCCGCACATGGGCCTTGCCGGCGCGCACCTGCGCCTGAAACTGGTCGAGCGCCGCATCGAAATGTCCGATCATCTGATTGGTCGCCGCGGTGAATCCCGCGTCACTCGAGGCGCGCAGCGCGCGCGACTCGGCGATCATCGTCGCATTGCCGTGACCTGTATCCGTGCCGCCGGCGCGCAGCACCAGCGAGCGTGTTTTCGGATCGACGACCGCGAGATCTACGAGCGTCGCGGCGTCATAACGGTTGCCCTTGATCACATACGCTCCCGCAATCGTCCAATACGCAAGCGACCAGGCCGTCAGGTCCTGGTGCATCACCTGATCGTATGACACGAGCGCCATCAGGTCGACATCGTACAGCCGCTGCACGCCCTTGAGTCCTTCGAACCCGCGGGCACCGGTCAGGTAATAGTCCGGGATGAGGACGATCTGCGCCACGAAGCGGCGGTGGCTGAAATGCTCCTGGATCCGCTCGAGCAGCGCCTCCCGCTGCGCCGCCGTGGGGCCATTGCCGCCGGCCGGGTCGCTTGCGGGCAGGAACGCCAGCCCGATCCGCAACGGGACATGCAGCTCGGGTATCTGATCGTCCGCGGGCGGTTGCGCGCCATTCGGATAGAGGAATTGGACGAGGCTCGAGGAGTTGTGAGTTACCGTGTTGCAGTAGGGCGCGCACGGCAAGAGCAAGGCGCAACCGGCGAGGCCGGCGCAGATCGCGACGACGGTGATGACACCGATGGAACTGATACGCATGACGGCCCCTCTGAGATCGTGACGTCAGGGTGCGCATCAGGTAGCGTGGGCTGCCACCTGCTTCGGCCAAGTCGCGCCGTAGTGACTCATCGGTATCGTCTGGTAATACTTTTTAGGACGCGCGCCACACCGCGCCGTCCGGAAAGCGATGGCTCGCGAGGGTCTCGCGGCGCATTTCCGCGGAAAAGCCCGCCATCGACGGCGCCAGATAGCGCCCCGCGCGGATGCGTACCGGCTCGAGGAAATGCTCGTGCAGATGGTCCACGAACTCGATCGCCCGATCCTCCACCGCACCGCTGATGGCGACATAGTCGGCCATCGCCAGGTGCTGCACCAGCTCGCATAAACCAACACCGCCCGCGTGTGGGAAGACGCGCACACCGAACTTGGCGGCGAGCAGCAGGATGGCAAGGTTCTCGTTGACACCGCCCACCCGGGCGGCGTCGATCTGCACCAGGTCGACCGCCCCGGCCTGGAAGAGCTGTTTGAAGATGACCCGGTTGTGCGTGTGCTCGCCGGTCGAGATCGGCATGGGCGCGACGGCTCGCCGGATCGTGGCGTGGCCCAGGACGTCGTCCGGACTCGTCGGCTCCTCGGCCCAGGCGATATCGAACTCCCGGAGCGCCCGCAGCCAGGTGATCGCGGCGGGGACATCCCACCGCTGGTTGGCGTCGATCGCCAGTCCGACGTCGGGGCCGATCGCCTGCCGCGCTATCCGGCAGCGGCGGATGTCATCCGTGAGGTTGCGTCCCACCTTGATCTTGATGGTGCGAAATCCCTCGGCGACGGCCTCTTGCGCCAGTCGTTCGTGCTTCTCATCCGCGTAGCCCAGCCAGCCGGGCGAGGTCGTGTAGGCCGGGTAACCGCGCGCCAGCAGCGATTCCATGCGGGCTGCCCTGCCTGGCGCCGCCGCCTGGAGAAGTGCCAGCGCCTCGTCGCGGCTGAGCGCATCACTGATGTAGCGGAAGTCGATGAGCGCAACGATCTGCGCCGGCGTCATCTCTGCAATCAGCCGCCACACCGGCTTACCCGCGTGCCGGGCCGCCATGTCCCAGGCGGCGTTGATGACGGCGCCGATCGCCATGTGAATCACCCCCTTCTCGGGGCCAAGCCAGCGCAGCTGCGAGTCATCGGTGAGACTGCGCGCGAAGCCGCCGAGATCCGCCAACACCGAGTCGACATCCCGGCCCACGACGAGATGGCGCAGAGCGCCTATCGCCGCGGTCTGGACGTCATTGCCGCGGCCGATGGTGAACACGAATCCGTGGCCGCAAAGGTCGTGCGGGGCGCTGGTGCGCAGTGTGACGTAGGCGGCCGAGTAGTCGGGGTCGGGATTCATGGCGTCCGACCCGTCCAGCTGCCGTGAGGTCGGGAAGCGCACGTCGTGGGTTTCCAGATGGGTAATGACGTGCTTCATGGCGTGGGCACACCGACAGTCAACAGTCCTGCCTCCCGGAGCTTGCGCCAGAGGGAGGCGGGGATCGGCGCGTGGGCCCGGGCCACGGCGCTCGCGACTTCCGCCGACGAGCGCATCCCGGCAACGACCGATACCACGGCCGGATGGGCGAGTGGAAATTGCAGCGCCGCGGCGCCGACATCGACACCTTCCGCCGCGCAGAGCGTGTAGAGCTCGCGCGCACGGGCCAGAATGCTCTCGTTCGCGGGTCGGTAGTTGTAGGTGGCGCCGGGCGCCTCCGCGCCGGCCAGCAGCCCGGAGTTGAAGGGGCCGCCGGCCAGGATACCGACCCGGCGGCGCGCGGCTTCCGCCAGCACCGCGCCGGCCGTTCGCTGCTCGAGGAGCGTGTAGCGGCCGGCGAGCAGGATGCAATCGAGATCGAAGCGGGCCATGACCTCGAGGCAGGCGCGCTGCTCGTTGACACCGATGCCGATGGCGCGGCAGGCGCCCGAACGTTGCAGCTCCGCCATCGCGGGCAGGGCCGCGTCGAGCGCCAGTTGCAACATCTCCTCGTGCCGCTCGCCATGCGTCATCCGGCCGACGTCGTGAAGGAGCAGGATGTCGACCGAGCTGCGCCGCAGCCGCCGCAGGCTCGACTCGAACGAGCGCATGATGCCGTCACGCGAATAATCGAATACCGCGCGCCGGCCATTCACCGCATAGCCGTCAGCGGACGGCTCGCCCGGCGCGATCGGCTCTATCAGCCGTCCCACCTTGGTGGATATCACCACATCATCTGCCTGCAGGGACGCCAGCGCATCTCCCAGCCGTTGTTCGCTGAGCCCATAGCCGTAGAAGGGTGCGGTGTCGAAAAGACGTATGCCAAGACGGTAGGCCTCCGCGACGGCGCCGCCGGCGTCTTCATCCGTTACGGCAGTGTAGAGGTTGCCGATCGCTGCGGCTCCGAAGCCCAGCGTCGGAAGCGCGAGCGGCACGCGTGGCAGCGGCCGCCGCGAATCGCCGGACGGTTCCGGGCGCGATCCGGCGGGAGCAGTTGCACTATGATCCATATGGGAAATGCAGTTCCACCTCTAAAAGAGCATACACGTGGTCCAGAGAGTCTGCCCCGCGGCTGTCCGCAAGAGCGTGCTGCCCCTCGTGCTGGTGGTGAGCCTGTTCTTTCTCTGGGGCGTCGCCAACAACCTCAACGACATCCTGATCCGCCAGTTCAAGAGGGCGTTCGAGCTGACGGACCTGGAGTCGGGGCTGGTGCAGTCCGCGTTCTATCTGGGGTATTTCCTGTTCGCCATCCCCGCCGGGCTTCTCATGCGCCGCTACGGATACAAGGCGGGCATCGTCGTCGGGCTCGGGCTCTACGCCGCGGGGGCATTCCTCTTCTATCCGGCCGCTGACCTGCGCACCTACGGTTTCTTTCTCTTCGCTCTGTTCGTGATCGCGAGCGGCCTCTCGTTCCTCGAGACCTCGGCCAACCCCTTCGTCACCGTGTTGGGAGCGCCTGCCGGCGCCGAGCGGCGGCTCAATTTCGCCCAGGCATTCAATCCCCTGGGTTCGATCACCGGTGTCGTCATCGGCCGCTTCTTCATCTTTTCAGGCGCAGACGCGCCGCCACAGGCAGCCGCAATGTCACCGGCGGCGCGCGCGGCCTATGACGCCGCGCAGTCCGGGGCGGTGCAGGCGCCGTACATGGTGATAGGCATCGTGGTGCTGGCGCTCGCGCTCGTGATTCTGCTGACCCGCTTTCCGGCCGTGCACGAGTCGCATGAGCCGCGCGCACGCGAGGAAGCAAGGTGGCGCGAGCTTCGCGGGCGCTGGCGATACTTCTTCGCCGTCGCCGCGCAGTTCTTCTATGTCGGCGCCCAGGTGGGTGTGTGGAGTTACCTCATCCGCTACGCGGAAGGCACCGTGCCGGGCACCTCCGACCGGCACGCGGCGGACTTTCTCATCGTCTCGCTGGTGCTCTTCATGTTGGGGCGGTTTGCCGGCGCCGCGTTGATGCGGCGTGTCGCACCTGCTTTCCTGCTCGCGACCTTTGCGGCCGTGAATACGGTGCTCGCGGCAGTCGCGATCGCGCTACCCGGACACATCGGGCTCGACGCGCTCATCGCGAGCAGTTTCTTCATGTCCGTCATGTATCCCACCATCTTCGCGCTCGGCGTGAGCGGCCTCGGCGAGGTCCGCAAGCTGGCGTCCTCCGTGCTCGTCATGGCGATCGTGGGTGGCGCGGTGCTGACGCCGGCGATGGGCGCGCTGTCCGGAGTCGCGGGCATCAACTGGTGCATGGTGGTGCCGCTGCTGTGCTTCGCAGCCGTGCTCGCCTTCGCGCTCAACGTCCGCAGCCGCTAGCGGGACGGCCGGTTCCCGAGCGCCTCGACGACCTGCCGGTCGGAGGCGATGTTGTCGCTGAAGAAGTTGGGATAAACGGGCGCCAGTGGCGTCGTCGCGTCGAGCTCGGCGATTTGCGCGGCGGTGAGCGTGACCGCCGTCGCCTTCAGGTTGTCCTCGAGCTGGCTCAGCTTGGTCGAGCCGACGATGACGCTGGTCACGCCCTGACGGGCGAGCAGCCACGCGATGGCGATCTGCGCCACGCTGGCATCATGCGCTGCGGCGATGGCGCGCATCTGCTCGACCAGCTTGAAACCCTCCTCCTTGTCGAACGGCAGGATGTCGAAGCCGGACAGCCGATTGTTGGGATCCGACAACGTCTGTCGCGTGTACTTGCCGCTCAGGAAGCCCGACGCCAGCGGGCTCCACACCGTGAGGCCCAAGCCGTAGCGCCGCATCATGGGTATCACGTCGCGCTCGACGTCCCGGCCCACCAGGGAGTAGTACATCTGCCCGTGGGTGAAGGGCGCGAGACCGTTCGCCTTCTGGATCTCGAGCGCCGCCGCCGCTTTCCACGCCGACCAGTTGGAGAAGCCGAGATAGCGGACCTTGCCCGCGCGTACCAGCGCATCGAGTGCCGCGAGCGTCTCCTCGAGCGGGGTGTAGGGATCTTCGCGGTGCACGATGTAGACGTCGATCCAATCGGTGCCGAGGCGCTTCAGGCTCTGGTCGACGGACCAGAGGATGTGCCGACGGGACAGGCCCGCGCGGGTCAGCGCCGGGCCGGTGCGAAAGCCGACCTTGGTGGCAATGACGACCTGGTCGCGATGCGGCTTGAGCGCGGCACCGAGCAGCGCTTCGGATTCGCCGCCCGCGTAGCCATCGGCGGTGTCGAAGAAGTTGATGCCCGCCTCGAGCGCCCGGCCGACGAGCGTCCCCGCCAGATCCGCGCCCACCTTGTAGACGGCCCCGATCGACTTGTTGCCCGCGGTGAAGGTCATGGCGCCGAAAGCGAGACGGGACACGGTCAGGCCCGTGTTGCCGAGCAGGGTGTATTGCATCGCTGGACTCCTGGGTTGCCCTGGGTTGCCTAGGATATGGTAAGCCGGGCGTGCCGTTCAGCGGCGGCTCAGGTGCCTTGCGCCAAGCTGGCCGCATTACCTACCGAGCCATCACCTGGAGGGTCCTCGAGAATGAAGCGAACGATCATCGCAGCGATGCTGCTGTCGCTGGCCGTGGGGTCGCTGGCGCTGGCCGATCCCCCACAGGGCTACGACCATCAGCATCATGACGAACATCATCACAGGGTCGAGCATGGCCACCACGGGCCGTCCCGATTCATGATGACGGGCAGGTATGTAGGGCCCCATGGGTATCACACGCATAGCTGGCACCGTGGTGACCGGCTCCCGCCGGAATACCGAGGGTCTGCGTACGTAATCCCTGACGTCGCCGTCTATCACCTCCGTCCGCCGCCGCGCGGCTACTACTGGGTGCGCGTGGACAATAACGCGGTACTCGCTGCTATCGCGACCGGGGTAGTGGTCGACGTCTCCCTCAACTTGTTCCACTAGGAATCGCTGCGGCCCGCGCCGGCCGGAGCCGGCGCGGGCCGCGTGCGCGAGGGATCGCCGGCCGCCTTTTTTCGTCACAATCCTTCATTGACCGGCCACGGTTGCATCCGCGGAAATGCGCCGGTCGCGGCGCTCAATGCTCCCAGTCCCCACACCGGGAGTACGCCGTGGTCCACTCACCCATCACCTCGACTCGTCCAGCGCAACGGTTGCTGAGGCTCGCACGGCTGCTGCGGGCGCTGTACCTGCAGCGGCCCGGGCTCATGGCGAAGCTCCTGGCCATCGTCGCCTTCTTCTCGATCGGCATCGTCTAGCGCCGAGCGGCGCCGCGACTCGTCGCGGCGGCCGCTCGGCTGGCCTTGCGGCAATGCCCGGAGCCTGAGCAAAAGGCGCCGCGTCCGGATACAGTGATGCCATTAACCCCTTTTACGCTTGGGGATTTTTTGGAGGCTGCCTTGCGAATGCGCGGTCTTGCATGGCTCGTGGTCGGAATGTCCCTGGCGAACCTGGCGTGCGCCGCCGCCGGTCCCAGCGCGATCGATTCGGCGAACTACCAGGCGCTGCACTGGCGCCTCATCGGTCCTTTCCGCGGCGGGCGCGTGCTCGCCGTGACGGGCATCCCCGGCGATAGCCGCCACTTCTACTTCGGCTCCGTCGACGGCGGCGTCTGGGCAACCCAGGATGCCGGCCGCACCTGGCAGCCGATCTTCGACGGCCAGCCCGTGGGGTCGATCGGCGCCATCGCCATCGCCCCTTCCAGCCCGAGCACCATCTACGTCGGCACTGGCGAAGCGGACATGCGTTCCGACATCGCGCAGGGCAACGGTGTCTACAAGTCCACGGACGGCGGCGCGCATTGGACGCACATCGGCCTCACCGATACGCGCCAGATCGCGCGCATCCTGGTCGACCCGCATGACCCCGATGTGGTGTATGTCGCGGCGCTGGGACATCCCTACGGCCCCAATGCGCAGCGCGGCGTCTTCCGCTCGCAGGACGGCGGCCAGCACTGGACCAAGGTTCTCTACCAGAATCCCAACACCGGCGCGGTCGACCTCGCCTTCAAGCCGGGCGACCCGAAGACTCTTTATGCGGCGCTGTGGCAGACCCGGCGGCCGCCCTGGAACGTCTATCCGCCATCCAACGGGCCCGGCAGCGGGCTCTACGTCTCGCACGATGGCGGCGATCACTGGAGCCACATCGTCGGCCATGGGCTGCCGGCGAATCCGGGCCGCATCGGTCTCGCGGTTTCGCCCGCGAGTCCGGACCGGGTCTATGCGCTCGCCGACGGTCCGCGCAACCAGGGGGGCATGTATCGCTCCGACGATAGCGGCGCCAACTGGCGCCACGTCTCGCCGGATGACCGCATCTGGGGACGCGGCTGGTACTTCTGCTCGCCCACGGCCGATCCGGCGAACGCCGACCGGTTGTATGTGATGAACACCATCGTCCTCGAGTCGCAGGACGGCGGTGCGCATTTCAGCGCGCTCAAGGGCGACCCGACGGGCGATGACTTCCACACCCTGTGGATCGACCCGACGAACTCCGAGCGGCGCATTCTCGGCAGCGACCAGGGCGCGCAGGTCACCCTCGATGGCGGCAGGACCTGGAGCAGCTGGTACAACCAGCCCACCGCGCAGATCTATCACGTCAGCACCGACAATCGCTTCCCGTACTGGGTCTACGGGGCGCAGCAGGATTCGGGCGCGGCCGCGCTCCCCAGCCGCACCGCGAGCTTCGACGGCATCACGATGGAGCAGTTCCACGAGGTCACCCCGGGCGGTGAGAACGGCATGATCGCGCCCGACCCGAATGACCCGGACAAAGTCTATGGCGATGCGGCCGACGCTGGCCCGAGCGTCGAGATGCTCGATCGCAAGACCAATCAGGTGCGCGACCTCAACCCGATGCTCGCCTACCCGTGGGACCATTACCGCAGCACCTGGACGATGCCGCTCGTCTTCTCGCAGCGCGACCCGAAGACGCTGTACTTCAGCAGCCAGAGGCTCTTCAGCACGCATGACGGCGGTAACCACTGGACGCCGATCAGCCCGGACCTCACCCGGCGCGACGCCGGTACGCCGTCGAACCTCGATCCGACGACTGCCAAGGATGATTTCCACGTCGGCAAGCGTCGCGGGGTGATCTACAGCATCGCGCCCTCACCCTTGAGCGCCAGCACCATCTGGGTTGGAACGGATGACGGACTGGTCTGGCGCACGGACGATAGCGGTGCACATTGGACACAAGTGACTCCGACGGCGCTGACACCCTGGTCGAAAGTCGGCGGCATCGAGCTGTCGCACACCCAGCCGGGCGTAGCCTATCTGGCGATCGATCGCCATCGGCTGAATGACGACACGCCCTACATCTATCGCACGAATGATGACGGCAAGAGCTGGACGCGCATCGATTCAGGCATTCCGCGCGGCAGCTTCGTCAACGTGGTGCGTGAGGATCCCGTACGGCCGGGATTGCTCTACGCCGGCACGGAGTTCGGCATCTACGTTTCCTTCGACGATGGCGCGCATTGGCAGTCGCTGCAGCAGGGCCTGCCCGTGACTTCCGTGCGCGATATCGACGTGCACGGCGATGATCTCGTGATCGCCACGCATGGCCGTGGATTCTGGATCATGGATGACGTGAGTGCGCTGCGTCAGATGGACGATGTGCATTCCGGAGCGGTCACGCTCTTCAAGCCGGCGGATGCGATCCGCGTGCGATCCGCGTCCTTCACCGGCACGCCGATGCCCAAGGACGAGCCGATGGCCGCGAATCCGCCGGACGGGGCGATCATCGACTACGTGTTGCCCGCCTCGGTGCAGGGCCCCGTCGTGGTGACGATTCGCGACGCGAGCAATCAGGTGGTGCGCTCCTACACCAGCGCGGAGCACGTGCCGGCGCTCGATCCGGCGACGTTGGAGTTCGCTGCGGAGTGGGTTCCGCCGACTCCCGTGCCGTCAGCGGCGCCGGGCATGCAGCGGTTCGTATGGGATCTGCGCTACGCCGCCCCCGCAGGCGTTCACTCCCGCGGCCCCTCGCGGGGTGGCGTGTGGGCGCCTCCCGGTCAATACACGGTCGTGCTGACAGTGGCGGGGCGAGACTACAGCCAACCTCTGGTCGTGAAGCCTGACCCGCGTGTGAAGTTGCCGGACGGCGCTTACGAGCGCGAGTTCGAGCTGGCGCGCAAGGTGGAGGCTGCGCAGGGGCAGACGGCGGCGGCTTATGGCCGTGCCGTGACCCTGCTCGATGCCTTGGATGCGCGACTCGCCAAACGGAGTGCGGCGCATCGGCAGATGACGGCTCTGCTGGCAAAGGCCAGCAGCATCTCGGGGACGACCCCGCATGCCATCCCATTCCCGGCGGTTCCGTCGCTGCGCACGGACAGCCTGCAGGCGCTCGTCATCGACCTCGCGACTCTCGAGTCAGCGACCGACGGCGCGGATGCGGATCCGAGTCCCGATGCGCTGGCGTCCTACGCGCTGCTGTCCCGGAAAGTAACCGCGACGCTGGCGCAGTGGACGAGTCTCGAGACCGTCGACGTGCCCAAGCTCAACGAGCGGCTGAAGGCCGCGGGGGAGCAGCCCATTTAAAGGCGGCCTGCGGGCTCGACTCCTCAGAGCCCGCACCTTCGAGGGCCAGCAGCGTGCGCTTGATGGGTAAGCCGCCGCCGAAGCCGGTGAGGCTGCCATCGGCGCCGATCACGCGATTGCAGGGCACGATGATGGGCAACGGGTTGGCGCCGTTCGCGAGGCCGACGGCGCGCGAGGCGCTCGGCTTGCCGATGCGACGCGCGAGCTCGCCGTAGGAAATGGTCTGCCCATAGGGAATTTCACGCAGCGCGCGCCACACCCGGCGCTGAAACTCCGTGCCGCGCGGCGCGAGCGGCAGCTCGAACTGGCGCCGCTTGCCGGCGAAGTACTCGCCCAGCTGCCTGATCGCCAGGCGAAACGGCGCGGCATCGACCACCCAATCTGCCGCCGGCTGCTGCGGACGCGGGCCGGACTGGAAGCACACGTGGATGAGGCTCGCGCCGTCGCCGGCGAGGAGCAGCCTACCGACCGGTGAATCGAACTCGTGCCAGTAAAGGACTTCGGCTGTGCTTTTCATCGACGTTCTCCAGCATGCTTTTGGTCGCCGGCCGCGCACCAGAGGTGCATGACCGCATAACCGCGCCATGGCCGCCACGCGTCCGCGCGGCGTTCCAACTCTTTGATCGTCAACGCAGCGCCGCCGCCCGCCGCCATGCGGCGCACGATGAGGTCGGCGCTGAGGAATGCATCGGGCTCACCGAGCGCGCGCAGCGCGATGTACTGCGCGGTCCAGTCGCCGAATCCCGGCAGCTCCACCAGGCTGGCGACGATCTCCTCGGCCGGCCGATCGAAAGCGACCCGACCCTCGGCCACCGCAACTGCCAGACCCTTGAGCGCGGTGACGCGCGCGCCGGTGAGGCCGAGCCCATCGAGATTCGCGGCGGCGAGTACCTGCGGTGTTGGAAAGAGACGGTCGAGGCCGGTTACTGTGGTCGCGACCGGCTCGCCGATGCGCTCGACGATGCGTCCGGCCAGCGTGCGTGCAGCCGCCACACTGACTTGTTGGCCCAGCACGGCGCGCACGGCGCACTCGAAGGCGTCCCACGTGCCCGGAATGCGCACACCGGGGCGGCGACGTACGAGCGAACGCAGCAGTGGGTCCGACTCCAACCCGGCGGCCAGGAGGGCCGGGTCGGCGGCCAGGTCGAACACGCGGCGCGCAGCCGTGGCGATCTGAAAGAGCGCTGCCGGCGGCGCTCCCTGGACGCGAAGCTGCAGCGCATCCTTGCCTTGCAGCGGCCGAACCTGAATCACCGCATGACCCGCATCGGTGCGGATCAGCCGGCCGTAACTCTGCTCCTCCACCCGTTCCACGCGCGGCGTGGCGCGCAGCGCCAGGAAATCGCGCAGGTGATCCCAGTCATAGGGCGGCCGGTAGGAGAGGGCGAGCGACACCTCATCGCCGGTGCCGCGCGTGGGCCGGTCGCGGCGCTCACGGCGCAGCTCCCGGGGCGGCCGGCGGTATGCTTTGCGGAACGCATCGTTGAAGCGGCGCAGGCTGCCGAACCCGGCGGCGAGCGCGATCTGCGTCATCGGCAGATCGCTCTCATCGATCAGCCGCTTGGCGAAATGCAGGCGGCGTGTCTGCGCGACCGCGAGCGGCGAGGCGCCGACGTGCTGCAGAAAGAGCCGATCGAGATGCCGCGCGCCGACACCGACACGGGTGGCGAACTCACCGACGCTCGCCTCATCGAGCGCGCCTTCATTGATGAGGCGCAGCGCGCGCCTCACGACCGCGGAGGTTCCGAGCCATGCCGGCGTGCCGGGCGCTGCCTCCGGGCGGCAACGCAGGCACGGCCTGAAGCCTGCTTCGGCCGCCGCCGCCGCGGAACCGAAGTAACGGATGTTGCCCCGCTTCGGCGACGGCGATGCCGGACAGATGGGACGGCAGTAGATGCCGGTCGAAGCCACGGCGATGAAGAACTTGCCGTCGAAGCGCGGATCGCGGCTCAGCCGCGCGCGCTCCAGCACCGTCGGATCTAATGGCAGCGTCTCTTGCATGGGGGCAACGATACGCCGTGACGCCGCATCGGACTAGCCATTTTCGGACGTGGACGCCAAAAGCCTCGGCGAGACATACGTCACAACATTGCCAGCCGATGGGGAGGCTCGAGATGGTATTGTGCGGACGCTTCGCATGGGGCCGATGGGCGAAGCACAGGATCGATGGGGGGAACCTATGACGCTCTCTGCCTCGACTCGCGGGCGCGAGCCCGTAACAGCCGCCGTGCTGCGCGCAATGCTCGTCCTGAGCGCGCTGGCCGCGGCGTCGCCTGCGCTGCAGGCGCAGCAGCTCGCCGCGAATCAGGTCAACCAGCTGAAGCAGCTCAGCATCGAGCAGCTCACCAACGTCATGGTGACCTCCGTGACGCGCGGCCCGGAGCCGTTGGCTCGCTCCGCCGCCGCCGTGGCCGTGGTCACGAGCGGACAGATCGCCAGCACCGGTGCGATGAACGTCCCGGAGGCGATCCGCTACGTTCCTGGAATCAACATCGCGCAGATGACGGCAAGCCAGTGGGCCGTCAGCTCGCGCGGCTTCGCGAGCGTCAACTCGCCCGACCTCCTGGTGTTGAGCGATGGGCGAAGCATCTACACGCCCCTGTTCTCCGGTGTCTTCTGGGACGAGCAGGACTACCTCATGCAGGACATTGACCGGATCGAGGTAGTCCGCGGCCCCGGCGCGGCGCTCTGGGGCTCGAACGCCGTCAACGGAGTCATTAACGTCATCACCAAGAGTGCGCAGGCGACACAGGGCGCCTGGGCCGAGGTGGGAGGCGGCTCCGAGGAGAACGCGCTGGCGGCGGCCCAATACGGTGGCGAGACCGGTGATCAGGTTTACTACCGCGTGTTCGCCAAGTACCAGAACAACGCCCCCGAGGACTATCCCGCGGGCGTGAACTCGGACGGGTGGGATTTCGGCCACGTAGGCTTTCGCACGGACTGGAATGCGGACTCCGCGGATGCGTTCACCGTCCAGGGCGAGGCCTACGACGGCCGCATCGGGGAATTGACCACGGTGAACGTCATCGGCCAGCCTGGACCCCAGGGCCCACTGGTTGTAGGCGTGAGCGGTGGCAACGTGCTCGCACACTGGCAGCACACGATGAGCGATGACTCGGATTACGAGGTGCGCGTCTACTATGACTACACGCACCGTGACGACCCTGCCTTCACCGACGACCTCGGCACGCTCGATCTCGATTTCGTGGAGCATCTGCCGCTCAGCCGCGATCAGGCGTTCACCTGGGGATTCACCGGCCGGACCATGAACGATATCGATCACGCCAAGGGGATCTTCGCCCTGAATCCCCCCGACGCCCGCGACAATCTCGCGAGCGGTTTCCTGCAGGATGAGGTCGTGCTGCCGCACGCGGTGCGGCTGACGCTCGGCACCAAGCTCTAGCACAACGACTTCAGCGGCTTCGAGGTGCAGCCGAGTGTACGCGCGGCCTGGGACCTCTCGGACACGCAGACGCTCTGGGGCGCGGTCTCCCGCGCCGTGAGGGTGCCGACACGGATCGAGC
>JBOIAB010000020.1:0-49884 GCA_050738635.1 Steroidobacteraceae bacterium
TGGCGATGGAGCCGCCGACGGCGCTCGAGCCGGCATCGATCGGTGAGGAGAAATACAAGGTCTTTCGCAGCATGCTGCCCATCCAGCCGGCGCACGTGGTGCGCGGCCAATACAACGGCTACCGCGGCGAGGAAGGAGTCAGTCCGGAGTCGGACACCGAAACCTTCATCGCTCTCAGGTGCAGCATCGACAACTGGCGCTGGGCGGGCGTGCCTTTCTACCTGCGCACGGGCAAACGCCTCGCCGAGGGACAGCGCATCATCTCCATCGCCTTCCGCGAGCCGCCGAAGAGCATGTTCCCGGCCGATTCCGGCGTCGGCGCGCAGGGGCCGGACCATCTGACGTTCGATCTCGCGGACGTCTCCAAGATGTCGCTTTCCTTCTATGGCAAGCGGCCGGGGCCCGGGATGCGGCTCGACAAGTTGAGTCTGCAGTTCGCCATGAACGACACCGGGCTGGTCGGCGAGGTGCTCGAAGCCTACGAGCGGCTTGTCCTGGATGCGATGCGGGGCGACCGCACGCTCTTCACCAACGCCGAGGGCATCGAGCGGCTGTGGGAGGTTTCGGCGCCGCTGTTGGAGTCACCGCCGCCGGTGCGGCTCTATGCGGCCGGATCCTGGGGGCCGAACTCCATGCACCAGCTCATCGCGCCGCACGCCTGGCGCCTGCCTTTCGAGCGGGTCTGGCGCGACAACCGCGCGAACACCTGAGGGTGCGGCCAGCGGCCGGATGTTGTAGGATGTTGCTGGCGCATCAACGCGCTTAGGGGCAAATAACAAGGAGCATGGATTATGCTTATCCTCACGCGACGAGTGGGCGAGACCATCATGGTCGGCGACACGGTGACGTTCACGGTCCTCGGTGTCAAAGGCAACCAGGTGCGCTGCGGCATCAACGCGCCGAAGGAGGTCGCCGTGCATCGGGAGGAAATCTACGAGCGGATTCACCGCGAGCGCGATGAAGCCGCCATGCGTGACCCCGAGGGGTCCCCCGAAGAGCCGTCCGGCACGCCTTAAGTCCAGTCGCGGGGGCTCCCGGGCCCCGTAGCCACGGACGGTCTGTAGGGGGCCGTAACCTGCTAAAATAGGGCCTGCCGTACCCCAAGGAGACCCTGATGCCCCTTCCAGTGCGCCGTACCGGGAACCCCATGCTGAACGAAAGGACCTTCGGGAGCCTGCCGCGGGTCGGGATGGGGGTCGAGGGGATGACCCTGAAGGGGACGATCGACAAGTCGTTCCTGCTGCTCATCGTGCTCCTGGTGGCCGCGCTCTGGCCCT
This sequence comes from Steroidobacteraceae bacterium, assembly GCA_050738635.1. Lineage (GTDB taxonomy): Bacteria > Pseudomonadota > Gammaproteobacteria > Steroidobacterales > Steroidobacteraceae > 13-2-20CM-66-19. The sequence continues at coordinate 1,278 of JBOIAB010000020.1, forward strand.
GGTCGCAGATGGCCGCCGGGGACGCCCAGGCGGTCTCGGGGCTCACGCTGCTCGGCGCCTTCGGCGGCTTCATCGTCGCCATGATCGCCAGCTTCAAGCCGACCACCGCGCGCTACCTGGCGATTCCGTACGCGGCGCTGGAGGGCCTGTTCCTCGGCGGCATTTCGGCCGTGCTGGAGCAGAAGTATCACGGCATCGCCATCCAGGCCGTGGGCCTCACCTTTGGTGTGCTCGCTGCCCTCCTCATCGCCTACCGGACCCGCCTGATCAGGGTCACGAATCAGTTCCGCGCCATGGTGGTCGCCGCCACCTTCGGCATCATGCTCTTCTATCTCGCCACCATGGTCCTCGGCTTCTTCCACTTCTCCACACAGGCGCTCTACGCGCCCACCCCGCTCGGCATCGGCATCTCGCTGGTGATCGTCGGCATCGCCGCGCTCAACGTCGTGCTGGCTTTCGACCTGATCGAGCGCGGAGTTGCTGGCGGGGCGCCGAAGTTCATGGAGTGGTACTGCGCCTTCAGCCTGATGGTCACGCTGGTGTGGCTCTATCTGGAAATGCTGCGCCTCCTCGCCCTGACGCGTCGCAGCTGACCGAGCCTCTCGTCATCCCCCACGCGGAGCTCTCCGCCGAGGCGCTGCGGGGGGTGATCGAGTCGTACGTGCTGCGCGAGGGCACCGACTACGGCGCGCGCGAGTATTCGCTGGAGGAGAAGGTCGCGCACGTGCGCGCGCAGCTGGAGCGCGGGCAGGCGCGCATCCTCTTCGATCCCGAATCCAACACGGTGACTCTGCTGGTCGCGCCGGCGTGAGCTCGACGAGGCCCGCTGCTTGCTCGATTCCTGGCGTACCCATTACACCATATCGAGGATCGAGACCATGAACAGCGATCGCACGGCGGGCCAGTGGAAGCAGATCAAAGGCAGCATCAAGGAGCAGTGGGGCAAGCTCACGGACGATGAGATCGCCCAGCTCGAGGGCAACAGCGAGAAGCTCGCGGGCAAGCTGCAGGAAAGATACGGCCTCGCGCGCGAGGAGGCGGAGCGCCAGGCGAGTGATTTCAGGACCCGCAACGACTGGCACTGAGCGCCAGAAAGCGCTCGTCCCGTCGCGGTTATGATGCCGCGGGGGACGGGCGTGGCTATCATGGAAGCAACAAGAACGACCCCGGACGGGAGCTTCGATGGGCAGACACATTCATGCGCTTGGTCCCGTGGTGCTCGCGGGCGTGCTCGGTTGCGCCACCGCGATGGCCGCCGCGCCGGGGCCTGACCTTGCCGCACTCAGCCGCATCCCCGCCGTCGCCGGTTATGAGCAGAATCTCGCGAGCGCGATCCAGCGCGATCTCGCAGCCATGGGGTTACATCCGAGCAGTGACAACTTCGACAATGTTTGGGTGACGGTCGGCAGCGGCTCGCCGCATCGCCTGATCGTCGCCGCAATCGATCAGCCCGGATACGTGGTCAGTGGCATCACGCCGCAAGGCTATCTGCGGGTGGAGCGGCTGCCGCAGCGGCCGCCGAACGCCGTGTTCGATACGCTGAGCTTCGCGCAACCGGTGTGGGTACAGACACCCAACGGCCTGCTCGATGGCTCGTTTTCCGGGCTCAGCATCCATCTGTCGCCGGGACGCCTGAATCCCCCCGGCATGACCCACATTGACGAGCTCTACCTGGACATCGGCGCGCGGTCGGCGGACCTGGCACGAGCAAGCGGCGCCGACTTGCTCGACCCCGTGAGTCTCGCGCAGCCACCGATCACCGTGGGCGCGGACGATGAGGCCGGCGCGGGCGCGGGCGATCGATTCGGCTGGGAGGCGCTGCTGGAAGCAGCCCGGAATCTTCGCCGGTCGCACGCGTCTGGCACGACAACGGTAGCCTTCGTCACCCAACAGTGGCTCGGGGGACGTGGCTTGATCCGTCTTTTGACGGAATCGCCGGCGGACGAGATGATCTTCGTCGGGCGCATCACGCCGCAAACATCGGGTGCCGCAACCACGGATGAGACTGTAGCGCCTGCGCCCGGCGCCGGCGTGTTGATTGGCGGCTCGGGCGATGTCGCGACCGCTCTGCAAACACTAGCCGGTTCCCGACACATTCCTTATCACGCGGTCGCGCCTGCGCCGCCGCGTATGGCGGGCTTCGACAAGCCTCCCGCGCTGCCACAGCGCCTGGCGGAGCTTGGCGTGGCGACGGTGCTGCCGGTGACTCCCGCCGAGACCTTCTCGCGCGCTGACCTGCGCGGGCTCACCCAGCTGCTGGAGGCGTATCTCAAGGAACCCGCCGTGCGGATGAGTGCAACGGACGATCCTTTCAACGCGGCGCGGACGCCCGGTACGCAGTCCGGTGAAGGCGTCGCGCCCGCGGACTCCGGCGGCCCCGGGGCAGGCGCCATGCCTGACGCGCAGGTCGTCTCCACATTGAAGGCGCTGACGCTGGCTTACGGCGCGAGCGGTCACGAGGAGGGCGTGCGCGAGGCAGTGCTCGCCCAATTGCCCGCCTGGGCGCGGCGGCTGACGAAGACCGATTCGGGGGGCAACCTGGTGTTGTCGCTCGGCGGCGCGGCGCGCGGCGGTCACGGCCCCGATCTCGTTTTCGATGCGCACATGGACGAGATCGGCTACGAGGTCACCAATATCGAGAGCGACGGCCGCCTGCAGGTGCGGGAGATCGGCGGCTTCTACGGCCGGTATTACCTGGGTCACGTGATGTTGGTGCATACCGGTGTCGGCCACGCCGTTGGCGGGGTGCTGGACTTGCCAACCGGCTGGAACCGACCCGACTTCAAATGGCCGCCCCCCTTCAGCACGTACCGGCAGCCCGCTTATGTCTATGTCGGCACGCACAACGCGGCGGAAACCGAGAAGCTCGGCATCCACGTGCACGACTACCTGACCATCCCGAAGGCCTATCATCCGCTGGTCGGGTCATTGGCCGCTGTGCGGAGTTTCGATGACCGCGTCGGTGATACGGCGCTGGTAGCGGCAGTCCGGGCTCTCGGTCCGGACTTCGCTCGCAAGTGGCCGGGCCGTCGGGTGGCTTTCGTCTGGACGACGGGCGAGGAGGTTGGGCTGGACGGCGCCCGGGAATATGCGGCCCGCATGGCGAAGCAGGGACACCCGGCCAAGGTGGTATTCGCGATCGACACTTTCGTCAGCAGCGACTCGCCCCTCGAAACGCAGCGATTCGCCGATGCCGTGCTCGGACAGGGATTCGTGGTGCGTGCGGTCGACGATTCCAACATCGACCCGCCCAGCTATGTGGAGCGGGTGGTGCGCCTGGCGCACGCTCACAACCTGCTGGTGCAATACGGCGCAACGGGGGGCGGGAACGACGGCTCGGTGTATACGCGCTATGGCACGGTGGATGTCGCGCTGGGGTGGCCGATGATCTATTCCCACTCCCCGGTCGAGACGGTGAGCACGCAGGACGTCGCCGGACTCGGCCGGATGGTCGCGGTGCTTGCCACCGAGTGGTGACAGTCGGTTAGCGCAACACTTCGTCCAGGAAGTCCAGGAGCGAATGCCAGGAGCGGCGGTCGGCCGCCTCGTGGTAGACCATGCCGCTCGCATGATCGTTCGCGTGCGGATTGGTGAAGGAGTGCGCGGTATTGCCGTAGGCGTGGAGCTGCCAGTCCACCCCGGCCGCGCTGAGCTCCTTGCCGATGGCCAGCACGTCATCCGGCGGGCCCATGGGATCGGCATAGCCATGGAGTATCAGGAATTTGGAGTGGATCTTGCCCGCAGGCAGGCCGCTCGGCTTGAGCTGACCGTGGAAGCTGGCGACGCCGCGGACGTCCGCACCGCTTCGCGCCAGATCCAGCACACACATGCCGCCGAAGCAAAATCCCATGGCGGCGATGCGGCGTGCGTCCACCTCCGGCAACCCCTTCACGGTGGTAAGGGCCGCGGTGATGCGCGGGATGACCAGTGCCCGATTCTGGAAGAAGGGGCCCGCGAGCGCCGCGCACTCCGCATTCGTGGTGCCGCGCTTGCCCTTGCCGAACATGTCGAGCGCGAAGGTCGCGAAGCCATGCCACGCGAGCCGCCGCGCCTTGCGCTCCACGAATTCGCCGCGGCCGCCCCACTCGTGGGCGATCAGCAGACCCGGCAATGGTCCGGGCCGCGAGTCGTCATGGCAGAAAAAGCCTTCGAGAACGGTAGAGCCGTCGCGGTACTCGATCAACCGCTCGCGAATCGCCATGATGAGCTCCTGGGTTGCGCCGCCAGCCGGCGCGGGGGAGGGGGATTCTAGCAGGGCGGCGTGGGTGCCCGGAATCGGCGGCCGTGGTTGCTCGGGCGTCGCGGCGTGTTACGCTTATTTACATGATTCCCGCAGCCGAGGCGCTGACGCGCCTGAAAGAAGGTAACCGTCGCTTCGTCGAGCGCGTGCGCAACCGCGGCGCGCTGCTCGATGCCGCGGCGCGGCTCGAGCTCACCCAGAGCCAGGAGCCGTTCGCTATCGTGCTCGGATGCTCGGACGCGCGTGTTCCGGCGGAGCTCGTCTTCGATCAGGGCCTGGGTGACCTCTTCGTCATCCGGGTCGCCGGCAACATCGTCTCGCCCTCGCAGATCGGTAGCGTCGAGTTCGCCGCCTCCCGCTTCGGGACGCGGCTGGTCGTCGTGCTCGGCCACTCCCAATGCGGCGCCATCCGCGCGACCCTGGAGGAACTGCGCCAGCCGGCGGAGAATCAATCACGCAACATCCGCTCCATCGTCGATCGGGTGCGGCCGTCGGTGGAAGTCCTGCTCAAGACCGATCTGCGGCACGATGAGGCGGCGCTCGTGCGACACGCCGTCCGTGCCAACGTGGGGGTTTCGGTCAGCCACCTGCGATACGGCTCGGACGTGCTCGAGAAGCTGATCCGCAATGAGGGGCTGGCGGTGGTCGGTGCGGAATACTCGCTGGAGACGGGCGAAGTCGAATTTTTCGACGGCCTCGCGGGGTAGAGCGGTTTCTCAAGACGACCGTCCATGTGGGGAATGCAGTCCCACTACAGCCATCCGAATCCGCGCGCCATCACGCCCAGGATTGCCGCGCTCTGCAGCAGCATCCATATCCGATTCGAGGCAAGTCCGTGAGCCAGATTGCGGTCCAACCGCGCGATCTCAGCGCGTAAGGAAGTGTCGAGTGTCTGCATTTCCCCTCGCATGGACTTGTCTAGTGCCTGCATTTCCCCTCGCATGGCCTTGTCTAGTGCCTGCATTTCCCCTCGCATGGCCTTGTCTAGTCCGTGGAGCTCCGCGTGTACGCCGCCGACCTCGGTGCGCAGCCCACGAATGTCGAGCTTTATCTCCGCAATATCCGATCGGATATTGTTCACATCTGCTTCGAGCCGCGCCACACGGGAATCCAGAGTCTGGTCCGCCATCACATCCACCACTGCCGCTGCCATTGTCGCTCCTTTGATTACGCCTGCCCGTGCATTCCAACAGAGAGAGCAGGATCATCGCCAGCCCGTAAAATCGGGCGCTTGCGGCAATATTGCGAGATTTCTGGCCATTCGCCAACGAGTTGAGAGAAATTTTACTTCCGCGGACGCGTGTGACACCGACGTCGCATATGACGTTGGTGCGTCGCGAAAGAGACTCACTCAGTGAGGCTAACGGCGCTTGACGAGAGCGACCCCGAGTAGCCCGATGCCGACGCCGAGCACCGCGCCGCCGACCCACTCGGGCAGCGGCCGATCCTGTTGCATTCGCGCTTCGAAGCCGCCGACCTTGAAGACGCTCTGCTCGGCGGGGTAGTGGGGTGGCCGCAGGATGAGGAAGATCCCGGTGGCAATGAGGATCAGGCCAGCGATCAGGGAAGCTTTCATCGCGACATTGTATCAGCGTGGCGGATAACGCGGCAGTCGCATCAGGCCATCCCTCCGCTGACGGAGATGACTTGCGAGGTGACATACGACGCCTCCTCGGACGCGAGGAAGGCGACCACGTTCGCGACTTCCTCCGGCAAGCCCGCACGGTTCATGGGCACGAGCCGGCTGATCGCGTCGGCATCGAAGAGACCCTCGCTCATCGCCGTGCGGATGATGCCGGGAGCCACGGCGTTGACCGTGATGCCGCGGGTGGCGACCTCCAGCGCGAGCGCCTTGGTGGCGGAGTTGAGCGCCCCCTTGGCGGCGGCGTAGTTGACCTGTCCGCGGTTGCCGATCAGCGCCGAGACCGATGAAATGTTGATTATCCGGCCCCAGCGGGTGCGGATCATCGGCATGAGGAGCGTCTGGGTGACGTTGAAGAAGCCGTTGACCGAGACATCGATGACCCGGTGCCACTGTTGCGGACGCATTCCAGGGAGAATCGCATCGTCGATGACGCCGGCGTTGTTCACCAGGATCTGGATGGGGCCCGAGGTGAGCGCGGACTCCAGCGTCTTGTGGGTACCTTCCGCGTCGGTGACGTCGAAATGCAGAGCCGCGGCGCTGCCGCCGGCGGCCGTTATCTCCTCGACCACTTTCTCCGCGGCGTCGACCCCTTTGCGCGCATGCACATACACATGGTGACCGGCGCTCGCCAGCCGACGGCAGATCGCGGCGCCGAGACCGCCGCTGCCGCCCGTCACCAGCGCCCGCTTGACCGTCTCGCTCATAAGGGCCCCGCTGCGAACACGATGCTGGCGCGACCGCTCAGCAGCTCGCGGCCAGCCGATACCGTGAACTCGTACAGGGTGCTGCCCGCATCGCCGGCGAGGCGCTCGGCGTTTGCAATCAGATCGGCCTCGAGGTCATCGAGACGGCTGACCCGCAGCACCAGATTCCTGACACTGGTCAGAAGGCCGCCGCGGGCCTCGATCCCGGCCATTGCGGCCATGATGGCGCCATGGACCGCCATGGCCTGCGCGGCGTACTCCACTCCGCAGGCGGCGCCGAGCCGGCCGTGGGCGCGCAACGGATTGTCGCCCTGCCGATGGCTGCTCGCGCGGCAGCTGATGCGCGCCTGGTCCCAACTCAACACCTCATCGAGTAGGCACATGCGGCCGCGATGCGGAATATGACTCTCGATCCAGGCGCGATCGAGTCGCGTGACTAGTGACACTCGCGTACCTCCACTGCCAGGCGCTGCTCGCCGATGTAATCGAGAACCACCTCTCCCGGCTCGCGGCGGGCGAGAAGGCGCAGCAGCGGCAGGCTGCGCGCCGCGGGGAGCGCTGTGCGCAGTGCCTCGAGCTGCGGATCCGCAAGTCGATCGGCGGCTGACACGCCATCGCAGAGGCGAGCGCTGAGTCGCGCGCGGCTGTTGGCCACGGGCGTGGGCGTCAGCACCAGCGCCACGGCGAAGGAGTCGGGCAGCGGCCGCTTGGCGCGCAGCGGCTCCGGGTAGCTCGTCTCATAGGCGCTCAGCAGCACGGCGGACTGGTTCACCGCCAGCAGAGCGAGCGCCTCGAGCAGACCCGCGCCGAAGCTGCCGTCGTGGGCGCAGAGCGAGGTGGATGCCGCGGTGGCGCCGGTGGCGAGGCTCCAGTAGCCCGCGGCGGCGTTGTGTACGGAGTTGTGGAAGCGTGTCGGTGAGAGCTGCCGGTCGGCGGAGGCGAGCGTCTCGCAGATTTCGTGACAGATGAGGCCATCGCCGCCCGAGGAGCTGAATACCGCCGGCAGCTCGATCGGGTCGACGCCCGCATCGGCAACCGCCTGTTGCGCCACGCTCAGGGCGAGTTTGACGGTGGCGCCGGTCCTGCGGCGCTCCGCGGCTGGCAGCCCCTCCGGCGGGGGTACTATTGTCGGACGCTGTGAGTAAGCTTCCTCGCCGGATAGGGCGCGCGTGGCGCTTGGCCAGTCCGCAAGGCCGGGTCCGATGAGGCCGATGCCTTGGAGGTACGCCGTCAGCATCATTGTGCCCGTCCCAGGACCATGGCGCAGTTGGAGCCGCCGAAGCCGAAGGAGTTACTGAGCACGCGCGCGATGGGCCGATAGCGGTTGGCGCACAGATACTCCAAGCCGTCGGGGGCGTCGACCTGGTGCGTATTGGCGCTGCCGGGGAGGAACTCATGCCGCAGCGCGAGCGCGCAGATCACGGCCTCGAGCGCGCCCGCGGCACCGAGCGTATGCCCGGTTGCCCCTTTGGTAGAGCTTGCCTCGACGGGCCGCCCGCGGTCGGTGAACACTGCGGCGACCGCCTTCCCCTCGGCGCTGTCGTTGCTCGGTGTGCCCGTGCCGTGCAGGTTGACGTAGTCGATATCCTCCGCGGCCAAACCGGCGCCGGCGAGAGCCTGGAGCATTGCCGCGCGCGCACCGCGACCCTCGGGATGGGGCGATGACATGTGGTAGGCATCGCTCGATTCGCCGACACCGCGCAGCAGAATGGCGTCGCCATCGAGGCTCTCCGGCACGCGCTCGAGGAGCGCGAAGGCGGCCGCCTCGCCGATCGAGATGCCGTCGCGCGCAATGTCGAATGGCTTGCAGGGAGCGCTGGAGACGAGTTGCAGCGAGTGGAAGCCATAGAGAGTCGTGAGGCAGAGCGAGTCGACGCCGCCGACCACCGCCGCATCGATGAGTCCGGCGGCGATCATCCGTTGCGCCGCGCCGAATACCTTGGCGCTGGAGGAGCAGGCGGAGGAAACAACGGCCGACGGCCCCTCCAGCGAAAAGACCTGGTGCACGAAGGCGGCGAGGGAGTAGGAATTGTGCGTACCGGCATAGTCGAAATCGGCGGGCAGCGCGCCGGTCGCGGGATCCCGCCGCCGGTAGGCGATTTCGGTCTCGAGCATGCCGGAGGTGCTGGTGCCGAGGAAGAGACCCACGCGCCGCGACCCCCAGCGGCCGGCGCACGCCGCCACCGAGTCGCTGAACTCATCCTGCGCGAGGCCGAGTTGCGCCAGGCGGTTGTTGCGACAGTCGAACTGCCGCAGCGCCGCCGGCAAGCGCATCTCATCCACCGCCGGCACTTCGCCGATGTGAGTATCCAGGGTCACCGTCTCGAAGGCGCAGGGCGCGAGCCCGCTGCGCTGCGCGCGCAGGGAAGCGAGCGTCGCCTGCAGGCCGCGGCCGATGCAGCTCGTGGCAGTGAAGTGGCGCAGCAGGAGGGGAGTCATGCTGTCAGCGCAGCGCGCAATGTGACCGGCGTGAGGCGCGCGGCCGCCAGCGCATCGAGCAGTCGCGGCAGGACTTCGAGAATCACCGCCTCGCCGTTGCCGGTGAGCGCCGCATGACCGTCGTGCAACAGCAGGATGTCGCCCGCGCCGAGTCCGCGGGTCAGTTTGCCGAGCACCGTCGGGGCGCTGGAGTTGACGGTATCGAAGCCGCGCCGCGTCCAGCTCGCGAGGCGCAGCCCGAGCCGACTCAACACCGGATCGAGGAACGGGCTGCGCAATCCCGCCGGAGCACGGAAGAAGAGCGGTTGTTGACCGGTCGTGATGCCGATGGTGTCCTGCGCCCGCTCGACTTCCGCGACCAGGCCGCGTGGGCCGAGCAGGGAGAAATAATTCAGGTGCCGCTGACTGTGGTTCTCCACAGAGTGTCCCCGACGCACCATTTCACGCGTGAGCTCGGCGTAACGCTGTACGCGCTCGCCGATGCAGAAGAAGGTCGCCTTGGCTCCGCGCTCCTCCAGGAGGTCGAGCACCCTGGGGGTGATCCGCGGATCGGGGCCGTCGTCGACGGTGATGGCGAGCTCGCGCCGGCCGCTGGCCGCGGCCGGCAGCCGGGTCCAGTTGGGGCCGAGCAGGGCGCTGCGCGGCGTGAGGCCCGCGGCCGTGAGCAGGGCATGGTCGGCAATCACGGCGCCCACTGCCCAGGGCCACGCGGCCGGCCGTGCGACGACCAGGGCCAGCGCACCCACGTGCAGCCCGAGCGAGGCGCTCACGAGCGGCGACGGCCGCCAGCGCGCGGGGATCGGGGAGGAAGGTATCTTGGCCGTCATCGCGGGAATTCTAGCCCGGCTGTCGCGCCAGCAGCGCGGCGTAAATCAGCGCGAGCAGGGCCCCGGGCGCGACCGTCTCACCGAGATCGTGCAGGACCGGTACCGATGAGAGGGCGAGCACCCCGAAGGCCACCACCGTGGCGCAGTTCGCCACCAGGAGCGAGGCGAGCGTGAGCTCGCTCGCCGCCGCTTCGCCGCCACTCACGCCACCCGGGCCACCCGGGCCACCCGGGCTGGGCGAGCTGGAGAACCGCTGGTCGAAGAACAGCGCGTAATTGGAGCCGACCGCGACGATGAGCAGCATGCCGACCACGTGCAGCAGCGTCAGCGGGCCACCAAAGAGTCGCAGGCTGGCGGCCACGGTGAGCACCGCGAGCGCCAGGGGCAGCACGGCGCGCAGCAGCCGTGCTGGCCGGCGCAGCGCGATGAGGAGGAGGACGACGATTGCGCCAAAGCCGGCGAGCGAGAGGCGCACGGCGCCCGCAAGGTAGCCCGAGTACAGCGCATCGGCCTGGTCCTTCAGGTTCAACACCGTGACCCGATCCGGTGCGCCGACGGACAGGGTCTGGCGCACGCGCCCAATATCAACATCGAGCGCATTCCCGTGCGCGACGGGAGCCTCGAGCGGCACCAGCGCATGCCATTCGCTGGCGTCTCTGACCAACAGCGCGTCAGCTACCGAGGCGAAGGACGTGCCATCGAGGGACGCACGCGCCAGGGGCGGCGCGGTGCGTGCAACCTCCACGTCGTGGAGGAAAGGTCCAAGCCGATCTGCGCGCAGCGGCAGGCCGGACAGCGCCTGCGTGAGCCGTGCACGCAACACGTCAGGCGGCGGCAAGCTCTGCTGCCGTTGGCGCTGAACCGCGAGGCTGGGGAGGTACTGCGCCGGGCTCTGATATCCCGCGATGACGTTGCCGTCGACGAGTGTGTCGAGCTCGGCGTCGACATGCTCTGCCCCCTCGAGCGCGGACTGCTCGTCTGGTGCGGAAATCACCACCAGGTAGCGTACGTCGGGCGCACCGAGGTCGGCCCGCAGCTGCCCGTCGAGATTTTGCGCCGCCAGCGGCACGGGGCTGAGGGCCGAGAGGTCATGGCTCCAGAGCTGCTGGCGGTAGAGACCGAGGACGACGGCGGCACTGACGGCGATGAGCGCGAGCGCGACCCGTGCGGCCGAGGCTTTCTTCAGCGCCCGTACGGCGGCGCGGCCGAGCGGGGTCAGGTCCCTGATCCTGAAGTCGCGCGGCAGCAGCTCGGGCAGCACGAAGCGCGTCACGAACCCCGCCGCCAACACCCCGGTGAGCGAGTAGAGGCCAAGTTGCGCCAGCCCCGGAAAGCTCGATACCAGCAGCACCGCGAAGCCGCAGGCGGAAGTCAGCATGCCGAGCCGGATGGTCGGCCACACCGAGCGCCGCCAGTCCGTGCCGGAAGCTGCAACCGCGTTGCTCTGCGCCCGCGATTGAATGAACAAATAGATCGAGTAGTCGACCCCTTCACCGATCAGCGTCACGCCGAAGGCCAGCGTCACACCCTGTACGACACCGAATCCGAGCGCCACCGCGGCGATACCCGCGATCGCCCCGGAAACCACCGGCACGAGCCCGAGCAGCAGCGCCGGCAGCGAGCGATAAACCAGCAGGAGGAGGGCGACGATGAGCACCGAGCTGATGATGGAAAGGCGAGTCACTTCTGACTTGATATTGGCCCGCGCCTGCACGGCGAAGACGCCAGGACCCGACATCACCAGCGTCGCCTGGGCGCGATCACTCGTCAGTGCGCTGCGGAACGCGGCCTGAATAGCTTCCACCGCGTGCTGCTGCCCGTCTGTGTCAGACCCCGCCGCGCGTGTGCGGACCAGTAGCAGAGCGCGGCTGCCGTCCCGGGACACCCACACCCCATCCTCGGTTCGCGGCGGGTGGTTGCGGCTCAACTGATCGAGCAGCGTCATCATCTCGCCCGTCGGGTCGCCCGGCACCCATGACTTGGCGAGCATCCCCGCCGGCGAGGCGAGCAGGTCGATCGTATTGCCGATGGCCGCCTTGAGGCCGGCGACGCTGAACCGCGCCGGCGTCACGGTGCTGCTGAGCAGATACCGATGGGCGAAGAGAAACGCCTCATCCCTTTGGGACGCCGCCGCATCGCCGTTCTCGACCGCGAGGAACTCCGGATCGGCGCGCAAGCGTGCTGCCATCTCTGCCGTCAGCCGGGTGCGCTCCTTCGCGACCGCGCCTTCGACCGCGACGATGATCAGGCGGGAAGTCACCCCCTGCCGCAACTGCTCCACGAGCAGCCGTTGCGCCCCTGTGGGGGCCTGGGGCAGAAACGCCGACAGATCCGTCGAATAGCGCGCCCGCGCCACGACCCAGAGTGCGATGGCCGCCAGCACCACCCAGACGAGCACTGCCCCCGCGCGCCGTCCTCTCATGACGGAGGCGCCAGCGTCATCACCGACCGGTCGCCATCCGCCTGCAGGATCTCCACTGACCGGATCACATCCCCTGCGCCGCTGATCGCCACCTGGCGTACCTTGCGCGCGACGTCCGGATCCAGCGGCACCAGCTCTAGCTTCCATTCCTGCGGCGTTCCGCTGAGCGTCACCCTGAACACTTTCTGCAGCGCTGCCTCATTGCCTGCAAGGGTGTCCCGCATCGCATCCACATACGGTGCGACCTGCGGATAGGCGCTGACCTGCATGTGATAAGTCCGATGCCCGCGCCGGACCGTCAACTGATCGCCGTCCAGAACCAGCGACTCCTGCTTCGGCTGCAGCGTCCTCTTCTCCAGATGATCCGGCGCCTGATAAAGCAACACTCCGGAGGATTTCACCGGCCGATCGAGCAGTGCGAGGTAATCCGTCTGCGCGAAGGTCACCTCGCCATGCTGGCGCTGCGCGAGCAGCGACATGAGGCGATCCAGCGTGAATCCCGGCGGCGGCGCCGGCTGCGCAGCGGCGCAGCACGCCGACATTGCCAACACGATCGCGGTGAACATCCGCATGTGCGCTCACCTCGCCCAGAAGTCGAAAAAATTGAACCAGTCGTAAGGGTACTCGCGGCAATACTTCTCCAGGCGCGCGGCATAGCCCAGCACGGCGGCGCGAATCGCACCGTCGCGCTGGGCTCTGCCGACCGCCGAGAAGTCGGCAATTTCCTCGAATACCACCCGGTAGCGATTGCCGCCGCAATAAATCCCCAGCATCAGAATGACCGGCCGCCGCAACAGCGCCGCGAGGCGCATCGGGCCGAGCGGAAAGTTCGCGCTGTCGCCGAGAAACTGCACGGCCGCCGTAGCCTCGCCGCCCGGCGTGCGATCCGCCAACATGCCGACGAACACCCCTTCATCCAGCAGCGCCTGCACCTTGAGCATCGCCTCCGCGCTCCCCAACACCACCGTGCCGGCGACCAGCGCCGGATTGATCGCCGCGATCATGGCGTTGATCTTGTGTGCATTGGCCTCATAAGCCACCATCGAGACCCGCAAGTCCGGCTGCCGGCGGCCGAGTGCCCGCGTCACCTCGAAGCTGCCGAGATGCGCCCCCACCAGGAAGGCGCCGCGCCCCGCGCGCACATGCTGCTGCATGAGCTCTTCGCCCGCCACCGTGATGTCGAACAGCTCGAAGCGGTCGTTCAGCAGGTACACCCGATCATGAATGGTCGTGGCAAACGCCATCACCTGCCGGAAGCGGTCGCGCGCCGTCGGCCGCCTCCCGAGCACCCGTCGCAGATACGAGAGCGATGCACGTCGGGCGCGCGGCGCAAACAGGAAGAAATAGGCGGCAATGACATAGAGGACCACGCGCCCCGCACGCCGTCCCACGGTGAGCGAGAACACCGTCATGAGGCGCAGCAGCCGGAGGCTGCCGCGCTCCGGCTGAGTTGCCCACTCAGCCTTCAAGCGGGGACAGGGTTCCGGTTGCTACCGCTCGTCCGGCGCTCAGCACCGTGAACCGGACCGCCCCGCCCGCCGGCCGCTCCGTCTCGAGCATGAGCGGCTCACCCGGGACGACCGCGCGCAGGAACTTCACCGCGGCAACGCGCCAACAGCGCGGCTCGCCGCCCAGCGCGAGCTCGAGCGTGCGCAGTATCTCGTCGAGCAACACCACTCCCGGCAGGACCGGGGCGCCGGGAAAGTGCCCGTCGAACGCCGGATGACTCGCCGCGATCGGCAGCGCGACCGGCGACATCAGTCCACCTGCTGACCCGCCGCAAGCGAGCGCAGCGCCTCGCGGGGCAGCTTGCCCGTGCTGTTGCGCGGCAGATGGGCCACGAAAAGCAGCGGTCGCGGCAGGAACACCGGATCGATCCGCTGCCGCAAGGCTTCGGTGAGTAGCGCCGGGTCCAGCCCCGGGGCGACCACGGCGGCGGCGACACGTGCGACTCCAGCCTGCGACGGGTGCGGCTCCTCGGGAAAGAAAAAGACGCCGTCGACGACACCTTCGAGGGAGTTGAGTTGATGTGTCAGATAGGAGAGAGAGCTGCGCTTGCCGGCAATGTTGACCAGGTCGGCCAGCCGGCCGCCGAGCAGGAAACGCTCCGCATCGATCGGCTGCAGCTCATCGCACATCGGCGTCGGTTGCTCGAGATGGCCGCCGCGCGCCCAGGCGCGACCTTCCTCGAGAGTGAGGCACACGCCCGGCCACAACCGCCACTCCTCGTCGCGGCCGGTCCTGCGGGTAGCGAGCTGACCGCTCTCGGTGGAGCCGTAGATCTCGAGCAGCGGCGCCTGGAAGCGCTGCTCCGCCTCGCGCGCCAGCTCCCGCTGCAGCGGCGCTGTCGCCGACATGAGCAGGTCGACCGCGGGAAGCTCTGCCGGTGAAGTGAGGAGTGCACGCAGGTGGATCGGTGTCGAGACGAGGGCGCGCGGCCGCGGCGACGCCGCGAGCGCCGCGCACACATCGGCAGGATAGAAGGGCCGTTCCGCGCACAGTGCGCCACTGCTCTGCAGCGCCAGCAGCACACTCGACTCGAAGCCGTACATGTGCTGCGGCGGCACTGTCGCGAGCAGCGCATGGGAGCGGCCATCGGCAAGGCCGAGTCTCGCCGCGCCGTCACGGACGCAGCGGACCAGCTTGCCCCAGGTTTTGGGATAGGGCACCGGCACACCGGTCGAGCCGGAGGTGAAGACGTATGCCGCTACCTGGTCGGCGTCGATCTCGGGCACATGCCACGGGCCCTCGTGCGCTCCGGCCTGGCGCGGGCCTGGAAACCGGATCTGCGGCAGTGCGACGTCGCAGTGATCCTCATCCGTCAGGCAGGCAACGTCCGGGGCGAAAGCGCTGAGCTGCCGGATGACCTCCGGGGTGCGCGTGGGTGGCAGCAAAACGACCTTGTGAGCCAGCAGACAGGCAGCGAGACCCACCGCGAAGCGGTATCGGTCGGCGCATACATTGATGATGTGTTGGCCGCACGGCAGCTGCGCCGCGAGCAAAACAGCCTCACTGAGGAATTCCCCAGCGCGGAGCGGTGTGCCCGCGCGGTACGCGATTACCGCATCAGCCGTCGCGTGCGAGATCAGCGGGTAAGTGGTCAGGCGTCAAGTCGTCCGGTGGGCGATTATGTATTCGGCGAGCCGCCGCAACGAGCGGAAGATCTGCTCGTTCTCGGCGTTGTCGGCGCGCAGCTGCACGGCATAGCGCTTGGAGACCACGAGCGCGATTTCCAGAATATCGATGGAATCGAGGCCCAGACCTTCGCCGTAGAGCGGCGCATCGGCATCGATCGCCGCCGCGCTCAGCTCCAGGTTGAGGGCCTGGACGATGAGCTCGGCGAGCTCGCGCGTGAGCGCATCGGTATCAGGTGCGCACGCCTGGCGCGCAGTTGAAGCGTGATTGGACATTGAGCTCAAAGGAAAACGTCTCGCCCCCCCGTTTGGTCGCACAATTTTATACATCGCGATGCCGGCCGGCCAGCCGGCGCGCTAGCAGCCGCGGCAGCCGGACCAGGAAGCCAAGGAAAAGGCGGCCATGCATCGAGATCAGCAGCGCATTGTCGCGCCAATAGTTGAAATGTGATACGCCGCCTTCCGCGGCGCTGAAGTACCGGATCGGGGCGCTCAGGTTCACCGCCGGCACCCCCCGCAACGAGAGCCGACCCGCGGCCTCGACGTCGAAGTCGAACCGGCGCATGCCGATGCTGCTGCGCATCTCGCGCCTGAGCGGCCCAATCGGGTAGACGCGAAAGCCGCAGAGGGAATCGTGAATGCCCGCCCAGAGGGTCTCACAGTTCGCCCACCAATTGGAGATCCGCCGCCCCTTGACCCGAATGGCCGGGGCGCTGGCGTCGAATACCGGATCGCCGAGCACCATTGCCGCCGGTCGGGCGATCGACGCCTCCATGAACGCCTGGATCCTGCCGGCAGGGTGCTGGCCGTCCGAGTCCATGACCAGCGCATGCGTGAACCCCCGCTGCTGAGCCTTCTCGAGGCCCTCGAGGACAGCGGTACCCTTACCGCCATTTCGCTGCCGCAGCAGGACGTGCAGGCCGGGGTCGGCTTGCGCCATCGCGGCCAGGGCTGCGCCGGTCCCGTCAGTACTGCCATCCACCACAACCCAGACCGGAGACCATTGCGCGCGAGCGGCGCGCACCGTCTCGAACACCTTTGGTCCGGGGTTGTAGCTGGGGATCAGCACGAGATGCGTGCTGGAGGGGTTGCCTGCGGGATTCACGCCTGCAGCGACGCTATTGGGTTTGGCACTGGCGGGAGCGGCCGGCCATATCGGCTTTCCCGAGCCAGCCGTTTTGCGGCGCGCCCGCGAGCTCGCGCGTCAGCTCCCGCTCCAGGGCCAGGATGCCGGCGGCGGCATCGTCGGGCGGCTCGAGCCGTCTACCCAGGCGCACCCGAAAGCGGATCGGCAGCCGTGGCACCCTGAAGATCGGCCAGCCCTTGCTGAGGTACGGCGAGTCGGTCTCGATGATGACCACCTGGATGGGCACCTGCGCATGGCGGGCGATGACGATGGCGCTGCCGGTCAGCCGGTTGAGCGGTGCGCGGATGGTGCGGGTCCCTTCCGGGAAGAGGAGGAGCACCCCGCCTCGGCCGAGCTCCGCGACCGCCTCACGGATCATGCGCCGCGGCGGCTCGCTGCGGATGAAGCCGGCGAGCCGTGCGCCCGGACCCAGGAAGAAGTTGCCCATGAGCTCGGGCTTGAGGATGCAGGTGAGGTTCGCATGCCGCGCCAGAAAGAGAATGGCATCGGCGGACGTCGGATGGTTCGGTGCCAGGATCAGGGGTGGACCGCCGCGCAGCGCCTCGATGGCGTCGAGGTCGAGCTGATAGGCGCCGGCGGCGGTGAGCAGCCACGAGAAGAAGCGGAAGGCCTGCATCATCGTGTAGCGAGCCAGCGTGCGGCGCCGGTGGCGGGGCAGGAGCGACAGCAGGATGACGGCCGGAATCGTCCAGGCGAGGATCACCACCGCCAGGCTGGCCAGCAGGCCGTAAGTGGCGAGGTAGTCGTAGGCTCGCTTCAACACGGGACCCCTGTCGCGGCGCTCATCTGGCGCTGATCCCGCCGAAGGATATGCCATCCCGGCCGCGGTCTGCCCGCTCAATTCGCCGGCCGCCAACCGGCGCCGCCGACCGCCTCGATCTCTACGGCGAGGTCGTGCCGGCAGATATCTGCCTTGAGATACAGGAGG
This sequence comes from Steroidobacteraceae bacterium, assembly GCA_050738635.1. Lineage (GTDB taxonomy): Bacteria > Pseudomonadota > Gammaproteobacteria > Steroidobacterales > Steroidobacteraceae > 13-2-20CM-66-19. Next base: position 18,764 of record JBOIAB010000020.1, read on the forward strand.
TTGGCGTCGGATCCAAGAGCTGATTCGAGCTCCGAGCGGATGACCGGCAGGTCCTTCGGGGCGCGCACATAGACCTTGAACGCCAGGGTCTCGAGCCGCAGCAGCTCGATGCTGGTGCGGCGCGCGGCCTCTTCGAGCAGGGACTCGATGTTGACCAGCGTCTCGCGCGTCTGGGCCGCGGGGTCGCCGGCGTGCAGGGTGCGGTGGCCGACGATGCTCGCGGTACCGGAGACGAAGAGCGTCGCGTCGCTCCCTTCGCCGAGTACGGTGGCGCGCGAGAAGGCCGGGCTGCGCGGCCCGTACTGCGCCGGATAGCGGTAAGCGCTCATCTGGCGGGGATTCTCGATGAAGGCCGGCGTGCGGCCGCTCGCCAGAAAGTAGACCGTGAGCGGACTGCCGCTGGCACCGCCGAGAGCGCTTGCCGCCGGCACGTTGCCGGCGATGGCTCGACCGGACGCGAGCGAGGCCCCCTGGCGCGCGGTGTTGAAATGCCGATACCGCTCGAGCCCGTAGGTGTCGAGGTTGATGTCGGGGATGTAGTTCCAAACCCGTACGAGCTGCGGGTTCCCAGCCACCGCCAGCATCGCGTACATCTCACGGTAGGCGAGGTCCGTGGCCAGCTCGAGCGGCGGACGCTGGCCCGAAGTGTCGGCGTTCGTCAGCTCGGTCTCGTGCACCGCGACGCTGCCGAAGAAGAGGTCGCCGCCGCGCGCAAAACGCACCCGGCCGTGAGAGCCCGCCTGCACGCGCTCGCCCGCGCGCCAGACCTCGAGCACCTCGTGCGCTTCGCTCAGCACCGGGGTATGTACGTGGGCGACTGGGAAGTCGCCGCCGTCCTGCGGATCCCGCGCTCCGTCCGCGAACGCCGCCGCCCCGAGCACCCCCTGCCACCCCTGCGAACGGGATTCAGCAGGAGTGAGGTACTCGAGACGCAGGAGCGGTGCGGCGCTCATCCGCCGGCAGCAGCCCGCTCGGGCTGAATGGGCCGGATGTTTCTCGCCTGCGCGCGCAGCGCCGCCAGCGAGGTCCGTGGATGCGTGAAACTCATCACGTAGTAGATCACCTTGAAAGCACGCAGTGATGCCCAGATGGGCGTCGTACCGAAGATGTCGCCGGCGAGAAGCGACAGCAGCGCCTCTTTCACGCGCAGCACGTTGCGCGGGGCCATGAAGAGGTCCCGCATGATGGGCCGGGTCATCCGATAGATGAACCAGGAGAAAACGCGCGGGCCGTGACGCATCCGCCGCTCATAGCGCCGGAAAGCCGGGCGGCGACGCGCGGGCATTCGCAGCGCCTCGTCGATCGCTTCCGCGGCGGCAATACCGCCCTGCATTGCAAACATGACGCCGGATGAAAACACCGGGTCGACGAAGGCGTACGCATCGCCCACCAACAGGAAGCTGTCACCGCTGGCGCGGCGGCAGGCGTAGGCGTAATTGCCGGTGGCCTCGACTTCGGTCGCGAGCGTGGCGGACTCCAGTCGTTTGGCGAGAGGCGGGCAGAGAGCGATCGTCTGCATGAAGAATTCCTGTAGCGGTATCGCACGGGTCTTCATGTAGTGTGGCCAGACAACGGCGCCGATGCTGGTGATGCCGTCCGCGAGCGGGATGGACCAGAACCAACCATGGTCGAACCAGAAAATGGCAATGTCCCCGGCGCGGTAGGGATCCTCGCTTCGCCACGCGCCGTCGAAATGCGCGTACATCGCGCAGCTGTTGTGGTGACGATTGCGGTGCTTCGTGCCGAGGCGCGTGCCGAGGATCGTATCGCGGCCGGAAGCATCGATGAGGTAGCGGGCACGCCAGCATTCACGCGAGCCGTCCTCCCGCTGCGAATGCACCGCGACACCTTCCGTGCCCAGGAACTCGATTTCCCGCGCGCGGCAACCTTCCACGACCTGTGCTCCGAGACCAGCGGCGCGCTGCAGCAGGATGGCGTCGAAGCTCGAGCGGCGGACTTCGTAGGCATAGCCGAGCGCCTTGTTCCAGCTCTCCGAGAAGTCGAAGCGCTGCGGGCGGCGATGCGTCGGGGAGAAGAACTCCACGCCGTGCTTGGTGAGTCCGATGGCCTCGACCTGCGCGGCGACCCCGAGTCGGCGCAGCAACGGCAGGCTCGCGGGCAACAGCGACTCACCGATGTGAAAGCGGGGATGGCGGGACTTCTCCAGCAGTACCACCCGATGACCGGCCTCGGCCAGCAGGGCCGCCGCGCTCGCTCCCCCAGGCCCGCCGCCGATGACGACGACGTCGGCCTCTGGCTCCGTCATCTTGCGCTCAGCCCGTGGTCGGTTTGCTCGCCGGCGGCTTCTCGATGAAATCCTTCGCCTTGTGCGCTTGGGTGCGGACCTCGGTGCCCACCTGCCGCGCACCGCGGGCGATGGCATGGCCGGCGGCGCGCGATTGGCGCGCAATCGTGTGGCCCGCGGCCTTCGACTCGCGCGCGATCGAGTGGCCGACCGTGCGCGAGTGAGCGGCGATCGAGTGGCCCGCGTGCTTCGCATCCTGGGAAACGTGGTGTGCCTCCTGCTTGACCGACGTGTCAGCCGCGCGGCTTGGCGTCGCGGCGAGTGGCGAGAGTGCCAGGGCGGCCGTGGCCGCGAGGAGGAGTATGGATTGTGACGGCTTCATGACATTTTCACGCGCTTGCAGACGAGGATGTGATGTTACCGCACTACCGCACCCCTCCGAGACCCCCTGTGGCGAGTGCCACCACGCCAGGAAACGGGCACACTTGACCGGATGCGCTTCGAGCTGCCGAACTCTGTCCTGAAGACCCGGTACGTCCCCGCGCCCTGGGACGTGATCGCGTTCATCCTGGTATTCGCCGGCTTTGCCTATCTCGCGGATGCGGCCCACGGTCTTACCGGTTCGCTCGCGCACCTCGAGGCGCAGCCGATCTCACTGGATCCGCGCTATCTCCCGGGATATGCGGCCCGGACCGCGCTGCGCATGCTCGTGGCCATGGTCGCCTCGCTGGTCTTCACCTTCACCTACGGCACTCTGGCCGCAAAGAGTCGCCGGGCGGCGATCGTCCTCATCCCGCTGCTCGACATCCTGCAGTCGGTGCCGATCCTTGGTTTCGCCATCGTCATCGTGTTCTTCCTGCAGCTCACCCCGGGGCGGGTTGCAGGCGCCGAGCTCGCCGCCGTCTTCCTCGTCTTCACCAGCCAGGCGTGGAATATGGCCTTCAGCTTCATCCACTCGCTGCGCAGCATTCCGGATGAGCTGGACGAGGCCGCCCGCAGCTTCCATCTGGGTCCGTGGATGCGTTTCTGGCGGCTGGAAGTCCCGTTCGCCATGCCCCCACTCATCTGGAACATGATGATGTCGATGTCAGGTGGCTGGTTCTTCGTGGTCGCAGCGGAGGCGATGAGCGTCGGGAACACGACGGTCACGCTGCCGGGGGTCGGCGCCTACATCGCGAAGGCCATCCAGGACAAGAGTCTCGGCGCCATCGGCTGGGCCATCGCGGCCATGGCGATCGTCATCCTGATCTACGACCAGCTCCTATTCCGGCCGCTCACGGCGAGCGCTGACTGGTTCCGCCTCGAGCAGGAGGCGGGTCAGACGCCCTCGCGCTCCTGGGCGCTCACCATGATGAGGCGCTCGCGTCTGCTCTCCTTCGGCAGCCGACTCTTCGGCTCCGCGATTCAGCTCGGCTTCAATCGTGGCGGCGAGCGACAGCGACCCCCGCGCGCCGCTCGCTCCGCCGCGAGCAGCACGCCCCTGGGAGACATGGCGTGGTACGTGGTCATTGCGGCGCTGATCGCGGTAGCAATGTGGCGCATCGCGCGTTTCATCCTCGACCATATTCCACTCGCGGAGGTCGAGCATGTCATCGGCCTGGGCGGCCTCACACTCCTGCGCGTCGCTGTCCTCATTGCGCTCGCCAGCGCGTTCTGGGTGCCCATTGGGGTGTACATCGGCATGCGCCCGTGGCTGGCGCGCGCCGCACAACCCATTGCGCAATTCCTGGCCGCGTTCCCGGCCAACCTGCTTTTTCCCATAGTCGTGTCCGGGATCGTCGTCTTCCGGCTCGATCCGAACATTTGGCTGAGCCCGCTGATGGTCCTCGGCACCCAGTGGTACATTCTGTTCAACGTCATAGTGGGGGCTTCTTCGATCTCACCCGATCTCAAATACGCGGGTGAGAATCTCGGCGTGCGGGGTTGGCTCTGGTGGCGGAAGATTGCGCTCCCCGCGGTGTTCCCGTTCTATGTGACGGGCGCCATCACGGCGTCGGGGGGCTCGTGGAATGCAAGCGTCGTCGCGGAGGTGGCGAACTGGGGCACCACGCATCTGCACGCCGCTGGGCTGGGCGCGTACATCGCCGACGCCACGAGCGCGGGCGACTTCCCGCGCGACGTGCTCGGCATCGCCGTGATGAGCGTGATCGTGGTGGCGGTGAACCGTCTCTTCTGGCGCCAGCTCTATGCGCGAGCCGAGCGCAAGTTTCGCCTGAGTTGAACCGAATCGGGGCCTGCGATCCATGAATGCCAACCCGCAACCGCTCAATCTCGCGCCGCTCCTCACCGTCAAGAGCGTGTGCAAGTCCTTCCTGAAGCCCGATGGCGACGAGCTCGTCGTCCTCGACCATGTTGGCCTGACACTGCGGCCCGGGGAAATCGTCGGCCTGCTCGGACGCTCGGGCTCGGGCAAGTCGACGCTGCTGCGGCTCATCTGCGGGCTCGATACGCCGACGAGCGGAGTGGTGGACTACCAGGGCATCCCGGTGGCGGGACCCACACGCGGCATCGCCATGGTGTTTCAGAGCTTCGCACTCTTTCCCTGGCTCACCGTGCTCGAGAACGTGCAGCTCGGCCTCGAGGCGTTGCGGCTGCCGGAGGTGGAGATCCGCAAGCGCTCGCTCCAGGCCATCGACCTCATCGGCCTCGACGGCTTCGAGTCCGCCTACCCGCGCGAGCTCTCCGGCGGCATGCGTCAGCGCGTAGGCTTCGCGCGCGCGCTGGTCGTACACCCCAGCGTCCTCCTCATGGACGAGCCGTTCTCCGCTCTCGACATCTTGACCGCCGAGACGCTGCGCACCGACTTCCTCGATCTCTGGGGCGAGGGTCAGCTTCCCATTCGCTCCGTGCTCCTCGTGACTCACAACATCGAGGAGGCGGTGCAGATGTGCGACCGGCTGCTCATCTTCTCGACCAATCCGGGGCGAGTGGTGAGCGAGCTTACGGTCGATCTCCCCCACCCGCGATCCACGATCGATCCGCGCTTCCAGGCCGTCGTCGATCGCGTGTATGTCGAGATGACCGCGAAGCGCCGCGGCGAGCTGCGCGGCGGCGAACTGAAGAACGAGCGTTTCGCCGGGACGGGCATCGGCACGGCACTGATTCACGTCTCCTCCAATCTGCTGTCGGGTCTGCTCGAGGCGGTAAACGAATCGCCTTACAACGGCAAGGCGGACTTGCCGTTGATCGCCGAGGACTTGCACATGGAGATCGACGACCTCCTGCGCGTCGCCGAGGCGCTGCAGATGTTGCGATTCGCGGAGGTCGAGGGCGGCGATATCCGCCTGACGGAGGCAGGTTTGGCCTTCGCCCGCGGCGAGAGCGATGAGCGCAAGCACCTCTTTGCGCGGCACCTGCTGACTTACGTGCCGCTCGCGGCGCACATTCGCCGGGTTCTTGATGAGCGCAGCAGCCACACCGCACCGAAGAGCCGCTTCTTCGACGAGCTCGAGGACTACATGGCGGAAGAGGCGGCCGAGCAGACCCTGCGCACCATCATCAGCTGGGGACGCTACGCGGAGACCTTCGCGTACGACGACCAGAGGCAGGTCTTCAGCCTCGAGAATCCGGCTTGAGCGGACATCCGGAGGCGACCGACGCCCGCACCCGTCTTCTCATCGTCGATGATGATCACGAGCTGTGCTCCATGCTGGTGGAGTACCTCGGTCCCGAGGGCTTTACCACCGAGACGGCCGGTACGGGTCCCACCGCCCTGGAGCGCGTCGTGCGCGGCGGGCTCGATCTGGTGGTGCTCGACGTCATGCTGCCGGAGCTGTCGGGTTTCGAGGTGCTGCGCCGCCTGCGCTCGGTCAGCCGCATCCCGGTCATCATGCTGACCGCGCGCGGCGAGGAGGTGGACCGGGTGATCGGCCTGGAGCTCGGCGCCGATGACTACCTCGCCAAGCCCTTCAGCCCGCGGGAGCTGGTGGCGCGCATCCGCGCGGTGCTGCGGCGCATGGCCAGCGAGCCGCAGCCCGTGGCGGGCGCGGTCATGTGGGGCCCGCTGCGCCTCGACCTGCGCGCCCGGCGGGCGCAGATCGAGGGCCAGGATCTCGAGCTCACCGCGGCCGAGCTGCGGATCCTCGAGCTGCTGGTGCGGGCCGATACCCGCACAGTGAGCCGGGAGGACCTGATGTTGCAGGCCTTGGGCCGGCGCCTGCTGCCCACGGACCGCAGTCTCGATACCCACGTCAGCAATTTGCGGCGTAAGCTCGGCAAACTGACGGACCGGGTCGCCGTGCAGAGCGTGCGGGGCTCGGGCTACGCGCTAACCCAGAAATAGCCGATTTCGCATGCACTCCCTCTACTGGCGCATCTTCAGGTCATTCTGGCTCGCGATCGTCCTCATCCTCGCCGGGACGGTGACCGTGGCCGTGAGCGCGGCGATACAGCATCGGGACGAGGCCCCCTGGGTGCAGCGGGGCGAGCTCTTCGCGCAGGCCGACGACGCTTTCGAAACAGGCGGTCCGGACGCTCTACGCGAGTGGCTCGAGAGCATCGCGACGGACCCGGCGTTCTCCCGCACCTATGTCGTGGGTCCGAACGGTCAGGACCTGCTCAATCGACGGCTGCCGCACTCCCTGCAGGTCCCTCTCAATGGGCGGACGAAGCGTGGCAAGAGGACGGTGCGCTCCGGCGCCATCGCCCCTGTTGGTGGCGCGCTCGTGCTGGTGGCGCCCGATGGAAGTACGTACCACGTCATCGTGGGTCCTCTGCACGAGCATCCGCTCCTCTTCGGGGAGTTGCAGTTGCCGGCAGTCGCTGCGGCGACACTCGCGATCGCGCTGTTGGTCAGTACCATCATCTGCTTCTTCCTGACGCGCCATCTCGTCGGTCCCATTGACCGGCTGCGTCAGGCCACGCGTGAAATGGCCGCAGGGGACCTCAGCGTGCGCATGCTGCCGAGGCTCAAAGGGCGCCAGGATGACCTCGCGCTCCTCGCCGCGGATTTCGACAGCATGGCGGAGCGTGTGCAGAGCCTGCTCGAATCCAAACAGCAGCTGCTGCGCGATGTCTCGCACGAATTGCGCTCGCCGCTCACGCGGCTGCAGCTCGCGCTGTCACTGGCGCGACGCGAAGACGGTGGAGTGGAGCGGCAACTGACGCGCATCGGGTGCGAAGCCGACCGCCTGGAGCAGCTCATTGCCCGTATCCTGAAGATCGTCCGACTGGAGCTTCCCGCGAGCGCGCTCCAGGGCGTGCCGGTTGATGTGAGCAACCTGCTGGAGATGATCGCTCAGGACGTCGGCATCGAGGCGGACGCACGCCACTGCACGGTAGCCGTGCACGCCGATTCGAAGTTGGAAGTTTCGGGCGATTCGGAGCTTTTGCGCAGCGCGTTCGAGAACGTAGTCCGCAATGCCGTGCGCTACGGGCCGCCCGGTTCCGCAGTCGTCATCACCGCTGGGCGCCGCGATTGGATAGAGATCACCGTACGTGACCACGGTCCCGGGGTCCCGGAAAAGGACCTGAAGCTGATCTTCGAGCCTTTCTATCGCGTCGATGAGGCGCGCGATCGTGCCGGCGGCGGCGACGGCCTGGGCCTGGCAATCGCGGCGCGTGCGATCGTGGTGCACGGCGGCAGCATAGAGGCTCACAACATGCCCGATGGTGGCCTCGAGGTCGCCATGCGACTGCCGGCGCTGCGGCGGCTGGTCACCGAGGCGTCGCGGCGCGCGGCGCAAGCCGCCGCCTAGAGCGGAGCAAAAAAAAACCGCCTTGGGGCTAACCAAGGCGGTAGGCTTCCAACGGTGCTCGCGAGTGTTCAGCCGTGGCTGGGCGAGAGTCGCCGGCGCTGCCCGAGTCTCAGGGAGGGGAAGTCTCGAGTGCCACCGACACACCGGGATCACAACGCAATCGTGTGTGCCTCAATCCTCATTGGGTTTGACGCACGAGCCCGGCGGAAGTTGAGGGGATTCACCTTTCTTTGGATTTCTATAGATTGTGGTATCCGTTTGTGCCGCGCCAGGATTCAGCCACTAGGGGGTGCCGGACTGCCCCGGTCCCGGATTCCCCGCTCCGGTAACATTCGATCACCATGTACATCCCACAAGCGTTCAGCTCCGAAGATCCTGCGGTACTCGACCGGCTGGTCGCGCATAACGCATTCGGCACCCTGGTATCGCAGTTCGGCGGCGTCCCTTTCGCGTCACACCTGCCGGTGTTGTGCAGCCGCGCCGACGGACGGGTGATCCTCACCGGCCATTGGGCGCGGGCCAACCCGCAGTGGCGGGAGATCGAGGATCAGCGGGCGCTCTTCATTTTCCACGGACCGCACGCCTACATTTCGCCGCGCTGGTACCTCGAGCCGCAGAAAAACGTCCCTACATGGAACTACGTCGTCGCGCACGTGTATGGACGAGTCCGTGTCGTTCACGACACCGCCGAGCTCGAGCGAATCGTCAGCGCGTTAGCGACACAATACGAGTCTGGAGCGCCAGAGCCGTGGCGTTTCGAGTCTACGGGGGATGCAGGACGCGCGCGGCTCAAGGCCATCGTCGGATTCGAGCTCACGGCCGAGGAAGTTCAGATCAAATTGAAGCTCAATCAGAACCATGTCGAGGGCAATGTCCGCGGCGCGATCGCAGGGCTGCGGGAAGGGGGCTCGCCCGATGGGCTGCAGCTCGCTGATTGGATGGAGAAACGTCTCTCTCGGCGCTGAGCCTGGCGGACGACGATCCGATCGGGCGGCTACCATCTGACATAACCATATAAACTTCTGTTACAGTTCATCAAGTCGCGACCTGTTTCCGCTCCACCGTCTGCGTTTAGCAACAACGGCTTTCTCCTGCTCTCTCAAGCACCTACCAACACCAACGCGCCCCGTTTGACGAAATAGGTCTCCATTCGGAGACGAAATCGACGTCCACGAGCGGTTCGGTTAATGAGGACAAAAAGCCCAACACGTTGATTCAGAAGAGGTTGTGATTCACTGGCACGGCCCTTGCAGCCAAGCACCTGTTGCCGCTGCGAGTCAGTCGCTTGCCGTAGCGGCATAAATGTAAGGTTTCCCTTGGCCCACTCCGGGGAGGAGCAGTGCATGGGGCCCATTAAGACATTGTGCGGTGTAGCCGCAGCCGTGCTGATTCTCTCAGGCTGCAACCAAGGTTCGGCCTCGGGATCACCTTCGGCGAGTGCGACCAGCAATCCGTCAGGTGCGACGGGCAGTTCCGGATCGTCTTCAGGCTCGACAACTTCGGGCAGTGGCTCGGGCAGCGGCAGTGGCTCGGGCAGCGGCAGTGGCTCGGGCAGCGGCGGTGGCTCGGGCAGCGGCAGTGGCTCGGGCAGCGGCAGTGGCTCGGGCAGCGGCGGTGGCTCGGGCAGCGGCGGTGGCTCGGGCAGCGGCGGTGGCTCGGGATCGACGGGCAGCGCGACACTCAGCTGGACGGCGCCGACCACCAACACTAACGGCTCCGCGCTGACCGATCTGGCCGGTTACCACATCTACTACGGCACGACTGCCGGTTCGCTCAGCTCTGAGGTTGATGTCGGAGATCCGAGCTCTTTGAGTTACACCGTGACCAAGCTCAGCGCTGGCACGTGGTATTTCGCCGTAACGGCGTACACGAACACCGGCCTCGAGAGTTCAAAATCGCAAGTTGGCAGCAAGACGATCAGCTGACCGGTGGGGTACCCGATTCAGTAGAGTCCGGCGTGACCCCAGGGGCTCGTGAGACCCGCCCTGCGGGATGCCCCCCTTGACCGTGCAATAGCCGTTCATAATAAAATCAATGCCTTGACAGGCCGCCCCTATCAGCGCTGAAGTGACGAATGGAAGATACCTGTAGCCTGGGAGTACTCGAGATTCCCGACGAGTGGGAACTCCACCACGGCGGCCGTATCTCGGGCGCTCGCATCGCATGGCGGCTTTCAGGGCCCGCGAACGCTCCGATCGTCTGCGCCATGGGCGGCATCTGGTGCGACCGGCGGCTCTTCGACCCCGAAGATCCGCGCGCGGGCTGTTGGCGGGAGGTGGTGGGACCGGGACGCCCGTTGGACTCCCGACGCTTTCGGATCCTCAGCTTCGACTATCTCGGCGGCAGCGGGGATTCGACTGGACCGCAGCCCGGGGTGGCATTCCCGAGCATCTCCACCTACGATCAGGCCGAGGCGCTCGCGCGTGTGCTGGCCTCACTGCAGATCCGGTCGCTGCGAGCAATCGTCGGCGGCTCCTACGGCGGAATGGTGGCACTGGCTTTCGCGGAACGGTACCCGGAGAAGACGGCAAAGCTCTTCATCGTATCGGCCGCGGACCGTCCGCACGCGATGGCTGTGGCCTGGCACAGCGTCCAGCGCCAGATCGTGCGCTTCGCGATCGAGTGTGGTCACCCGCAGGAGGGCCTGAGGCTCGCGCGCGCGGTGGCGCTCTCGCTCTATCGCAGTTCGGAGGAATTCGCCGCGCGCTTTCCCGTTCTGCCGGTCCCGGTCAAGGAGCAGTTCGTTTTCCCGGTGGAGCGATATCTGTTTCCGGAAACCGCAGACCTGGGCGGCGGGTTGCGAGCGGAATCCTTTCTGTGCCTATCGGAGTCCCTCGATCTTCATCAGATGGATGCCACCCGTGTGTTCGTTCCCACCATGGCGGTAGCGGCACGGGAGGATCAGCTCGTGCCGATTGCGGACGTGCGCGCCCTCGTCGCGCGAATGGGCAGCGCGCAGTTGCGCGAGATCTCCTCGATCCACGGCCACGATGCTTACCTCAGGGAGCCGGAGCAGCTCCGCGGGATGCTTGCGAGCGCGCTTGATGCGCCGGGCTGAGCGGATCGATCTTGTCCTTTCGCAATCCTGACCGGAACCGTCGGTAGAGCTTGATACCGTAGGCGGTCATCCGCAGCAGCGCCGCGGCCACTGCGATCATAGTGAAGGGCAGATAGAAAATAACATCCTTGAGGCCGTGGTCAAAGTGATGTCCCAGGAAGTCCGTGAGAAAGGCGTAGGCGATGAACTCCATACCCACGGTCAGGATCGCGCGCCACAGCCACCGCGGCAGGCGTGCGGCCAATGTCGGAATCGAAAGCAGCGCCAGGAGATAGGTAAAGCCCAGGGCGGTGCTGAAGAAGATCGCCCCGAAGAGGCCAATCGGCGGAGTGCGGGAAATATGGTAGAGCCAGACCACGAGGCCTGCATGCGCCAGGTGCGCTGATGCGAAGGCGAGTCCCAACTCGCGCCCCCGGCGCGCCAGGGGCTGAAACCTCGATCCGAACAGCGTGACGAGCGGCCCGCCCAAGTAGGCCAACGAAAAGAAGCCGTAGGACCAGCGGGCCGTCAGCTGGAGTGCGATCCGCGTTCCCCGATCGCCGCTGCCGAAGTGCAGGAGGGTAATGACGGCGATGAGCAGGCCGACGAGGAAGGCTCCGCCCATCCAGAGACTCGTTCGTGGTGCCTGTGCCCTCATGATTGTTCTTTATAAACAAGGAGCATCGAGGCGTTCTTTGCAGCGATGCGCGCGTTCGAGATCATGAGCGAGGCGGACAGCACGTCACGGTAATGCCTTCCCACGCTGAAGGGCGTGTCGTTCTTGTAGCCGAGAATGCCCGCGACCTGCAGCGCCTGATGCACGATGCGGGGAGCGGCCTCCGAGGCGCTCATCTTCAGGTGATTGAGCTTCAGCGCCCAGCCGATCGAGCGGAGCTGCCGGTGGCCTTCCGCACCCTGCACCTCGAGGTCATCCAGGGCTCCAGCGACACTCAGCCAGTTGTGTCGCAGGGTCTGTAGCTCCGCGGACACCTGCGCGAGCGGCACGGCGCTCGGCGGCACGACACCCGGATGGCGTCGCGCCTGGTCGCGAACGAGCTCCGCCGCCCTGCCCACCGCATCCGCCGCAATGCCCCACCAAAGGCTCGACCAGAGGATGTGGGAGAAGGGGACCATGGTCTGCGCAGCGATCTCTTCGAAAGGGCGGGTGAGGATCTGCTCTTCGGGTCCCTCGGATGCGAGTTGGAAGCCGGGACTGCAGGTGCCACGCATGCCTAAGGCATCCCAGGTGCCCGTCTGGGTCAGGTGGCAGTCACCGCGCCGGACCAACACCAACACCTGATCGGTCCCGGGTGCTTCGGGAGAGCGCCTCGCCGTGACCAGAATCGCATCGGCCTGAGCGCAGTAGGAGGCCGTCGTCGCGTCCTTGTCGAGGGCGAACCGGCCGCCCTCGCGCCGCACGGCGCAGAGGCTGGCGCGCATCTCGCCGAACGTTCCCTGCTCCGAGGTCATCGAGGCGAGGAGGAGCTGGTTTTCCGCGAGCTCCTTAAGGAACGCACGGAAAAAAGGCGCCCCGATGCCGTGGCGGACGAGGCAGGCGACCTGAGCGTAATGCATCGCGAGCACCATGGCGCTAGATCCGCACCCCCTGGCAAGCGTCGCGCAGAGCTCGGCGAGCTGCCGCACGCTGAAGCCGCTGCCGCCCAGGTCCTCGGGCACGGGCGCGCTCAGGAGACGTGCACGTTTGAGCGCCGCGAGTGTCTCCTCGGGAAAGCGACTCCTTGCATCAACATCCGCGGCATGGCGCGCCGCTACGTCCCGGGCGATCGCCTGAATGGCGGTCAAGTGAGCGTCGAAATCGGAGCGGTTCGATGACATGCCCTCGGTCGCCTCTATTCAGGATGAGAAGGGGCGAGGAGGGTCGGGAGACCTGGGTGCGTCTCCCGGATGATGGTGCGCAGCGCGTGCTTGAGGAGCCGCGCCTCTGCGAGTCCGAGGTTGCGCTCGGCATCCGCCTCTGCGGCCTTGGCGGCCGCCACCAGCTCGATCGTCGCCCGGCGCCCGCTCTCGGTGAGCACGACCCGAGCGTGCGGATCGTAGCCGCCGCGAAGGTCGGCGAAACCCGCGGCCGTCAGGCTTGCGATGAACTCGTAGGTGACCCGTTTGCCCGTGTACCAGAGCAGCTGATCGAGCTCGGCCACCGTGCGGTCATCGGAAACGCCCAGAATACTGAGCACAAACCATTGCTCCTCGCTCAATCCATGGAGCTCGAGTTCGCGGCGCACCCTGAGGAAGAGCTGGAAATGCGCCCGGCCGAGAAGGTAAATCAGAAAGTCCTGACTGAAGCTGCTGTCGGGTTCGGAGGATTCGGGGGCGGAGGAGGAGGTGAGGGGCTCCTTTTGGACGGCCACGGCATAGCGCCCGCCGTGAAAGACCAGCGGCGCACGTTCGGTGTGATCGAAAGCCTCGACCGCCCCCACAAAGATCATGTGATCGCCGCCCTCGTACCTGAAGGCCGTGCGGCACTGGAAGCGTGCCGAGCAACCGCGCAACAACGGAATCTGCTCGGGACCCCGATCGAGTTCCAGGTCCGAGAATTTATCGGCTCCACGGGCCGCGAATCTGAGCGACAGCTCTTCCTGATCGGCGGCGAGCACATGCACGGCGAAGAACGGCGCCTCGGCGAACGCCGGCAGACTCCGGGCGCTCTTCGCGAGGCTCCAGAGTACCATCGGCGGATCGAGCGAAACGGAATTGAAGCTGTTCGCCGTGAGTCCGACATCCCGGCCTTCCCCGTCCCGGGTGGTGACGATGGTGACTCCGGTGGCGAAGGCGCCCAGCGCATCGCGGAACCGGCGGGTGTGACTGTCTCCTTCGAGGCTCATTCGTAGCGAGACTACACCCTCTCGAGACCCCTCACGAGGCGCTGGTGGAGCGCCGTGTCGAGCTTTACATAGCACCCCTGCCCCGCGTGCCAAAAATGGAGCTCATCGGTGATGCGCGAGGGGTCATAGCCCTCCGACCGCAGCCTCTCTTTCTGCAGCTTGAAGGTGCCGGTAAGGTCGAGAGCGGTCACGATCCGCAGGAAGAGCGGTCGAGCGTACTCGGGTAACCGCCCGGTGGTCTCCCGGCTGAACTCCGTAAGGTCGAAATCTCCGGCCACGACCACGGCCGCCATGCCGGCGCGACCCTCGGTACCCGGCACCGAGACCCCGTAGACCGCGACGTCGGCGACGCCTGGGATATTGCCGAGCACCTCCGCGACCTCGGTTGTCGAGACGTTCTCGCCTTTCCAGCGAAAGGTATCACCGACACGATCAACGAAGTAGAAAAAGCCCTCCGCATCGCGGCGCATGAGATCCCCCGTGCGATACCAGGCATCGCTTGGGGAGAACACATCGTGCAGCACCTTGCTGCGGGTGGCCTCCCGGTCCGCGTAGCCTTCGAACCGTGTTCCTTCGCCTCCCGCGCCATCGACGATCCGCCCGAGTGCCTCGCCCGCCTCCCCGGGGGCGCAGGGTAGGCATCGGCCCTGCGCATCACGCACTGGCATCCCGGTGGTCGAGTCGGAGCGGACGAGCGCAACTGGATAGCGGTGGGAGAGGAACGGCGGGATCCGACCGATGGAGCCAGGCCGTCCCTCGCAGTTGTACAGGGAGAAGTTGCCTTCGGTGGAGGCGTAGTACTCGAGAATCCGAGGAATGCGGAAACGATCCTGAAACGCCGTCCAGACCTCAGCCCGCAGTCCATTGCCGCAGGCGAGACGAAGACCATGGTCGGTTTCCCCGCTTTGCGGTGCGCTCGCCAGAAGATACCGACAGAGCTCGCCGATATACTGAAAAAGCGTGCAGCGCTCCTGCCGGATATCCTCCCAGAAATGGCTCGCCGAGAAGCGCTCGCGTAACACGACGGCGCCGCCGCCCACCAGCGTAGCGCCCGTCGCCACGACTCCTCCGACACTGTGATACATCGGCAGGCAGTCGTACATCCGATCGGCCGGCGTGATGTCCATCATCCCGGCGAACCAGTGGCTCCACTGCATCAGCCGATGGTGGCTGACGATCGCGGCCTTAGGTAGGCCGGTCGTTCCAGAGGTGTAGATATAAAGCGCCCGATCAGCGAGCGTGGGCAATGCCCGTTCATTCTCCGGAAGTGGCTCTTCCGAGAGACGCTCGATGAGAGGTTCGATCCGAGGAAAGGGCGAGCCGTCGCTGCCGTGGCTCCAGCAGGGCACCTCCGCGGCGACGAGGGCTCGCGCGCTCTCGAGCCGGTCGGCAAACCGCGCTCCGGCAATGATGGCCCGAGGTGCGACAATCCGGATCGAATGTGCCAGAGACTCGCCCGTCAGGTGCGTATTGAGGAGGGCGATCGCGACACCCGCGCGCGAGAGGCCGAGCCAGATGCCGAGGTAATCCGGACAGTTATCCATCAAGAGGCACACCGTATCGCCGGCTGCGATGCCTTCGGCGAGGGCCCAGCGCGCATAGCGATGGGAGAGCTCGGCGAGTGCCTGATAACTCAGGGAGGCTTCCCGGGAGATGAGTGCCGGGGATGACTGGAGGCGCGCCGCCAGCCGATCGATCAGGATCGGCAGGGTGGTGCGCGGCTCGCGCTCGATGGTGGCGCTGCGTTCGAGAGCTCTCACCCACCCCCGGAGGGCCGAGGAGGCGCCTCTGCGGCTCTCCGGCATGTGAGTGTCGTCAATACGCCCGATGGCGATCTCTCAGAACGACGAGCAGCGTCCTGAAGAGAATCTTGACGTCAAGCCACGGTGACCACGTGCGCAGGTACTCGAGGTCGAAGCGTACGCGTTCGGCCATCCTCTCGACGGTCTCGGTCTCGCCCCGCAATCCATTCACCTGCGCGAGTCCCGTGATACCGGGACGCACCTTGTGACGGATCATATAGCCGTCGATGAGCTTGCGATAGAGCTCGTTGTGGGCGACGGCATGCGGACGCGGGCCCACGAGGCTCATCTTGCCCTGTAGCACATTGATCAACTGTGGCAACTCATCGATCGAAGTCTTGCGCAGGAAGAAGCCGACCGCGGTCACCCGCGGGTCGCGCTTGGTGGCCTGTCTCACCTCTCCTCCGTCCTCGCAGACGCGCATCGAGCGGAACTTGTAGACCAGGATCTCTTCACCGTCGAGGCCGTAGCGGCGCTGGCGGAAGAATACCGGTCCCCGAGAGGAGAGCTTCACGGTCGCGGCCACCAGGAGAAGGAAGGGCGAGAGGAAAAGGAGTCCCAGCGTCGAGAGCAGGACGTCCATTGCGCGCTTCACCACCGCATCCATGCCGTGGAGCGGCGTTTCGCAGACCGAGAGCGCCGGCATGCCGTTGATCTCGATGAGTCGGCCCTGGATGAGATCGAACGCAAACGAGTCAGGCACGAAATAGACCGACGCGGTGGTGTCGCGCAGGGCATTGACCAGCTCACTCATGCGCGGGACGTTGGCGAGCGGCAGCGCGATATAGACGACTTTGACGGCGTGGTCGCGCACGTAGTTCGCGACATCCCTGCAGTGTCCCGCCAGCTTTTCCGCATCGAGCAGCTGCGAGACGCGCTCGAAGCTGCGGAAATCGAAGTAGCCCATGAAGCCGGCTGGCGGCAGGCGGCGGGCGAGCTCAACGCCGACCTCGTTGACGCCGACGATGATGTGGCGGGGCGCTGCGGCCCCGTGGGAGGCCCGCCAGCGCTCTCTCGCGCGCAGCGCCTGGGCTCCCGAGAGAATGATGGGTGTCGCCGTGAACCAGGTCAGAAACACCTCGCGCGAGAAAAGATCGCTCACCTTGAAGGCGAAGCCCGCGAGCAGCAAAACGCCGATCACGACCGCCCAATGGACGAGCACGCGCGAGTAGCTCTTGCGAAATTCCCACTGGCCGTAAGTGCTTCCCTCGGCAGCGCCGGCGCGATCGAAGAGCTGGCTCGAGATGATGAAGGTGATGAGCACAAAGGCGCCAAGCGCGAGCGTCAGCCGATCCCCGTAAATGAGCTCGCAGGCAAAAAGCGACAGCACGGCGAGAAGCGGATCGAGCTGCTTCAGCAGCGCGACCACCGCCGGTTCGACGTTGCCGAGTCGGACCCGCCGATGCGCAAGCGACTCAGCGACTGATGACATGGATGGCCTTCACATTGCAGCCCTGCGGCCGCCACTACTGTTGTTCGTATTCCTGCCAGCTCACCGAAGCGCGCCTGTCGGCGCATCTGTCAGCGAGCCCGTGTCGTCTTTTACGATCTCGGTTGGATCGGCGCTTTGATTTGAATGGCTGTTGAAATTCTTGTTTCGTAACCGTTTCGATGCGGAACTCGAGCCGTCGGAGCTTGGCAAGCTACGTCGATGCCGTAATTCAATGATTCGTCATCGCCGGCGTGCGCGCCGGATATTCTTTGCTTGCTACCACCCCGGGCCTCCGTGCACCAGAACACATCGTAACACACACCACCCGTCCGCAATCGGTGCGCGAACAAGTATCCGCGCACCGCTCGGCTGTTCGCTGAGACCCAGTACACAGTTTGAGCTTTCACTGACTATGTTAAGCCCGTCGGACCGCGCCCGCGTGCACGCGGGCGAGATATTTTTCCCGATGTAGGCTTCACGCCGGTTACAGTGGCGCGGACTGGAATCCTCAAAGAGGGCTATTCGACGCGCTATCATGCTGGTTTGTGCAGGGTCGTGTGGATCATAAGGCTGCTAACCAGTGTGAGGGCCGTCACGGTCGCGTGGACCGAAGTGACACCCAACCTCGCGCGATGGCACCATAGGCAAAACCGAAGGCTGCCCGACCCCCGGCTTGGACGTGGCAGTTCTGAGACCGACATTCGCCTGCGCCCGGGCGCGCCGATTCAACAATAATGATTATGTTCAAGCACTTGCCCCCGCAGTTCGGCGTCGTACCGACCCTACCCGAAGGGGGTCTCTGAGGCACCGTGAACGCGAAACTCGCACCCCTGATGGATGAGCTGCGTGGGGGCTGGCGCTTCCGCTGGGCCGCGTTCGCGACGGCTGCTGCGGTGGCGCTCGCCGGCTGGCTCATCGTCTTTGCTCTGCCCGATCGCTATGAGGCGCAGGCCGCAATTCTGGTCGACACGCATACTGCGCTCAAGCCCGCTCTGGAGGGGCTTGCGGTCGACCAGGATATCAACGTGCAGCTCGATTACGTTAGCCAGGCCCTGCTCGCCAGTCCCGAGCTCACAGCGCTCGCCGAGCGTGTGGGCGTGATTCCCGCGACGGGGATCGGGCCCGCGAAACGGCAGGAGCTGCTCAAGAAGCTGCGAAAGCGGATCAACCTCACGGTAGACTTATCGGATAGCGATGGCGTCAGAGGTAGTGCCACCTACGGCATCACGTACCAGGATGTGAATCGTGCACATGCCTTGGAAATGGTTCGGGCGCTGACGAGCACCCTCATCAATGAGACCCTTGGAGGCACTCGCCAGGGCTCCCTGCACGCCCAGGAGTTCCTGAAGAAGCAGATTGCAGATTACGAGGATCGCCTGCAAACCGCCGAGGATCGCTTAGCGGCCTTCAGGTCTCAGCATTTGGGTGTCATGCCCGCCGAGCAGGGCGGTTATTTCGCCCAGCTCGAGCAAGAGTCCGTAACTACCGAGGACATCAAGACGAAGCTCATCGTGGCGAAGAGTCGCCGTGACGAGCTGAGCAAGGAGCTGCATGGGAGCGCTGCCGTCTCCGCAATGGATTCGACGCCGATCATCGGGCCGAATGGTCAGATGGTAGCGGGAGACACGGTATCGCAGATCCAGCAGGTTCAGGCCCACCTGGATCAGCTGCTGCTCAAATTTACCGACAAGTATCCGGACGTCATCGCCGCACGCAAGACCCTCGCGGAGCTGAAGAAGCGGCGTGCGCAGGAGATTGCGGCGCTGGAGCGCGGAGACGCGAGCGTCGCGGCGATGAGCGGCGCGGGTGCGAATCCCGTCTATCAGAGCATCGAGCTCGCCCTTAACAAGGCCGATGTCGACATTGCGGATCTCAAGACCGAGTTGGCTGAGCACCAGTCGAAAGCGCAGCAACTGCGTCATCTTCTTAACGCCACCCCGGAACTGCAGGCGCAATACGCGCAGCTGAGCCGCGATTACGACATCAACAAGAAGCAGTACGCGGCGCTGCTTGCGAGCTACGACAAGGCGCGTCTCGGCGAGCAGGCCGGCAACGCGGGTGCCGTGCGCTTTGCGCTGGTGCAGCCCCCGCTGGTGAGCTTCGCGCCGGTGTGGCCGGCGCGGGGAATATGCCTGGCCGGAGTGCTCTTGTTCGCCCTCGCAGCAGGCGGCGGTCTCGCCTATAGCCTCAATCGATATCGACCGGTCGTCGGTTCGCCAGCGGCACTGCGGGAACTCACCGGTATCGAGGTGATCACCGTGGTCGGCTGCGCGTTCCCCACGCGCGCCGCGCAGCTGAGACGGCGGGAGGTCCGGTGGCTCTCGCTTGCGCTCGCCTGCCTGCTGGTAGGTTTTGTGCTTGCAGTGGCGTTGAGTCACGCCGGAGTTCGGCTGGGTGGGCGGACTCCGGCGGCTTGGGTGCACGCATGATGGACGTCGCCCCATGAGCATCATCGAGAGCGCAATCGAGAAGCTTCGACGGACACCGTCGGGCACTCCCGCCGCCGCGGCGCGCGTTGGGTCGCGCGTCCCGTCTGAGACTGCACCGGTCGGCCCGGTGGTCTCGCAGCGCCGCATCCGCATTGACGTGACCTCGCTGCGCGCCCGAGGCGAGATTCCCGAGGCCGGCCAGGAGGGCCCCTTCGCCGATTATTACCGCGAGATCAAGCGTCCACTGATCCAGAAGGCGCTCGCCGTCGAGGCGCTGCCCGAGTCCCGGCTCATCCTCGTCTCGAGCGCGTTACCGGAAGAGGGGAAGACCTTCACCGCGCTGAATCTCGCGCTCAGCATTGCGCGCGAGCGCGACGTGTCGGTGCTCCTCGTGGACGCGGACACTCCCAAGAGGCACCTCAGCCACACGTTCGGCATCCAGGAGGAGCGAGGTTTGCTCGATGCACTCGCCGACGAAGCGCTCGATGTCGAGTCGCTCGTCCTCGGGAGTGATATCAAAGGGCTTGAGCTACTGCCTGCGGGCAAAGCGGCTGAAGGTACCGCCTCCGAGCTCATCGCCAGTGCCCGGATGGCGCAGATCGCAGCGCGGCTCACCGCACGCTATCCGCGGCGGCTCGTGCTGTTCGACTCCGCCCCGCTCCTCGTTTCGAGCGAGGCGCGCGCCCTCAAGCAGCTTCCGGGACAGATTCTTCTGGTCACGCGAGCTGGCAGAACCCCCCGCCAGGCGCTGTTCGCGGCCCTTGCCCTCATCGACGAGGGTAAGCTGCACGGCCTGGTGCTCAACGATGCTTACGCGGCAGGCGGAGATGGCTATTCCGACTACTACGGCCACTACGGTGCCGGCGCATCCGGGGCGCAAACGCCGGAGGTTTAGTTATCCGGCGAGCGAGCAACATTGGCACGCCCCATCCCTTAGAACCGCCACAAGGTAATCAGCACCATGTCGACGAGAGCCATCATCACGAGCATTTTCCAGGAAGTCGCCCGGGAGCAGCAGCGCCAGCTCGCGCCGTTGAGCGATGATCTGAAGCTCCTGCAGTGCGGGCTCGACTCACTGAGCTTCGCGCTCATCGTCGCGCGTCTCGAGGACGCCGTGGGGCACGATCCGTTCGATACGGTAGAGAGCTTTCCCGTCACTTTTGGGGATTTCGTCAAGCTGTACGAAGCTCGCGCGGCGTAGCCGATGGCGCTCTCGGACGTGGTAATCGGTGCCGCCGCAGCGCGGCGCGGCATGATCATCGGGTCCGGCCGACTGGCATCACTGGTCTCACTCTCGGAAGAGTCCTGTCTCGCCGGGCGCCTCGATGCGCTGCGAGGGCGCTCGGTCATCGTCGCCGTTCGTGATCCTTTTACGCTGGCGGTCGTGCTGTTGGAGCTCGACGGGCTGGCGCGGCGCATGGTGCTCTGCACGCCGGACCTGCCATCGGAGCATCTGCCGCGAGTGGTCCGCAGCGCTGGGGCAGATGTATGGCTGAGTGACTCATCGGAGAGCCCACCACCACCCGGCGTTGGGCTCGACCTCGCCGTCGAAGCTGATCCCGCGCCATTGCCTCTGCGCGTACCGCGTTCCTTGTCCGCGCACGATTACCGCTCGGACACCGAATGGGTGCTCCTCACCTCCGGAACCACCGGTGCCCCGAAGCTCGTCGCCCACACCCTGGCGAGTCTCACGAGTGCTCTCGCCAGCGATCCGGACTCCGCAGAGAGCGGAGGCGCACCTCCGGTCTGGAGCACCTTCTACGACATTCGCCGCTACGGGGGACTGCAGATCTATCTGCGCGCGCTTTACGGCGGCTCGCTGGTGCTCCCGAGCGTGGGCGAGCCGATCACCGAGTATCTGGCCCGGGCAGCCGCTGCGGGGGTGACGCACATCTCGGGCACCCCCTCTCATTGGCGGAAAGCCCTGATGAGCGGCGCGGCGCAGCGCCTCTCTCCCGTTTATGTCCGGCTCTCCGGCGAGATCGCCGATCAAGGCATCCTCGATGCGCTGCGGGCGGCGTTTCCGCGGGCTATGGTGGCGCACGCCTTCGCATCGACGGAGGCGGGTGTCGGCTTCGAAGTTCGTGATGGCCGGGCAGGCTTTCCGGCATGCCTGGTGGGCAGGTCGGAGCAGGGCGTTGAGCTCGATGTCAGTCGCGGCACGCTCAGGATCAGATCGCCCGGCAATGCCTCCGCCTACCTTGGCGACGACGCCCCGCCGCTGAAGGATGCGGAGGCTTTCGTCGACCTCGGAGACCGCTTGGAATTGCGCGATGGGCGCTATTACTTCGTCGGACGGAGCGGCGGCATCATCAACGTCGGCGGACTCAAGGTTCACCCGGAAGAGGTGGAGGCCGTGATCAATTCCCACCCGCGCGTCAGAATGTCGTTGGTGAGATCACGCCGCAACCCCATCGTCGGCGCGATCGTCACTGCGGACGTGGTGCTCGCTGATGGGACGGGCGGCGGGGAATCCGCGACCGAGGAGCGCATCCGGCAGGAGATCCTCGAGGTCTGCCGCAGGACGCTCGCTGCGCACAAAGTGCCCGCGCAAGTTTCCTTCGTGCCGGCGCTCGCGATGTCGGCGTCCGGAAAGCTGGTGCGCGCGAATGCGTAATGTGCTCGTCACCGGCGGCAGCAGAGGGCTCGGACTCGCGATCGCCTCGCGGCTTGCCGCGTGCGGGTACCGGGTCATCGCGCTCGCGCGTCGCGAGACCGAGGAGCTGCGCAGCGCGATCGAGAGTCTTGCGGCTGACGCCCACCAAGATCCCGGGGAGGGCGGCACCGTGAAGGGTGAGCTGCGCTTCCGCGCCTTCGACCTCGGCGCCCTCGATACCCTCGGAGCCTTGGTGAGGGAGCTGCGTCGCGACGTGGGGCCGCTCTACGGCCTGGTGAATAACGCGGGGATTGGCACCTCGGGGCTCCTTTCCATGGCGCGCGATCCCGAGATCGAGGCGCTGGTGCGGCTCAACGTCTTATCGCCCCTCCTCCTCACCAAATACGTTGTGCGCGCGATGATGGCCGACCGCGAGGGCCGAATCGTCAACATCTCGAGCATCGTCGCTTCGAATGGATATAAGGCGCTCGGCGCCTACTCCGCGACGAAGGCCGCGCTCGAGGGGTTCACGCGCTCGCTCGCGCGCGAGGTCGGCCCCCTTGGCATCACGGTCAATGCCGTGGCGCCGGGATTCGTCGACACCGCCATGACGCATGCGCTCTCAGACAGTGACCGTGGGCAGGTCGCACGGCGGAGCGCCCTTCGCCGGATGGCGGAGCCCGACGACGTGGCGGCTGCTGTCGAGTACCTCCTAAGTGAGCGGGCGCGCAACATCACTGGCATCACGCTCACGGTGGACGCCGGCAACACCGCCTGAGGCAAGACGAGAGGCATCCATGCGATCTGAGACCATAGTCCTGCACGGCGGCTTCGATGCCGATCCGACGACCAAAGCGGTGGCGGTGCCGATCTATCAGACGGTGGCCTACGCCTTCGACAGCGCCGAGCACGGGTCAGCGCTTTTTAACCTGGAGGCCGAGGGCTATCGCTACACGCGGATCGCCAATCCCACCACCGACGTGCTCGAGGAGCGGATGGCGCAGCTCGAGGGAGGAATGGCGGCGCTCTCCGTGAGCTCGGGCCAGGCGGCGCTGCACTATGCGATGCTCGCGGTGACGGAGGCGGGGCGGAACATCGTTTCCGTGCCGCAGCTCTACGGCACGACCCACACGCTCCTCGGGCACATCCTGCCGAAGCTCGGCATCGACACCAAGTTCGCCGACTCCGACCGGCCCGAGGCGCTCGCTGCGCTCATCGATGAGAATACTCGCGCGGTCTTCTGTGAGACGGTCGGCAATCCGGCGGGCAATGTCTGTGACATCGAGGCGCTGGCCGAGGTGGCGCATCGGGCCGGCGTGCCGCTCATTGTCGACAACACCGTGCCGACCCCGATTCTGGTCCGGCCGATCGACTACGGCGCCGACATCATCGTGCATTCGCTCACCAAATTCCTGGGCGGTCACGGCACCACCATGGGCGGTATCATCATCGACAGCGGAAAGTTTCCCTGGGAGCGCTATGCCAAGCGCTTCCCCATGCTGACCGAGCCCGATGAGTCGTATCACGGTCTCATCTACACGGAGCATTACGGCCCGACGGCTTACGTCGGACGTTGCCGGAGTGTCTTTCAGCGCACGATGGGCTCGGTGCTCTCGCCCTTCAGCGCCTTCCTCCTGTTGCAGGGCATCGAGACGGTGGCGTTGCGTGTAGAGCGCCACGTCGAGAATGCGCGGCGGGTGGCAGAATTTCTACGCGCCGACCCGCGCGTGGCCTCGGTGAGCTATGCCGGCTTTCCGGACAGTCCCTATTACCCCCTCGTGCAGAAGTACCTCAGGGGTAAGACCTGTTCGCTCCTCACCTTCGAGGTGCGGGGAGGCTATGAGGCCGGCACACGATTCTACGATGCGCTGAAGCTCTTCAAGCGCCTGGTGAACTTGGGCGATGCGAAGTCGCTCGCCTGTCACCCGGCCTCGAGCACCCACCGGCAGATGTCAGCGGAGCAGCAGCGGCTCGCCGGCATTGCTCCCGAGACGATCAGGCTCAGCATCGGGATCGAGCACATCGAGGATATCCTCGCCGACCTCGATCAGGCGCTGGCGGCCGCGGTGCGCAGCTGATCGGAGGAGGCGTGACCGCAGATCGAATCGCACCGCCGGTAGCGGCGTTGTTTCCAGACCCGGCGACTCGCGAGGGGATCGAGGATCGACTCACCCGAGCGCTCGCGGAGGCGACGGCGCGCGTCCTGCGCGGATCGGTGATGCCAGACATCGACATGGAGGGGTTTCGCCGCCAGCTCACCGCCTTCGATTTTGCCGAGCCCAAGCCTCTCGAGGAGCTCATCGGCTGGGCGATCGATCGGCTCGAGCACGGCACGGTGCACATGGTGCACCCGCGCTACTTCGGGCTCTTCAATCCCGCGTCCAATTTTCCCTCTCAGTGCGCCGATCGGATCAGCGGCGCCTTCAATCCACAGCTCGCCAGCTCAGGCTCCTCGCCCGCGCCGGTCGCGATCGAGCAGCATGTGATCCGGGCGTTCGCGCAGCGCGCGGGACTGCCGGCGGAATCCACCGGGCACTTCACCACCGCAGGGTCGGAAGCCAACTACACGGCGCTCCTTTGTGCTCTGACCCGCGCGCGCCCGCGGTTCGCGGAGGAGGGTGTGCGCGCCTTCGACGGACCGGTGGCGATCTACACTTCGCGCGAGTGTCAGCCCGCCTGGCACAAGATTGCCCACCAGGCGGGAATCGGCCGCGCGGCGTTGAAGCTCATCGCCACCGATGGTGCGGGCCGGATGGACGTGCGCGCGCTGGCCGAGGCGGTGAGCGAGGATCGCCGACGCGGCACCGTGCCGGTGCTGATCTCTTCGACCGCCGGGACGACCGGCGCCGGCATGATCGATCCGCTCGAGCCCTGTGCCAGGGTCGCCCGGGAGGGCGATATCTGGTATCACATCGATGCTGCCTGGGGGGGAGCGGCGCTCTGCTCGGAGCGCCTCCGGGGCGAGCTCGCGGGCATCGAGCTCGCCGACTCTCTCACCATCGATGCGCACAAGTGGCTCGCGACGACCATGGGGTGCGGCATGTTCATCACGCGCGCGCCGGCGATCCTAAGCGAGACTTTCCGGGTTGGCGCCGAGTTCATGCCCTCCAGCGCGACGAGCATCGACCCTTATCTTAACAGCGTGCAATGGTCGCGCCGCTTCATGGGCCTGCGGCTCTTCCTCTCACTCGCCGCCGCGGGCTGGCAGGGGTACGCAGCGCATGTCGAGCGTGCGGTGCAGGTCACAGAATGCGCGAAAGCGCGGCTGGCAGGGAGGGGCTGGAGCATTGCCAACGATTCGCGGCTCGCGGTGCTCTGTGTTCTGCCCCCGCCGGGCTTCCGACCCGTGCGCGAGATCGTGCGCACGGTGCTCGCATCCGGCAAGGCATGGGTCGCCGTCGCAAAGCTCGAAGGGCGCGATGTGGTGAGGATCTGCGCCACGCATGGTGAAATCACGATGGCCGACGTCGATGAGCTGGTGGCGGCGCTCGAAGAGGCGCGCTCCGAAGCACCCCGATAGATGATCAGCGTGGCTGCGGGAGCGAAGCCAACAGCCGCTCGATCATGGCCGCCACCGAGGCGATGGAGGAGAAGCTCTCCGGCGTGATTTCCGCTTGCGGAATGGCGAGGTCGAACTCCGCCTCGATGGCGAGCATGAGGCTCACCATCTTGAGGGAGCTGATGCCGAGCTCGGGGAGCCGCGCATCGATGGCGAGCGGCCGCGTGGCCGCCTGCGGTCCCAAAATCTTGCGGACGAGGGCGAGCAGCCGCTCGCGGGGAGTGAGAATGGTGGACAGCTCGTTCACAGCTTCACTGGTACTCATGGTGTTCATCATACCTTTGCCGTGGCGCGCAGGTGCAAGCGACCTCGCAGTCCGGCTACGTGGGAAAGCCAATTACGGTAAATCGCGACGCCGCCCGCCTGCCAGGGAGCCTGGCACTGTGCCGCGAGCTCCTGGTAGGGGAACTCCGGGTCGCTTGCCGCGCTTGCCCGCTCACGGAAGGCTTCGAGGAGCTCGCACGCTTGCCGGGAGAAATACCCGGACGGCGCCGTCGGCCAATGAGGTTGCTCGCCACGCAAAAACCGGCCCACGTCCCGCCGGTATTCCTTCAAGAGGGTGATCGCCTCGTATTCCGGATGCCCCTGAAAGGCCACGAGAAGGGCGTTGCGCTGACGAACGAAGAGATCCGCACCCGTAGAGGGCGAGGCGCTCAACACCTCAAATCCCGCCTCCTGGAGCGCCTGGACCGGCAGGTCGTTCCAGCGGGAGTGGGGTGTGATGAGCGGCGCCCCGATGCCTTGCAGCAGGAGATGGGGGATGAGCTGGTGATGGGCGAAGACACCGAAACGCTTCTCCGGCAGGCGCTGCCGGCGTACGCCCGAGAGCGCCTGAGCGGCGACGTGGGCCGCAAGACAGGACCAGACGCTCGAGACCGCATGCCGCTCCACCCACTCGAGCAGGCGCGTCATGCGTTCCCAATACGGCTCATGTTCAAGCGCCGGCGCTTTCGGCTCCATACCGGTGACGATGAGGGCATCGGGAACGTCCGCGAGCAGCCTCTCGAGCGGCCAGTATTCGCGCTGGATTCGCTCGAGGGCGGCCGGGCCGCGGGGTACTTCGGGAATCGATGAAAACCGCAGTCGGACCTCGTACGGTCCAGAGGCGCCGCCCAGGAGCGTAGCGAACTGCCGCTCGGTCGCCTCGAGCGCCGAATCCGGCATATTGTTAAGGAGCCCCACGGTCAGCGCGTCCCTCGCGCATGCGTATTTGCCGGGATGCTCGATCACCAGCGCCATTTATTGTTATCTCCTTTATGTGATCCCCGTCTTATTCCGAGAGCGGGTGTCTATGGCATATAATCGAAGCATAATGGATGTGGGCTGGGAAGCCAAAGCCTACAAAACCTTAAATGTAAACGGATCGAACAAAATAACCTCGGCCGGGTCTCACGCGTGAACGATACGACAGTCGCAAACCAGAACACGAAAGGGCTGAATCTCGCGAGCGCCAGTTCCTCACGCGCCGCCGCCGCCGCCGCCATCGCTAGCCGGCACGCCGCCGACGTGGACGGGGCCTCGCGCTTTCCCCGCGAAGCATTCGATGCGATCCGAAGCGAACGCCTGCTCGGCATTCAGGTGCCGGAGAGATTGGGCGGCGCGGGCGCCTCGGTTCGCGAAGTCGCCGACGTGTGTTATCGCCTGGCGCAGGCGTGCTCCTCCACCGGCATGATCTACGCCATGCATCAGGTAAAAGTCGCGTGTCTGGTGCGCCACGGCATGGCGAGCGCTGCGATCGCCCACCTGCTGCGCAGGCTCGCGAGCGAGCAACTGCTGCTCGCCTCCTCCACCACCGAAGGTCAGGGCGGCGGCAACGTGCGCTCGAGCCAGGCGCCGGTGGAGCAACGCGACGGCAAGATTCATCTCGAGCGGCGCGCGAGTGTGATCTCCTACGGCGCCGAGGCCGACGGCATCGTGACGACGGCGCGGCGCTCCGCCGAGGCGGACGGCTCCGACCAGGTGCTCATCGCGTTTCTCAAGGACGACTACACGCTGACGCGCCTGCAGGGTTGGAACACCTTAGGGATGCGTGGCACCTGCTCGCAGGGCTAC
Source organism: Steroidobacteraceae bacterium (assembly GCA_050738635.1). Lineage (GTDB taxonomy): Bacteria > Pseudomonadota > Gammaproteobacteria > Steroidobacterales > Steroidobacteraceae > 13-2-20CM-66-19. Next base: position 46,455 of record JBOIAB010000020.1, read on the forward strand.
ACCCTGATCGCGAGCGGTACCCCGGATCAGATCCTGCCGGAGCCCTATGCGGGCATTCACGCGCACACCATGGTGCCGACCGCACATCTTTACTGGGGATCGGTCTGGGCGGGCATCGCCGCGAGCGCCGCCGCACAAGCACAGGCCTTCGTGCGCAATGCCGCACGCCACTCGGGCGGACAGATGCCCCCGGGCGCCACACAGCTTACCGGAGCGCTCAGGGCGCTGCGAACCTTGCGCGCGGTGCTCGCGACCTCGCTCAGCGCTTACGAGGAGCGACTCGGCGATGCCAAGGCTTTGGGTGCGCTCGATTTCCAGTCGCTCATTACCCTCACCAAGGTGCAGGTCTCGGAGCTCGCGGTCGAGGCGGTGCTCACCGCGCTCAGGGTGTGCGGCCTTTCAGGTTATCGGTGTGACAGCGAGTTCAGCGTCGAGCGCCAGCTCCGCGATGTGCTGTCATCGCCGCTGATGATCAACAACGACCGCATCCTGAGCGGACTCGCCGGGACGCTGTTGATGATGCCAATCCCGGCATCGATGAGCGAGTAACGGCGAGCGAGAGAGCATGACGACGACCACCCGGGCGGATGCGGCGCCTGCAGACGAGCTTTTGGAATCGGTCAGGCGGGCGATCTTCCACTCGATCGGCAGCGATGGGGTCTACGCGCGCACGGGGGTGTACGAGCGCGTGCTCGAGGCGCTCTCGGGCTATATCTCCCGTCAACGCGATCCGCGTGCCGAGATCTTGCGGTTTCCACCCGTCATGAGCCGCAGCCAGCTCGAGAAGTCGGGCTACTTGAAGAGCTTCCCCAATCTATTGGGCTGCGTGTGCGCGCTGCACGGGAGCGAGGCTGAGATCCGCGCGGCGGCCGATGCGCATTATGAAGGCGGCGACTGGACAGCCTCCCTCGCGCCAGCCGATCTCGTGCTGTCGCCGGCCGCCTGTTACCCGGTGTACCCGCTCGTCGCCGCGCGCGGAGCACTCCCCGCCGACGGGCTCCTCTTCGACGTGGCGGCGGACTGCTTTCGGCGCGAGCCCTCGCGCTCGCTCGATCGCCTGCAATCCTTCCGCATGCGCGAGTTCGTGCGCATTGGTTCGCCGGATTCCATCCAGTCGTTCCGCGAGCAGTGGATGGCCCGGGCGCAGCGGCTCGCGGAAGAGCTCGGGCTTCCCTCGCAGCTCGATGTGGCGAACGACCCGTTCTTCGGCCGCGTCGGCCAGGTGATGGCGGTGAGTCAGCGCCAGCAGTCGCTCAAATTCGAGCTGCTGATCCCGTATCACGAGGGGGCCAAGCCCACCGCGTGCATGAGCTTCAATTACCACCGCGAGCACTTCGGGGTGACCTGGGGTATCTCGACGGCAACGGGGGAGGCTGCGCACACGAGCTGCGTGGCCTTCGGCATGGACCGGCTGGTGGTGGCGCTCTTCTGCGTGCACGGCACCGATCCGCACCGTTGGCCGGCTGCGGTGAAACGCGCCCTGGATCTGTAAAGCGGTCGGGTCTCGAATGCCCTTGGACCCGCACGTGAAGCGCTTTCTCGACCGCCTCGCGGCCTCCCTGCCCCGCAACGCCGGCGAGCTGTCGGTGGCGGACCGGCGGATCGCCCTGGAGCGCCTATTGAGCCTTGGAGGGTCTGCTGACCCGGTTGCCGGAGTCGAGGAGCGGGTGGCACCCGGGCCCGCTGGAGGGCTTCGCATTCGAAGCTATACGCCGATCGAGACACGGTCGACAATTCTCCCCGGTCTGGTTTTTTTTCACGGGGGGGGCCTGGTGGCGGGGAGCCTCGACACGCACGATGGGATTTGCCGTGCGCTCGCCAATGCGAGCGGCTGCAGAGTGTTGTCGGTGGATTATCGCCTCGGGCCTGAGTCGCGCTTCCCGGCAGCCGTGAGTGACGCCTGCGCAGCGACCGCTTGGATTGCGGGTCGCGCCGAGGAGCTGGGGGTTGATCCTAAGCGCCTCGGAGTGGGCGGCGATTCCGCGGGGGCGACCCTGGCGGCGGTCGTCTGTCAGAACCTGGCACGCGGGCCGGGGCCTCGGATTGCATTGCAGTTCTTGCTCTGTCCCATACTCGATTACCGCGCCGCAACTGCTTCCCGCGAGGAATTCGCCGTCGGCCATCTGCTCGATCGGGAGACTCTGCAGCACGATCTTAGGAACTACCTCTCCCTGGGCGACGATCCGGAGGATCCGCGCGTGTCGCCGGCGCGGATGCGGGAGCTTGCGGGTTTACCCCCCACCTGCATCCACAGCGCCGAGTGCGATCCGCTGCGGGATGAGGCGGAGAGCTATGCGCAGCGCCTCACGGCTGCCGGGGTGGCTACAAAGTACCGCTGTCATCCGGGCATGATCCACCTCTTTTACGGCTTGGGCGGGGTGATTCCGTACGCGTCAGAAGCCTATAAGCTCATGGCTGCGGATATTCGCGCCGTGCTTCACTGAGTCATGCCATGACAACCTCCTCTCGCACCGCTTCGCAGCGGGAAGTCATCGAGCAGCTGCTGCACGAGCTCTACGCCGCTCGGACGAGCGGCGATCTCGAGCGGCTCTGCCGGCTATTCGCGGCGGACGCCGCCTTCAAGATCGCCGGCTCGAGCGACGGTAAGCCCATCGCCATCGCCGCGCAGGGCGAGCGGGAGATCCGCACCTGGCTCGGCGTGCTGGTCAAGACCTTCCGGATCTCCCACCACGAAATGACGACCACGATCATCGACGGTGCCCGCGCGGCGGTGCAGTGGCGGGCGCGCATTCACTCGAGGATCACCGGTGCCATCGTGGCGACCGAGCTCATTGACCTGCTCGAGATGCGAGACGGACGCATCATCGCCTACTCGGAGTTACTGGTTCCGATATAGGAAAGCCCCGATGGCGGGCGGCTCAACTTCGAACGTCGCGTGAGGTCGAGCGCATTGTTCGCACGAACTCCGCGACAATCGCGTCGACGATCCGCAACGCCGCCTTCCCGTCCCACTTTTCTGGAATTCGGCGGGCCGGCCCGGAATCACTCGGACCTTTGAGTTGTAGCCGAATCGCTTTGCAAATGTTCTCCGGGTTCGTGCCGGCGATGACGTTCGTCCCCCACGTCAGGGTCGCCGGCCGCTCCGTATTTTCTCTAACTGTGACGCACGGAATGCCCAGACACGTCGTCTCCTCCTGTATGCCCCCCGAGTCCGTGACTACGATACCTGCATGTTTCATCAGACAGAGAAAATCCAGATACCCGAGCGGTTCGATCACATGTATTCCCGGCCCACTGAGAGGGCCAGTTTCGGGCTTCGACTGCGGGCCGCTGTCGAGTCGGAAGAACTGCTGCAGGGCAAATTGCTCGATGCGCTTCCGAGTTCTCGGATGGATCGAAAAAACCACCGGCAAGGATCCCGCCAGCTCTCGCAGTCCTTCCAGAATGTTGCGGAATGCCTTCGGGTCAT
>JBOIAB010000021.1:0-11992 GCA_050738635.1 Steroidobacteraceae bacterium
CCGCGATGCTGAGCCATGTCCCGGGCCGTATTCCGAGTCTTGCGCGATACATCGTTGTCGTGCCTTTCTCGCGCGGTCCCTTACCGTCAAGGCCCCCCCGCGCGATACGCTAATCAAACCAGAGCGCCGCCTACTTCGACCCGGAGGCCAGTGAAGGCGACTCATTGATGCGGCCAATCAGACGCTGCAACCTCAGCGCCAGGCCGTACCGCTCCTCTTCCGTGAGGAAGCTTCCCAGCTCGCACTGCCGGCCGTGCGACTCGATCGTGAGCCGGCTCGGGTGCAGACGCGAGGCAGGACAGCGCAGTTTAACCTGAGCCCAGTGCCGCTGGAACACGGTTCGCCTGCACTCGGCGCGATCGCGCGACTCGACGCTGATGTCCGCGTCCGTGAGTGTAATGATTTCGGAACGGTACCGCCGGGCGAGGCTGGCGTGCAGCGCCCAGCCGACGCCGAGCATTTCCAGGCCGGCGAACGGCAGCACGGGCCACATTCCCAGGAGAGCCAGCACACTCGCCAGCGTGAGGCAGAAGAGGCACAGGCCGCCGAAAAAGAGCGCGGCCGCGCGCAGACTGAGCGAGCAGTTCGGGCAGATGACGATACGCAAGCGGATTGATGGTAGAGCGGCGGCCAGGGCGGTTCAAGCGCACAGCCTGCCCGCGGCCTGGCGCAGGTCCGGTGGGTCGCGGCCGGGCTCGAGAAACGGGATCCGGGCGAGTGGCGAGCCGCCCAGGTGCGCGCTCAGGGTGGCGAGATTCTCGGTGGCGCGCTCGAAATGCGGATCGATGCCATTGGCGATCCAGCCGGCGAAGGCGGCGCCGCGAGTGGCCAGGGACTCGCGGCTGAGAAGCGCGTGATTGAGGCAGCCGAGGCGCAGCCCGACCACGAGCAGCACCGGCAGGCGAAGCGTGGCGGCGAGGTCGGCCATGGCGGCCACATCGCCGAGCGGCGCGAGCCAGCCGCCGGCGCCCTCGACGACGACGCAATCGGCAGCGCTGGCGAGGGAGTCGAAGCGGGAACGCAGGAGCGCGAGATCAATGGCCACGCCGGCTTCACGGGCCGCGATATGCGGCGCGATCGCAGGCAGGAAGCAGTAGGGGTTCACGATCTCATAGGGGGCAGTCACATTGGCCGCGGCCATCAGGGTCGACGCGTCGGCGTTTCGCGGGCCCGCCGCTGTTGGTTCGGAGCCGGAGGCCACCGGCTTCATGACGGCGACTCGCAGGCCGCGGGCAACCAGCGCGCGTGTCAGGGCGGCGGCGATGAGTGTCTTGCCAACACCGGTGTCGGTGCCGGTGACGAACCAGCCCTTTACGGCCTGCGCTGCGCTCATGTCAGGTGTTTCACTTTCTTCTGCGGATTGCGGCCGGAGGAATTCTGACCTCGCCGTCGTGCACGGCGGCCGCGGGCCGGCCGGCCGTGCCCCAGGCGGCACCATAGACAATCTCGTACGTGGCCGGGAGTCTGCCCTCCTGGCGCAAGGGCTCGTAGGCGGCGAGGACGCGCTGCAGGCGGCCGCGGCCGACGAGCGAGCGCGGGCGTCCGGCGGTGGCGTTGCGCGCACCGATGCATTTGAGGTCACGCATGAGCGCCATGCCGTCAGCGTACGTGAGTTGAGTGCGGTCGACGTCGAGCACGGGCTCCTGCAGGCCGGCGCGCACCAGCGCGTCGCCCACGTCATGCATGTCGAGGAAGCGGTTGACGTGGTTGTGGCCATCGGCCTCGGCCCAAGCGCGGCGCAGCTCTTTCAGGGTGTCGGGACCGAAGGTGGTGAAGATGAGAAAGCCTTGCGGTCTCAGGACGCGGCGTATCTCGGCGAAGACTTCGTCGAGCGGGTCGCACCATTGCAGCATGAGGTTGCTGAAGACGATGTCGACGCTGGCGGATCCGAGCGGCAGGCGGGCGGCATCGGCGCATATGCGCTCGAAGCGGCGGAACAGGCGTTGATGGCGCGCGGCCTGCTGGAGCATGCCGGGCGCGAGGTCGAGGGCGAGCACCGTGGCGCCGCGATAGCGGCGCTTGAGCCGTGCGGCAGCGCGGCCAGTGCCCGCCCCGAGGTCGAGGACGACCTGCGGCCGGAAGTCGAACGGCTCGAGCCTGCCGAGCAGCTCGTCGGCCACGCGGGACTGCAGGACGGCGGCGGCCTCGTAGGTTGCGCTCGCGCGCTCGAAAGCGGCGCGCACGCCGGCCTTGTCGAGCTGAAAGAGATCAGTGGGGCTCATGTGCGCAATAGAAAGTCGGCGACCAGGGAGCTGAGCTCCGGGAGGTGCGACAGGAATGGCGCGTGCGCCGCGCGACGGATCTCCACATAGCGCGCATCCGCAAGACTGTCGGCCAGCGCATGCGAGGCGGCCGGCATCGTCACGCGGTCGTATTGCCCTGCGATGACGAGAGTGGGAACGGTGACGTCGGCGAGCAGCGGCCGCAGATCCGTGTCGTGCAACAGCTCGAGGCCGCGTGCAAGCGCCGCCAGGCGTGGGCTCAAGGTCCCTTCGCCGGCGCCGTGGGCGAACAGCGCCGCGTTGAGCTGTGCCAGGGCGGCGGCGCCGCCGGCGCTGCCACGGACCTGCAGCTCCAGGAAATCGCTCACCGTGCGCCGATAATCCGTACGCAGGCCGTCCGCCTGCGCCGCCAACCGCTCTGGCGGCGCGCCATGCGGCCAGTCGGGAGCGGCGAGGAGGCGCGGGGTGGTGGCAATCAACACCAGGCGACGCACCGCCGTCTGCGTGGCCGCAAGCTGCAGCGCGAGCTGGCCGCCGAGCGACCAGCCGAGGACGAAATATTCCGCGCTGAGCGCGGCGACGGTCGCGTGAATCTGCGCGGCCTGCTGCTTGAGCGACGAGCAGTCGGGCAGCCAGCCGCTGCGGCCGTGGCCGGGGAGGTCCACGGCGATGATGCGGAAGCGGTCACAGAGCGCGGCCGCGAGCCCGTCCCAGACGCGTACGTTCAGTCCCCAGCCGTGCAGGAGAACGAGCGTCGGTCCGCTGCCGCGGACTTCGGTGTAGAGGCCGCTCACGGCTCGCGTCTCGAGGTGAGGCTGCGGCTCAGAGTCTCGACCAGGCTGTCGACCTGACTCTCCTCATGGCCGGCGGTGAGTGTGATGCGCAGCCGCTCAGTGCCCGCTGGCACGGTCGGCGAGCGGATGGCGACGACCCAGAAGCCGGCCTGACGCAGCGCATGTTGGGCGGCGAGCGCGGCCTGCGCACCGCCGAGCGGGATCGGCTGGATCGGAGTCACGGAGTCGGTGAGTGGCACGCCCGCCTGGCGCGCGGCCGCGCGAAAGCGCGCAGTGAGAGCCAACACGCGCTCGCGCCGCCAGGTCTCCTCGCGCGCGATGCGCAGGGCCGCACGAGTTGCCGCGGCGACCGGCTGTGGCAGAGCGGTGGTGTAGATGTAGGGACGTGCGCGCTGGATGAGAAACTCGATCAAATCCGCCGCACCGGCGACGAAGGCGCCAAAGGAGCCGAACGCCTTGCCGAGAGTGCCCACCAACACGGGCGCATCTTCGCAACCCAGGCCGGCGAGCTCCAGCGCGCCGCGGCCGTTCGCGCCCAGCACACCGATACCGTGCGCATCGTCGACGACGAGCCACGCGTCGTGTGCGCGGGCAGCATCGGACAGAGCGGCGAGCGGCGCGATATCGCCGTCCATGCTGAACACGCCATCAGTTGCGATTACTGTCGTTTGCGGAGTGCTCTCGGCGAGCAGGCGGCGGGCGGCATCGGCGTCGCAGTGCGGATAGCGCCGGAATCGCGCGCCGGACAGGAGCCCGGCGTCGATCAGCGACGCATGGCTGAGGCGGTCGAGCAGCACCGACTCGCCGCGGCTCGCGAGCGTGGTCACGACAGCGAGATTGGCCATGTATCCGGTCGAGAAGAGAAGAGCGCGCGGCCGGCCGGCAAAGGCGGCCAGCTCCTCCTCCAGGGCGGCGTGCTCGCGTCCATGGCCGCTGATCAGATGCGAGGCGCCGCTGCCCGCGCCACAGCGGGCCGCGCACGCCGCCATCGCCTGGGCGAGCGCCGGGTGTGCCGCCAAACCGAGATAGTCGTTGCTGCTGAAGTCGATGAGCAGACCGCCGTCGACGATGACCCGTGTGTGGCTGGCCGTCTCCGGGTAAGCCTCTACTGTCGCACGGCGACGCCGCAGATACTGCCGCTCGATTTCCTCGAGCGCCGGCTCAAGCGGCTGTCTCTTCATCGGCTGACAACCGCTCGGGCCTGATGCCGAGCCGTGCGAGGAGGCCCCGATCCCGCTCGACATCCGGGTTACCGGTGGTCAGGAGCTTCTCGCCGTAGAAAATGGAGTTGGCACCGGCGAGGAAGCAGAGCGTCTGCAGCTCATCGCTCATCCCCTGCCGCCCGGCCGACAGGCGCACGTGCGCGCGCGGCATCATGAGCCGAGCCGCCGCAATGACGCGCACGAAATCGAGCGGATCCATCGGCGCCGCGCCGGCGAGCGGCGTGCCCGGCACCTGCACCAGCTGGTTGATGGGTACGCTCTCCGGGTGCTGCGGGAGGTTGGCGAGTGTCATGAGCAGCCCGGCGCGATCGCCGGCCGACTCGCCCATGCCGAGAATGCCGCCGCAGCACACCTTCAGGTCCGCGGCGCGGACCGCCTGCAGCGTGTCGAGGCGGTCCTGGAACGTGCGGGTGGTAATGATCTCGCCGTAGAACTCCGCCGAGGTATCGAGGTTGTGATTGTAGTAATCGAGGCCGGCGTCCTTCAGCTCGCGTGCCTGCGCCGGCGTCAGCATGCCGAGGGTCGCGCAGGTCTCGAGTCCGAGCGCACTGACCTCACGGACCATCTGGCCGATGACGCGCAGCTCCTTCGCCTTGGGCGAGCGGTAGGCGGCGCCCATGCAGAACCGGGTTGCCCCGGCCTCCTTCGCGCGCAGTGCCCGCTCGCGCACGGCGGCGACCTCCAGCAACTCCTCCCGCTCGAGTCCGGTGTCGTAGCGCACGCTTTGCGGGCAATAGGCGCAATCCTCCGGGCAGGCGCCGGTCTTGATCGACAGCAGCGTGCTCATCTGCACGGTGTTGGGCTGGTGATGCTCGCGGTGCACGCGCTGGGCGTGGTAGAGCAGATCCATGAGCGGCAGACCGAGCAGGCTCGTGACTTCCGGCAACGTCCAGTCGTGGCGAACGGTTCCGAGGGCGGTCGGGGTCATGGGCAGTTCCGGTGGGCGCGACGCGGCCGATGTTCGCGGGCGGCAGGGCGAATGTCAACGCAACCGCCACGTCTGCGTCGACAGTTGCTCATTTTGTGATCAGCGGCGCAGCAGATGCACCGCCAGCGCGGCGGCCACCGCCAGAGCGCCGAGCACGCAGACCAGCACGGCCGCGGCGGCACAGTCCTTGACTATGCGGATCCGCGGATGCAGCTCGGGACTGAGATGGTCGGCGAGCGCCTCGATCGCCGTGTTGAGCAGCTCCGCGGCAAGCACACCCGCGCTCGCGAGCGCCACGACCGCCCACCAGACAGGGTCGGGGCGCAGGATCGCGAGCGCCGCCCAGACCAGGACGAACACCACTGCCTCGAAGCGCACGCTGCGCTCCGTGCGCACGGCATGAAGGAGTCCGGTCAGAGCGAAGCCCATGCGGCGCCAGAGCGGTTGGTTCTTCTGCGGGCTCAACGCGAGTATACGTACTGCATCAGTACGCCAATGAAGATAGCCATGCCGACGTAGTTGTTATTGAGAAACGCGTGTAGGCACGCGGTCGGCTCCCGCGCACGGATCAGCCACTGCTGGTAGAGGAAGAGCACGGCCGCAGTCACCAGGCCCGCGTAGTACCAGCCCCCGAAGCTCATGTCGCGCCCGGCGAGCACCAGGGCGAACAGCATCATCGCCTGCAGGGCGCCGATCAGGAACCTGTCCATGTCCGCGAACAGGATGGCGCTGGACTTGATGCCGATGGTGATGTCGTCCTCACGGTCCACCATGGCGTAGATCGTGTCGTACACCGCCGCCCAGATGACCGCTGCGATGTAGAGCAGCCAGGCGATGCGCGACAGCGAATCGCCTTGCGCGGCAAAGGCCATCGGCACACTCCAGCCGCCGAACGAGATGCCGAGATAGAGTTGTGGCAGAGGGAAGAATCGCTTCACGAAAGGATACGAGACGGTGAGCGCGGCGCCGATCACGGCGAGCTTCACCGTGAAGACGTTGAGTCGGGTGACCAGCCACAGCGCGGCCACACCCAGGATGACGAAGAGCACCAGCGCCTCCGTCGGCGACACGCGGCGTGCGGCGAGCGGCCGCTCGCGAGTGCGCTTGACGTGCGGATCGATGTTGCGGTCGGCGAAGTCATTGATGATGCAGCCGGCAGCGCGCATGACGACTACGCCCAGCACGAAGACGATGAGCACCTTCTGCTGCGGCCGTCCGCCGCCGGCGATCCATAGTGCCCACAGTGCCGGCCACAGCAGCAGCCAGGTGCCAATGGGACGGTCGAAGCGCGCGAGCCGCCCGTACTCCTCGAGCCGCCGTGCCAGGCGGTGATAGAGCGGCGCCTCCCTGAGCTTGGTTGCCGGGGCTGAGTCGCCGGTAAGTGCCGTGCTATTCATGCGTTTTCAATCTCGGGAGGGCCGTACCACTGGCCATCCTGGCGGCGGGGCACCCGGCCCACGCATCCTGCGTGGGCGCTCGTCTGCTGAGCGCGGATCGAGGACACATTAGGTGTCCTCGATGAAAGGCACCGCGCTCATCAGACTCGCCCATACTGCTCGGCCGTGCCGATCCAGCGGGCCGCGAGCGCCGCAATATTATCCGGGTAGCTCGCAATCAGCAGCTCCGCGGCTTCCTGCACGCGCGGCAGCAGGTCCGCATCGCGCGTCAGATCCGCGACGCGAAGTTGCGCCAGCCCCGTCTGGCGCGTGCCGAGGAGCTCCCCGGGGCCTCGCAGCTCGAGGTCGCGGCGCGCGATCTCGAAACCGTCGCTGGTGTCGCGAATGACCTGCAGCCGCTGGCGCGCCAGCGGTGAGAGCGGCGCCCGATAGAGGAGCACACAGGTGCTGGCGTCGGTCCCGCGACCCACCCGGCCCCGCAGCTGGTGCAACTGCGCCAGACCCATGCGCTCGGCATTCTCGATGACCATCAGGGTGGCATTGGGGACGTCGACTCCGACCTCGATCACCGTGGTGGCGACCAACAGTTGGATCCGGCCGGCCTTGAAAGCGAGCATCGCCGCATCCTTCTTCGCGGACGGCATTCGGCCATGCACGAGCCCAACCCGCACTTCGGGTAATGCCTCCGCGAGTGCGGCGGCGGTCTCTTCCGCGGCTTGCGAGCGCAACTCGTCCGACTCGTCGATGAGCGGGCAGACCCAATAGACCTGACGGCCGTCGCGGCAAGCCGCGACGATGCGCGCCACGATTTGCTCGCGCCGCTGCTCCGGTACGACGACGGTCCGCACCGGCGTGCGGCCCGGCGGCAGCTCGTCGATCACGGAGATGTCGAGATCGGCGTAGGCCGTCATGGCCAGCGTGCGCGGAATCGGCGTCGCGGTCATGATGAGCTGATGCGGGAAGTGCCCGAGCTTGCTGCCCTTCTCCCGCAGCCGCAGCCGCTGCTGGACGCCGAAACGGTGCTGCTCGTCGACGATGATGAGACCCAGGCGCGAGAACTCGATGCCTTCCTGGAAGAGCGCGTGCGTCCCGACGACGACACGGATGCCGCCCGTGGCGATCGCCTCCATTGCGCTGCGGCGCGTGCGCGCCGGCTGCGAGCCGGTGATCAGCGCGACGTCCAGGCCGAGGGGCCTGAACCACTGCACGAGATTTCGCCAGTGCTGCTCGGCGAGCAGTTCCGTGGGCGCCATGAGCGCAGCCTGGAAGTGCTCGCCGGGCGCCTCGGGTGCGGTGCTGCCGACGGCACGTGCCGCGGCGGCGGCCGCTACCACGGTCTTGCCGCAGCCAACATCTCCCTGGATGAGGCGCACCATCGGCACGCTCGACACCAGGTCCGCCTCGACCTCCGCCAGTACGCGGGTCTGGGCTCGCGTGAGGGCGAAAGGCAGAGCGGCGGTGAGCCGTGCCGCCAGCGCCTGCGGATCATCGAGAGCCCACGCCGGGTCGGTTCTGGCGGCCCGTTTCATCAGCCGAAGGCTCGCCTGGTGGGCGAGCAACTCCTCGAACGCGAGCCGGCGCTGCGCCGGATGGCGGCCAGCCTCGAGCTCGCTGAGCTGAGCCTCTCGCGGCGGCCGGTGGACGTACAGCAGTGCGTCGCGCAATGGCGGCAGCTCGAGGGATCCCAGCACCTGCGGTGGGATCCAGTCGCGCACGGCCGCCGTGTCGAGCTCGTGTAGCGCCTGCGCGATGAGCCCGCGCAGCCGTCCCTGCGCGACGCCCTCCGTCAGCGGGTAGATCGGGGTCAGCGTCTCCTCCGGCGGCGCCTCGCCGCCGCTCACGCGGCGATATTCCGGGTGGACGATCTCCAGACCCTGGGGACCGCGGCGCACCTCGCCGAAGCAACGCAGCCGCGTGCCGCGCTCGAGCCCCTGCTGCTGCGATGCCGAGAAATGAAAGAAGCGCAGAGTGAGGAAGCCCGAGCCGTCCGACAGGCTGCACTGCAATTGCCGCCGCCTGCGGTAGGCGACCTGCGCCAGCTGCACCTCGCCTTCGACGACGGCGCGCATTCCGGGGAGCAGGGCGCCAATCCTGACGACGGTGGTGCGATCCTCGTAGCGCAGCGGCAGCACGAAGAGCAGATCCTGGACCTGTGCGACTCCGAGTCGCGCCAGGCGTTGCGCCAGCGCCTCGCCGACGCCGCGCAATGCCGTGATCGGGCGCTGCTCTTGTTGTGCGGCGCTGGATCCGGGCATCCTGCCCGGCCCAGCGATCTCCGCCACCTCCGGCGGCGGGGCACATCCCTGTGCCTGGGTCGCGGGGTCACGTGGCTTCACGGGGGATCGACGCGGAATTAGCCAAGGTAAAGGACGCAATCGGCTTCGACACGCGCGCCGCGGGGCAGCTGCGCGACGCCGATGGCCGCCCGGGCCGCATAGGGCTGCGGAAAATAGCGCGCCATGATCTCGTTGACCTTGGCGAAGTGCGCCAGGTCGGTGAGGTAGACGTTGACCTTCACGGCCTGCGCGAGGCTGCCGCCGGCGGCTTCGGCGACCGCTTTCAGATTGTCGAACACGCGGCGGATCTCCGCCTCGATGTCACCGGCCACCAGCTCCTTGGTGTCCGGGTCGAGGGGGATCTGGCCGGAGAGGTAGACGGTATCGCCGGCGCGCACCGCCTGGGAATAGGTGCCGATCGCCTGTGGTGCCCGCTCGGTATGAATCACTTTACGGCTCATTTGCTCTCTCTCACTCGCTGTTGGAATTGGCATCCGGATCGTCGCTCTCGTCCACGCCTCCGAGGCCTTCGTCCACCGGACCGGTGCGCGCATGGGCGGCAATCGTCCGGTTGACACGCGTCACGTCCGGCATCCGCCGGATGACGCGCATCAAACGCGCCAGATGCTTGCGATCGCGAACCTTCAGCTCGAAAGTCAAAATCGAGGCGTCGCCCTCCTGCTCCTCGATCGAGACGTGATGGATGTTGGTTTCGGTGCTGGCGATGGAGGCGGCGACCGCTGCCAGCACGCCGGTGCGGTTGACCACGTAGATGCGGATCTCCGAGTTGAAGAGCCGCTCCGGCGCCGACCGCCAGCTCACCGGGAGCCACTTCTCCGGGTGTTTGCGGTAGTCCTCGACGTTGACGCAGCGCTCGCGGTGAATGATCACGCCGCGCCCCGCCGAGAGGAAGGCGAATACCGGGTCGTTCGGCAGTGGAAAGCAGCAGCGCGCGTAGGAGACGAGGAGGCCTTCCGTGCCGGCGATCGCCAGCGGCGCCGGCGCCTGCGGTCCGCCCTGCGTCGCCGGCGCCGGCAACAGACGCTGCGCGACGAGGGGCGCCAGGCGCTCCCCGAGGCCGATCTTCTCGTACAGGTCATCGAGATCCTTCATGCCGAACTCGCCGAGCACGGCCTGCAGCACCTCGGAACTGACTTCCTCCAGCGCCAGGCGGAACTCCCCGAGCGCCTGGTTGAGCAGCCGCTGGCCGAGCGCGATGGCTTCGGTGCGGCGCAAACTCTTCAGGTAATGCCGGATCGCGTTGCGCGCCTTGGCGGTGACGACGAAGTTGACCCAGGAGGGATTCGGCATCGCGCCCTTGGCGGTGATGATCTCCGCCGTCTGGCCATTGCGCAGTACCGTGCGCAGCGGCGTCAACCGACGGTCGACCTTGGCCGCGACGCAGCGGTTGCCGATATCGGTATGCACGGCGTAGGCGAAGTCCACCACCGTGGCGCCGCTCGGCAGGCGCAGGATCGTCCCCTTGGGCGTGAAGACGTATACCTTGTCCGGAAACAGATCGACCTTGACGCTCTCGAGGAATTCCTCCGAGCTGCCGTCCTCCTGCAGCTCCACCAGGCTCGACAGCCACTCGCGTGTCCGCTCCTGCTGCATGGAGTCCGGATCGCCGCCGCTCTTGTATTTCCAGTGCGCCGCGATGCCGGATTCCGCGACCTGGTGCATGTCCTCGGTGCGGATCTGCGCCTCGATGGGTACGCCGTTGGGACCGAAGAGCGTCGTGTGCAGTGACTGATAGCCATTGACGCGCGGGATGGCGATGTAGTCCTTGAAGCGCCCGGGCATGGGCTTGAACACCGCGTGCACGATGCCGAGCGCCCGATAGCAGGTGTCGGGCTTGTCGGCGACGATGCGCAGGCCGTAGACATCGACGATTTCCGCCAGCGAGGCGCGCTTGCGCAGCATCTTCTTGTAGATGCTGTAGAGGTGCTTCTCGCGCGTCTCCACCCGCGCCTGGATCTCATTCTTGGCCAGGGCGCCGCTCAGCTGCTGGTCGAGCTTTTTCAGGAACTCCTTCTGGTTGCCGCGAGCCTTGCGCAGCGCGCGCGCCAGCACCTGGTAGCGGTGCGGGTAGAGTGCCTCGAAGCCGAGGTCCTCGAGCTCGAGCTTCATGTTGTAGAGGCCGAGGCGCTCCGCGATGGGGGCATAGATCTCGAGAGTCTCGCGGGCGACGGCCCGCCGCCGCGGCAGCGGCATGGCCTGGATGGTGCGCATGTTGTGGGTGCGGTCGGCGAGCTTGACCAGGATGACCCGCAGGTCGCGCACCATTGCGAGCAGCATCTTGCGGAAGGATTCCGCCTGCGCCTCCTCGCGGCTCTTGAACTGGATCGCATCGAGCTTCGTGACTCCGTCAACGAGCTCCGCGACGTCAGCGCCGAAACGCGCTGCCAGCTGATCCTTCGGCGTCGGCGTGTCCTCGATGACATCGTGCAGGATCGCCGCAATCAACGTATCCGCATCGAGGCGCAGGTCGGCGAGGATGGCCGCCGCCGCCACCGGATGGGCAATGAAAGGCTCGCCGGAAAGGCGCTTCTGTCCCTTGTGGGCGGAGGCGCCGAACTCCGCTGCCTCCTCGATGCGCGCTACCTGCTCCGGTGGCAGGTATTTGCCGACCGCGCCCAGGAGCTCCTTGAGTCCCGGGGTGCGCCTTCCACCGGGGAGCAGTCCCAGGAGTGAAGACGCGTAGTCCATGGGAGGGGGCCGGGAGGGTTCAGTCCCCCAGGCCGAACTGCGGCGCGCGGAAGGACGACTGCGCCTCGAGCTCGGGGATCGTGGGCTCGGCCGGCGGCTCGGGCTCACGGAGCATGTCGAGCGTGACATTGCCCGCGGCAATCTCGCGCAGCGCGACCACGGTCGGCTTGTCGTTTTCCCAGCCGACGGTGGGCTCGGCGCCATTGGCGAGCCGGCGCGCGCGCTGCGCCGCCAGGATGACGAGCTGGAAGAGGTTATCGACGTTCTGCAGGCAGTCTTCGACGGTGATACGGGCCATATTGGGGGTACTAAAGAAGATGAGCGCCGGGCTGGCGCGGAAGACTGCTTACTATAACCCCAGTCGTGGCGCTCAGGCCAGCAGGCGCGCCAGGAGCGGCGCCAGCTCGGGCCGGCCGGCCGCCAGCCGCGGCGCGCCCGTGCCG
>JBOIAB010000022.1:0-50521 GCA_050738635.1 Steroidobacteraceae bacterium
CGGCGTATTACTACGTGATACCGCGCGATGACGAGTCAAACGTGTTCTCCAGCTTCACCACGCCGGCGGACGCGAACGACGTCAGCAGCCCGATTCAGGTCAACAACGAGGGCACGGACAACCGCGACATCCTCGACATTCCGTTGAAGCTGGACTACCGCCCGGCATACGGGACCTTCACCTCGGTCACCGACTATGACCAGACCAAGGAAATCGACACCGGCGATGCCTATGATTTCCGGCCGATCAACACGTCGATCGCCTACAACGACTTTTTTGCGACGATTCCCGCCGCACTCGGCGGCCCGCTCGACGAAAGCCAGAGCCAGTTCATCCGCGTGCGCTCGTGGAGTGAGGATTTGCGCTTCACCTCGCCCTCGCAGGGGCAGTTCACGTGGATCGCGGGACTCTACTTCCTGCACAAAGAGCGCTTCATCTCCACGGACAACATCGTCGACCGGGGCCTCGGCGTTCCGGCCGTCTATGAGACTCCGCTCGTCGACCCGACCAATCCGTTCGCGACCAATACGAACGCCACGTTCCTCGCCGACGGTCAGAACAGCAATGCCTGGGCAGGCTACGGCGATGCGACCTATAAGCTGAATGACCAATTGGAGGTCGATGCCGCGCTGCGCTACGATCAGGACAAGGTCAGCGACACCACCCGCACCCCGCCGTACTTTCTCGCGATGGTCCTGGACCCGACTGCCTACGACGGCGAAGTGCGCACGGAAACCTGGGGAGCATGGCAGCCGAAGTTCACGCTGCGCTACAAGCCAAACGATAACTGGACCGTCTATACCGACTGGAGCCGTGGTTTCCGCAGCGGCGGCTTCAATCAGACGGGGGTAGGGGCGGTTGCCGCCGCCAACGGCATCAAAGGCGTCAACGACGTGTTCAATGCCGAAATCGCCGATACGTATGAGCTTGGCGTCAAGGGAGATATGCTCGAGCATCGGCTGAGCGTCGACGCGGACGTGTTTCATACGCACTCGGATAATGGCTATTTCTTCGTGTACCTCTCCGAAAACTCGACGCAGAACCTCGGCAATCTGAATGCAACCTACAAGGGCGCCGAGATCCAGTTGACGGCCTACCCAACCAGTTATCTGCAGCTCTATGCCGGCTATGGATACACGGGCAGCCGGATCACCAAGATGGCTGATCCCACCGTCCTCGGCAACCAGGCGCCGCTCGTCTCCCGCGATACCGTCAATGCGGGCGCGATGTATGTGCAGCCGCTGACCAATGGGCTGAAGGGGACGGCTCGGCTCGATTTCCAGACCATCGGCCGCACCTGGTGGGACCCGCAGAACTCGACCTCACGCGATCCGATCTCGCTGGTCAACCTCGATCTCAGTCTGCAGAGCGGCCAGTGGACGGTTACGGCCTGGTCGAAGAATCTCACCAATAAGATTTACAATGCGGAATTCTCCCCAGGAGGGTTCCTCTGGCGGGCCCTGCCGCGGCGCTACGGGCTCGATTTCGAGTATCGCTTCTGATCTGGAGGTCCCCATGGCTACCCTCGCAAAGCTGCCTTCCCGCCTGCATCACACGGCCTACGTCACCCACGATCTCGAGGCGACGCGCAAGTTCTACGAAGACGTGATCGGCCTGCCGCTGATGGCAACCTGGTGCGAGATCGATGAGCTCTTCGGTGCCGAGCGCGTCTACTGCCATCTCTTCTTCGGCATCGGCGATGGCGGCGCGCTGGCATTCTTCAAGTTTGCCAAGCCGGAGGATGACCGGCAATTCGGCCCGGAAATGCCCTTCACACCGTTTCATCACATTGCCCTCAACGTCGACGCCCAGACGCAGGCGGAGATCGAGCGGCGGCTGGTGGAGGCCGGCTACCTGCCGCCGCAGACCTTCATACTCGAGCACGGATACTGCCGCTCGGTGTACGTCACCGACCCCAACGGGCTCATCCTGGAGTTCACCCGGGATCATCCGCAGGCGGATGAGATTGCGCGCACACGCCGCGCCAACGCCCACGGCGAGCTGAAGCGTTGGTTGGCCGGCGATCATACGTCCAACAATACCTATCGGCCCGCATAGCGGCGAGAGCCTCGATGCACCGCAGTATCGACCGCATCCTGACAACTCACGTTGGCAGCCTGCCGCGCACTCAGGCCGTGACAGATGTGCTGTTTGCGCGGGCTGCAGGGCACCCGGATGGGCCCGAGGCCGCCGCGACCATCGCCAAGGCAGTGAAGGAGGTCGTGCGGCGCCAGGTCGATGTCGGCATTGACGTCGTCAGCGACGGCGAGATGAGCAAGATCAGCTATGCGACCTATGTGTCGGAACGGCTGTCCGGCTTCGACGGTGACACGCCGCGGGAGCCCGGGCAGGATCTGGTGGAATTTCCGGGTCTGCTGCGCAAGCTAGCCGAGAGAGGGGCGACGGCGAAGTACCGCAGGCCGCGCTGCGTGGGACCCGTGCAGGTGAAGGATTCGCGCCCGCTCACCTCTGACCTCGAGAATCTGGGCTCGGCGGTGCTCGCCGCTGCACCGCTCGAGGCATTCGTCAACGCCGCCTCCCCAGGCGTCGTTGCGTTGTTCCAGCCCAACGATTTCTACCCTTCGCTGGATGAGTATCTCGAGGCGCTCGCCGAGGCCCTGCGGACCGAGTACGAGGCAATCGTCGCGGCGGGCTTCCTGCTACAGATCGATGCGCCCGATCTCGGCATGGGTCGGCATACTCTCTATCGGCATCGCACGGAGGAGGAGTTCACGGTTCTCGCAGTGAGGCACATCGAGGTGCTCAACCACGCATTGCGAAACGTGCCGGCGGACCGCGTGCGTATGCACGTCTGCTGGGGAAACTACGAGGGGCCGCATCATCACGACATTCCCCTCGTCCGGCTGCTTCCCGTGGTGCTGCGCGCCAAGCCGCAGGCGCTGCTCTTCGAATCGGCGAATCCCCGTCATGCCCATGAGTGGGCCGTCTTCAAGGACGTGAAGCTTCCCGAGGAGAAAGTCCTGATCCCGGGTGTCATCAGCTCCACCAGCAACTACGTGGAGCACCCGCTGCTCGTGGCGGAACGGCTGGAGCGGCTGGCCTTGCTCGTCGGCCGGGAGCGTGTGATCGGCGGCAGCGACTGCGGTTACGGAACCTTCGCGGGCTTCGGGCCCGTGGAGCCGGACATCGCCTATCTGAAGCTTGCCGCCCTGGTCGAGGGAGCACGAATCGCGAGCGGGAGACTCTGGCGCGGCTAGCGCAAAGGTGAGCACCGATGGTAACTTGTAGCCATCGCCGCTTGCTTTGACCGAAGGAGAACCCGCATGAAACTGTTCTATGCCACCGGTGCGTGCTCGCTGTCGCCGCACATCGTCGCCGAGGAGGCGGGGATCGAGTTGCAGCTGCAGAAGGTGGACGTGAAGACGAAGACGATCAGTACGGCGGGCGACTTCTTCGCCATCAATCCCAAGGGCTACGTCCCGGCGCTGCAATTGGATGACGGTCAAGTACTCACCGAAGGCCCGACGATCGTCCAGTACCTTGCCGATCTCAAGCCGGAGAAGGGGCTCGCGCCTCGCGCCGGCACCATGGACCGCTATCACCTGCAGGAATGGCTCGGCTACATCAACTCCGAGCTGCACAAGAGCTATTCGCCGCTCTTCAGGCCCGACCTTGCGCCGGAGACCCGTGCCGAGCGGCTCGCCTATCTCAACAAGCGTTATGCCCTGGTGGAGAAGCACCTCGCCGGCCGTTCCTACCTCCTGGGCGACCATTTCACGGTGGCGGATGCCTATCTCTTCACCATCACTAACTGGGCAGCCGTCGTGAAGCTCGACCTCGCACCTTTCCCCAACGTTCGTGCTTTCCAGGAGCGTATTGCAGCGCGTCCGGCAGTGAAGACGGCGATGAAAGCGGAAGGGCTGATCAAGTAGATCGGCGACATGCCCCGAGGCATCGCCGCCGGTACGCTCGCCGTCCTCGGCGTGGTGTTGTTTGCCGGTCTCAGTGGCTGCGTCACGCGGCAGGTTGCGCCGCCGTCGGCGGGGCGCGCGCCTGCCACGGGCCTCGCGCCATCGCCATTGGTCGGGCGTCCGCTCGATGTCGTTGCGACCGAATCGCAGCTCATCGTGCTCGTATATCGGGCGGGTGCCCTGGCCTCTGTGGGGCACGATCACGTCATCGCGTGTCACTGCCTGAGCGGAACGATTTACCTGCCGGCCGATCCCATGCACGCCAGCTTCGATCTGCATCTCGCCGTCACGCGATTCACGGTGGACGATCCAGTCTTGCGCGCGGCCGAGCACAGCCCGGATTTTCCGGCGGACGTTCCACAATCCGCGCGCCAGGGGACGCGTCGCAACATGCTCGGCGGCGCTCTCTTGAATGCTGCCCGCTATCGCGACATCGCGCTGCGATCCGCGGGCTTGCAGCCCTCACCCGACGGCAAGCGCGGCGATATCGTCGCGCAGGTGCTGGTGCAGCTCGATGGCGAGTGGCATCCGGTCACGGTGCCGCTGCGCTACGAGATCCGGAATGGCGAGATCGTTGCCGGCGGAGAATTTTCTCTGCGGCAGACGAGTCTGGGTCTGACGCCGTTCAGCGCGCTCGGCGGTGCGCTGCGGGTGAGAGATGGCATGAAGGTTACCCTGCGGCTGGTTGCGCGGCCGCGAGGCCTGTAGGAGAGACTCTTGAAATACCGCAAGTTTGGTCGGATCGGCTGGGATGTGGGGCAGATCGGCTTCGGCGCCTGGGCGGTGGGCGGCGAATGGGGGACCGTGGATGACGAGCAGTCCATTGCCGCCCTGAAGCGGGCCCTCGAGCTGGGAGTCAACTTTTTCGACACGGCCGACGTTTACGGCGACGGCCGCTCCGAGCGTCTCCTCGGGCGGTTGCGCACGGAAACCCGGGCGCCTTTCCACATCGCGACGAAAGCCGGGCGCCGGCTCGATCCGCACGTGGCGGCTGGCTACAACAAAGAGAACCTCACTGCCTTCGTCGACCGTTCGCTGCAGAACCTCGCTGTCGATTCTCTCGAGTTGGTGCAGCTGCACTGTCCGCCGACGGAAACCTATTACCGTCCGGAGACTTTCGCCGCCATGGACGAGCTGGTGAAGGCCGGCAAGGTGCAGCATTACGGGGTGAGCGTGGAGAGGGTCGAGGAGGGCTTGAAGGCGATGGAGTTCCCCAACGTGGAGTCCATCCAGATCATCTTCAACATGTTCCGTCAGCGGCCGGCGGAGCGCTTTCTGGCGGAGGCGCAGCGCCGCGGGGTCGCGACCATCATCCGGGTGCCGCTGGCTTCCGGAATGCTCACCGGCAAGCTCAGCGCAGGATCGACGTTCGCGCGTGACGATCACCGCAACTTCAATCGTCACGGCGAGGCCTTCGATGTCGGCGAAACATTCGCGGGTGTTCCCTACGAAGTCGGGCTGCAGGCCGTCGCGGAGCTGAAGGCGCTGGTGCCTGCGGGCGCCACGCTGGCGCAGCTCGCGCTGCGCTGGATCCTGATGTTCGATGGGGTCTCGACCATCATTCCCGGCGGCAAAAACCCGCAGCAGGTGAGCGACAATTGTGGCGCGAGCGCGCTGCCCGCCCTGACGGAGCAACAGATGAGCGCTGTGCGCTCGGTCTACGAGCGCTTCATTCGGCCCAGGGTGCACCAGCGCTGGTAACGCCATGAGCTCATCAGGATCATCCGTAGCAGCCGCACCGGCCGGCCAGGCCCGCAGGGGTCACCTGCGCGATGCGATCCTGGTGGCTTTCGTGACCATTGCGACCTGGGTGGTGTGCGGCCTCTTCAATGTCACGGAGATGTTGCGACGCCTGAACGCGCCCTATGAGCGCTATCAGCTCGATGAGCTGCCGACCGTGCTGCTGGTGCTGGGCCTCGGCCTGACCTGGTTCGCGACGCGCCGCTACCGCGAGGCGAGGCAGGAGATTACGCGTCGCAAATCGGCGGAGGCGCAACTGGCCACGGCGCTGGCCGACAACCGCCGTTTGGCGCAGCAGTACGTCGAGCTGCAGGAGAGCGAGCGCAAGGTGCTGGCACGCGAGCTGCACGATGAGCTCGGTCAGTACCTGAATGTCATCAAGCTCGATGCGGTGGGGATTCGCGACGACAGCCAGGCCTCCCCGGTGGCAACCCATCGGCGGGCGAGCACCATCGTCGAGAACTGCAATCACATCCACGGCTCCCTCGCGATACTCATTCGCGAGCTGCGGCCGACCGGTCTCGATGAGCTGGGGCTTGCGGCGGCGCTGGAGCACTGTGTCGAGACCTGGCGCCCGCGCCTGCCGGGAGTGTCATTGCGACTCGCCATCGCCGGGGACTTCGGCGCGCTGCCGGAGAGCATCACCGTCACTCTCTATCGGCTCGTTCAGGAGGCGCTGACCAATGTTGCGAAACACGCGGCGGCGCGTAACGTGGATGTTCGCCTGCAACGCGCCGGCGCTCGCGGGGCGGATGACGACAGGATCGAGGTGGTTGTCGCGGACGATGGCGTCGGTGCTTCTGCCGCAGTGCCGACCCGCGGCCTCGGGCTGATCGGCATGCGCGAGCGGGTCATGGCCTTGCAGGGTAAGCTCGTCTTCAGCGGCTCGCCCGGGCGCGGATTCGAGCTCGCGGCGCGGATTCCGGTGCCGCCGGAAGGAGGCTAATCGCCATGACGGGCCCGACCAAGATACTGCTGGTCGACGATCACGCCGTCGTGCGCGAAGGGTATCGGCGGCTTCTCGAGGACGAGCCGAGCATCCATGTCGTCGGCGAGGCGAGCAATGCCGCCCAGGCTTGCGAGCAGGCGCGCGCACTCAACCCGGACGTGGTGGTCATGGACATCGCGCTGCCGGGCGTCAGCGGGATAGAGGCGACACGCCGCATGCTCAAAGACCAACCCAACCTGCGCATCTTGATGTTCAGCATGTATGACGATGCCATCTACGCACGCCGCGCGCTCGAGGCCGGGGCCCTGGGCTATCTGAGCAAGGCCTGCGCTCCGGAGGTCCTGGTGCGGGCGATCTATGCGGTTTCGCGCGGTGAGCGTTACGTAAGTCCGGACGTGGCCACAAACATAGCCCGGTCGGAGGCGCAGCCCGGTCGGGCGGAGCTCGAAGCGCTGACGCCGCGGGAGTTCGAAATCCTGCGCTTGCTCGTCCAGGGCGAGACCGTGAGGAGCATCAGTGAGAAGCTGGCGCTGTCGGAAAAGACGGTCGCCAACCATCAGTCGGCCATCCGTGAGAAGTTTGGCGCCCGCAACAGCGCGCAGCTCGCGCGACTTGCGTCTCGGCTCGACTTGAACATCTGACGCGTATAATGACCTAGAGGGGGTGACAAATGGCAGGTCCGACGAAGCTCAGGCGTGATGCGGGGGTCATAGGCCTTCTATACGCCAGCCTCGGCAGCATCATCGGCTCGGGCTGGCTCTTCGGCGCGCTGCACGCCGCCGTCGAGGCGGGGCCGTGGAGTGTGCTGTCCTGGGTGATCGGCGCGGTCGCCATCCTGCTGCTCGCATTCGTCTTCGCCGAGCTGTCGACCATGTTTCCGAATTCCGGCGCGGTGGTGCACATGACCCACGTCAGCCACGGCGACTTCGTCGGCAAGGTCTGGAGCTGGATCCTTTTTCTTGCCTTCGTTTCCGTGCCCCCGGTGGAGGTGAGCGCCGTGCTCACTTACTCCAACAACTACATACCGGGCCTGATAGAGCCGCACACCGGCCTCCTGACCGGCGTCGGCATGATCTGGGCGGCGGTGTTGCTGGCGGGAGTGGTGGCGCTCAATTTCCTGGCGGTTCGTTGGGTCCTGATCATCAATAGCGTGGCGACCTGGTGGAAGCTGTTCATCCCGATCGCGACCATAGGGATCCTGATGGCTTATTCGTTCCATCCGTCCAACATGGTGACGCAGGTCGCGAGCACGCCACGCAGCGGCATCTTCACCGCGGTGGCCACCGCCGGAATCGTCTTCAGCTTTCTCGGCTTTCAACAGGCCATCGCGCTTGCCGGGGAGACACGCAACCCCAATCGCTACGTGCCCATCGCCCTGATCAGCTCCGTGCTGATCGGCATGCTGATTTACGTCGGCCTGCAGATCGCGTTCATCACGGCGCTCAATCCGCGTGACATTGGCGACGGCTGGGGGCACCTGCACTTCACGGGCATGTTCGGTCCGCTTGCGGCCATTGCGGTTGGCGTGGGAGCGCTCTGGTGGGCCGTCGTGCTTTACGTAGATGCCATCATCTCGCCCCTCGGAACCGCCTTCATCTACATCACCGGCAGCCCGCGCATCCTCATGGCCGCCGGCGAAATGGGCAATGCGCCACGACACATGATGCGGCTCAATCGCCACGGCGTACCCTGGGCGGGGCTCGTCGTCACCTATGTGGTCGGCGTCGTGTTTTTCTTTCCTTTTCCTTCCTGGCAGAAGCTCGTGTCGGCCGTCTCCCTCATCACCGTGCTCTCCTACAGCATCGGGCCGGTGATCCTGCTGCACCTGCGCAAGGCACTGCCGGATGCCGAGCGCCCGTTCCGCCTGCGCGCCTCCCGCCTGGTCGCACCGGTCGCCTTCATCGCTTCGAACTGGATCATCTACTGGACGGGTTACGCCGTGACCGAGTGGATGTTCGGGGCGGTATTCGCCTACATCGTCGTCTATGTGGCCTGGTGCCTGGTCGCGCGCCGGCCCGGGATCGTGCGCGGCTGGCGGCAGGGCTGGTGGGTGATTCCCTACCTCATCGGTATGTGGGTCGTGAGCTATCTGGGGCCGGGCGGCGCCATGGGCGGCAGAGGCGTGATCGACTTCTTCACCGGCATGTGGATAATCGCCGCCTTCAGTCTCATCATCCTGTGGCTGGCGCTCGCTGCAGGGCAGGACGCCGCCGCCGCGCGGGAATGCGCCGCGCAGGTGAAGACGCTTGGGTCGTGCGGCCTGGAATCAAATCACGGCACTTCATAAGAACTCGGTTTGCTCGTGTGGGGGCTATATGATCAACCGATACTCGCAGCATGTTGGTGGTTCGCGCCTCGGAATGGCGCTGGCGTGCGCGTTGTCGTTGACGCTCGTTGCGTGTGGCGGCTCGGCGGGGACGACGTCTGCACCGGCGTCCGCTCTGCCGCTGCCGACAATACATACCCAGCCGGCCGACCAGAGCGTCCCGATGGGGCTTGCCGCGACATTCTCGGTCAGTGCCGGCGATCCCGCACCCCAGTACCAGTGGTATCGCGATGGTGCTGCAGTCGCGGGCGCCACCTCCAGCAGTTTCACCACGGCGCCGACGACTTTCTCGGACACCGGCGCGACCTTTTCGGTCTCCCTGAGCAACTCTGCCGGCTCCGTTACGAGCAATACTGCTTCACTCACAGTGACCGCACGGGCGCCGGCGGTGGGAGATATGCGCTTCCAACAGGTCGACGCGCCGTACATCGTGAACGGCTGGGATAACGCCGGTGGTGTCGCTACCGCTGTTCCCGGGCGTGGTGCCTTCACTTATTCGCCGAGCGTCGGTACACCGTTTTATGCGGGCTCCGCAGGCGACTGCGCCGTGCCGCCCGTGACCGATGGCATGGGGTGCGACTGGTTCTATTCCGTATGGTCGCTCGCGTCGGCTCAGGGACCGCTGCTGGGCTATGGAGGCGACTCTTACGATAATTTCAGCGCTGATCTGCAGCCTGGATCGGTTCTATTCGCAGGCTCCGGACAGAGCGAGCCCGGTTCGCCGGCCGCGGTCATCAATTCGCTGGATCTCGAGCCTGCGAGCGACCTCTTCGCCGTCTCCTGGGTGCAAACTCCGGGAGCGCCGACCCAGGCGGTGCAACCGAACGGGTTCGCAATGGTGCAGAACACTGTCGCAGGTTCGCAATTGCAGGCTGCCGCAACCGCGGAGGGGGCTGCCGGCAGGGTCATCACGGCCATTTCCGTCAACGGGAGCGCGGTCACGTATCTGGCCTACGGATGGCAGGCTGACACGACGACGCTCTACGACTCGACTGTCGTCACGGCGTCAACTCCGGATGCGCCGGCGGCAGCGACTGCATTAGCGGCGCAAGGGTACATCATCACCGCTATTGGTCAGGCCGATACGAGCGGCGATCTCTTTCTCGTGGGAACACGGGTACAGGGCGATACGATGGCGAGGCCGTTCGAGGCCGTACAAGGAAGCTCCAAGATCCAGGCGTTGGAAGCGCAGGGTTATGCCATCGTCGGGGTCGTCGTGGACCTCACTCAAACGGATCCCTATACGTGGTTAGGCGAGCGCTGACTCGAGGGCCCACGATGAATGCACGCTCCACTGCCGACGCGACTCTTCGCGTGCTCGTGCTCGATGACAATCCTCATGACCGACAGCTCACCCTGCGAGAGCTGCACAAGGAGTTTCCCGACGTGGCGGCCATCGAGCCGCTGGATGACGCGGAGTTTCGCGAGGCGCTCCTGGGTGCGACCTTCGATATCGTCGTCACCGACTTCAATCTCAAGTGGTCCAACGGCGTAGATATCGTGCGCGCGGTCAAGGCGGCGCGGCCACATTGCCCCGTGATCATGTTCACCGCGACCGGTACGCAGGAAGTCGCGGTCGAGGCCATGAAGGCCGGGCTCGACGACTACGTGATCAAGAGCCCGAAGCACTATATGCGCCTGGCCGTGGCCGTCAGCTCCTGTCTCGATCGCGCCGAGATCCGGCTGCGCGCGCTGCGCTCGGAAACGCGGCTGCATACGCTGCTCGACCGGCTGAACGTCGGCGTATTGCGGATGACCGTGGAGGGCAATGTCATTGACGGCAATCGCGCTTGCAAGGCGCTTCTCGAGCGCTTTGCAGGGCGGTCCGAAGGCTTCAACGCGCTTCTCGGGGCGATACGGCAGGAGCTGCCGCGACTGACCAAACGCAACGATCCGGCCGAGCGCGAAGTCGAACTGCGAGCCGCCGACGGGGACTCGTTCTGCGTCTACCTTTCGCTGCTGCGCGTCGGCGTCAATGGCCATGATGCCGTCGATGTCCTGGTGGAGGACGCGACCAAGATGCGGCGCTCCACTGAGCGCAATGAGGAGCTCGAGCAGGCCAACCGGGCGCTCGAGGCGTTTGCGTACACGGTCACCCACGATCTGCGCGCGCCGCTCAGGAACCTGCAAGGCTACGTTCGAGCGCTGGTGGAGGATTGCTCCCAGGGGCTGGCGGACGCCTGCCGCGGTTACGTTCGCGCCATCGAGCAGATTGCCGTCAAAATGGACGGCATGATCGCCGATGTCCTGGAGTTCAGCCGGCTGGCGACAACGGGTCTGCCGACAAAGAGGCTGGACGTGCGGCCGGCGGTCGATGAAGCGCTCGCCCTCTTGAACAGCACGATCGAGGCGAAGACAGCCAAGCTCGAGCTGGCGATCGGGCCCGACGCCAGCGTCATGGCTCATCAGCAGACCCTGGTTCAGGTGCTGACGAACCTCCTCTCCAATGCGCTCAAATTCGTGGCGGAAGATACGCGGCCGGAAGTGCGCATTCGCACCGAGCGACGTAATTCCGGCCGCGTGCGCCTGTGGGTCGAGGACAATGGCATCGGCATCGACCCGGCCCAGCACGGCAGGATCTTCGAGGTTTTTCAGCGTCTGCATGGCGAGGAGAAGTACCCGGGAACGGGTATAGGACTTGCGCTCGTCAAGAAGGGAGTCGAAAGGATGGGCGGGCAGGTCGGAGTCGAGTCCGCGCCCGGACGGGGAAGTCGCTTCTGGGTCGAGCTGCGAGCGGCCGGGTAGCTGTAACCCGGTGCGTCGGCTAGACTGCCGCCCTGCAGAGCGAACGGCGACAAAGAATCAGAAGAGCTCTGTCTTCGGGGGAATTGAAGAGGTCGCGCCAGGCCGAGGCGGGCGAGTGATTGCCCGAGGGGCGTATTTTTTTGTCGCAAACGATTCCCAAGGCGCGCGAGCAGGTATTGCGGCTGCTGCTGATCGACGACAACCCACATGACCGGGAACTCGCGACGCGAGTGCTGAGCCAGCACTTCGGTTCGGTCAACATCGCGCCGGCGCGCGATGCCCATGAGCTCGAGCAGGCGATCGCGCATGACGCATTCGATGCGGCGATCATCGACCATGAGCTCCGATGGACCAGCGGAATCGAGGTCCTGCGCAAGATCAAGCATTCGCGCCCGGAGTGCCCGGTCCTCATGTTCACGGGCTCGGGTAGCACCGAAGTCGCGGTCGAGGCACTGAAGGAAGGACTCGACGACTACGTCACGAAGACACCAAAGCACTACGCACGGCTGCCGTATGCGCTCGAGGCTTGTCTCGATCGGCAGACGGCCGAGCGTGCTCGCGCGCAGTTGGCCGCGGTCGTGGAGTCCTCGGACGACGCGATAATCGGCATGACACTCGATGGCACCGTCACGTCCTGGAACGGTGGGGCAGAGCGCCTGCTGGGCTACACGAGCGCTGAGACCCTGGGGCAGTCGATTGCAAAGACCATTCTGCCGACGCTGCGCGAAGAGGAAGCGGTCACGCTGGCGCGCATTGCACACGGCGAGCGTGTGAACCATTACGAGACCCTGCGGCTGGCCAAAGACGGCGTGGCAATCCCCGTCTCCGTTCGGCTGTCGCCGATCCTGGATCGTTCCGGGCGGATCATCGGCATCTCCAAGGTCGTCCGCGACATCACCGAGCGCAAGCGCATCGAGGAGGCGCTACGACTCGCCGACCAGCGCAAGGATGCGTTCCTCGCAACCCTGGCCCACGAGCTGCGTAATCCGCTTACGCCGATCCGCTACGCGACGCGGCTGCTCGAGCCCGGCGTGCCGCCGCAAATGGCGAGCGACGCGAGGAAGATGATCGACCGTCAGCTCGCCCAAATGGCGCGCCTGCTCGACGATCTGCTCGATGTCTCCCGCGTCACGCGCGGCGTGCTCGAGATCCGTCGCGAGCATCTCGACCTGCGCGAAATCATCGCGAGTGCCGTGGCATCGGCGAAACCGCTCGCTGACGCCGCGCAGCAGGAGCTGGCGGTGAAGGTGCCTGCCGAGCCGCTCTTGCTGAGCGGCGATGCCGTGCGCCTGGCGCAGATTCTCGGCAACCTGCTGCACAACGCAACCAAGTACACACCCGCCGGGGGGCACATCGCGGTGACCGCGGCCTGCGAGGGCGATGAGGTCCTCGTCAGCGTAAAGGACAACGGGGTAGGGATCGCGCCGGAGGCGTTGCGGACGATCTTCGATCTCTTCGTGCAGCTCGAAGCCCCGGGCACGAGGTCCGCCGGTGGCCTCGGCATCGGTCTGTCGCTGGCGCGGGATCTCGCGAGGCTGCATGGCGGCAGCATCGAAGCTCGCAGCGCGGGAACAGGACTGGGCAGCGAATTCGTCGTGCGCCTGCCGCGCGTCAGAGAGGTCGCGGCTCTCAGCGAGCCCGTGGCCGCGCCCGAGAAAATTGCGGTGTTGGGCGCTTCCGGCGTGTGCGTGCTCATCGTGGACGACAATATCGATGCGGCGACTTCGCTCTCGTACGTGCTCGCGCTCGCCGGGTATCACACGGCTATCGCCCATGACGGTAAGCGCGCCCTGGAGGTTGCCGAGACGCTGCGGCCCGCGATCGTGCTGCTCGACATCGGTCTCCCGGGCATGTCAGGACACGAGGTGGCGCGGCGGCTGCGCGCTACCCCTTGGGGGTCGGAGCTGCGACTGATCGCGGTCACCGGCTGGGGCCACGAGACCGATCGGGCGAAAAGCCTCGAGGCCGGGTTCGACGCGCACCTCACCAAGCCAATCGATCCGGAGATGCTGCTGCAGCACATTGCGCGCGCGGCGCGCAGCGTGGCCTAGCGGGGCGCCTTGAGTCACAAGGTTCGCTCGCGGGACTTTCGGGTCGTATCCGGGCAGGCGGTGAAGCTGGCGCAATGGCCGACACGCGCCAGGCCGGTCTACCGCTCGAAGAAGCACTACCTGTCGCTGCTCGAAAGGCATACCGCGAAGCTGCAGCGGTTGCAGGATCTGCTTTACGCCAGCAACCGCTACGCGCTGCTGCTCATCTTCCAGGCGATGGATACGGCCGGCAAGGACGGTGCCATCAAGCACGTCATGAGCGGAGTGAACCCGCAAGGCTGCCAGGTGTTCAGCTTCAGCAGCCCGAGCCGCGAGGAGCTCGAGCACGACTTCCTCTGGCGCACGACGCACTCGCTACCCGAGCGCGGCCGCATCGGCATCTTCAACCGATCCTACTACGAGGAAGTGTTGGTCGTACGGGTGCATCCCGCCCTGCTCGAGGGCGAGCATCTGCCGGCAGAGGCCGCGGATGACCCGCACCTGTGGCGTGACCGTTATCGCTCGATCGTCGACCTGGAGGATCATCTGCACCGCAACGGCACCCGCGTGGTCAAATTTTTTCTGCATCTTTCCCGCGAGGAGCAGCGCAAGAGGCTGCTGGCCCGGATCGACGACCCGCGCCGCAACTGGAAGTTCTCGCTCGCCGATCTGCAGGAGCGCGGCTCGTGGGGTGAGTACACGACAGCGTACGAGGAGCTTCTGGGCGCAACGAGCACCGAGCATTGTCCGTGGTACGTCGTTCCGGCCGACGACAAGAAGAATGCCCGCCTGATCATCTCCAGCATCATCCATGACGTGCTGCGCCGGCTCGATATGGACTACCCGAAGTCCGATCCAAAGCAGCGGCGGGTATTGGAGCGCGCCCGGCGGCTGCTGATCGCGGACAAGGGCGGCGGCGGTTAGGCGCGCGCGACGACGTCAGGCGAATGGCTTGCCGCCAGCAACCCCGTCTCTGTCAGCAGGGCAAGCCAGTCGCGCAGCGATTCGACGCCGAAGCGGTCCAGCAGGGAATCGGTCACGACGAAGGTACCATCGATACCATGTGTGGCGTAGGCGCGGGCGTTCGGCTCGGGGATGTGCACGAACCTCGTGTAGTCAGCCAGCGCCGAGAGCGGCAGGTGTTTGCCCCAGGGATCCGTCAGCAGCTTGACCCCCTTCCAGGCGTTGGGGTTTGGCGCGCACTGCGCAATGTTGCGGAAACGGACTCCGAGGAATTTCCGCTGCGAGTCCGTCAGGCGTCCCGCGGTCGTCAGTGTGCGGATGACCAGCGATTCGATCCCCTTGCGGATTCCCGACCAGACCGGACACTCCGACTCGGACGCGGTGCGGGCGAAATTGAGCTCCAGCGGGCGCTTCGAGACCACCACGCCGCCGACGCCCAACTGCCAGGTGCTGAAGTGGCGCACGAAGATGTCCTGGTTGTAAACCTCGAGCGCATGCGCGCCCTGGATGATGCGGTAATAGGCGAGCTCGTCCTCGAACGTCCAGAAATCGCGGGTTGCTAGCGGTACCATCAGAGCTCCTTGCTGAATCCGATCTCGAAGCCGTGTGGCAGGATGCTGAGAATGACGGGCGTGCCGGGCCGATGCAGGAAATAACCCGCGGCGGTTCCGAGCGCAAAACCTGCGAGCACATCCGTCTGCCAGTGTCCCCAGGTCTTCATGCGCGCGAGGCCGTCGTAGATCGGCAAGAGCTCGAGCGCGTACACCGCCGGATGATCCCGGCCATACTCAAGTACGAAGGGAGTGACCAGCGAGCTCGTCGTCGTCACCTCACCGCTCGGAAAGCTCTGCCCGTGTCCCGTGAACCACCTGTCGGGGTCGGAAGTCTGCGACGGACGTTCGCGCGAGAAAACATATTTGAGGGCGGTTTCGGCCACGCCACTGAAGATGCCGGCGTCGACCGCTTGCCAGAAGGTTTTGCCGAGGCGATCGTCGCCGCCTTCCCACAGTGCGCCGACACCGGTGAGCGCCATCATGCTGTCGATGAGCGCATTCTGGTTGCTGCGCGCCCAAATGCCGGAGTTGTCGTAGCTCAGCCGATAATCGATGCCGAGCGGACCGCCGCCCGCGAGTGCAAGCGATGCATGCGCGGCAAGAGTGGCGGCCAGCAATGGCGTTAATACTTTGTAGCGCAAAGTCTGACTTTACGATGCAAAGTATGTGAATGCAAGCGCCCGGTCGCGGGCCGGCGGCGGCCCGGCGGGGCCGCGGCTTCAGCGAGCTTCGAGGTGGCGCAGGCCTGTGGCGCGCCCGTCGTCGGTCTCGGACGACGCGCCCGCATCGAGCAGTACCCGCTCGAGTACTGTGAGATAGCCTAGAAAGCGCCTGCGTCCTTCCGCTGTGATGCGACAGAGGGACTGCGGACGCGCTTCAGCCGTCTTCGTGATTTCGATGAGCTTTGCCGCCTCGAGCACTTCCAGGTGACGGGCGAGGTTGCCGTCGGTGAGCCCGCACAGCTTCCTCACGGCGGCAAAGGGCAGCCCCTTGGGATGGGCGAGCAGGGCGGTGAGCACACCGAGCCGCGCTCGCTCGTGCATGATGCGATCGAGGCCCTCGTAGGCGAACGGATGCGCTCGCTGGCCTTTGGACTTAGCTTTCTTCATTGCTCCTTCGATATCCGAACTGCAGCACGCCGGCGACCAGGAGGTGGCCGACTCCGAATGGTATGCCCATTTCCCACGGCGATGCGAGGGCATCGGGTCCAAGGGCGATGCAGGCCATTCCGGTCGCGAGATACCACACGCCGACCGAGAACGTCGCCCGGGGCAGAAAGCGGCAGGAAGCGAACACGCCCAGGCTGAACAGCATCTGCCACAGTCCTGGCAGCATCCACAGGCTTTGCGGTGCGGCACGCGCCACCACGGCGGTCAGCAGGATTCCGGCCACGATTGCCGGCAGGAACTGCTCCAGCGCCGCGTGCAGCATCTGCATCGCCAGGGCCGAGTGAATGCGGCGGGCGCGCGCGAACGTTTCGATGCCGATGAACGTCAGCGAGACGGCCGCCGCCGCGATCCACATCGCGAGGAAGCGCGCCGGCTCGTGCTCGAGATCGATGGCCCAGAGCTTCTGCAGCGCGGCGAGCACGATGGCGAGGACACCCGCGCCCGTCAGGGTGAGGGGGCCGTAACCGCGAAACTGGGTGTAGCGAGCCATGTGCCCGCGAATCGATCGGATCTCCGACAGGGCCTCGCGCACGTCCGGCATGGTCGTACCTTGCAACTTTACGGACCGATTATAGTACGGAGCGCTGATGGCGCATAATCCCGCCATGAAACGTCATGTTGCGATCTGTCTGGCACTGGGGCTGAGCGCGGCGGTCGGCGCGTCCGCCCGGGCCACGACCGCGCAGAACTGGCCGATGTTTGGTGGTGACCTGCAAAGCAGCAGCGCCAATGCCGAGCCGACCGGGATCACCGCCGCCAACGTTGGCCACCTCAGGCTCCGCCGGGTAGCGCTGGACGGTCTGGTTGATGCGAGCGCGATTTACCTGCACGGCGTCACCATCCGCGGCGCGCGGCACGATGCGATCTTCGTGACCACCAGCTACGGCAAGACCATTGCGCTCGATGCCGACAGCGGCGAGGTGCTCTGGAAGTACGTTCCCGCGAGCTACGAGAGCCTGGCGGGCACGCGCCAGTTCACCAACTCGACCCCCGTTGCGGATCCTGACACCCGCTCGATATATGCATCTTCACCTGATGGATACATAGAGAAGCTGGCCGTCAGCGACGGCCGCGTCCTGTGGCGCACGGCGATTACCGAGCTGCCACTGCGGGAAAAGATGGAGTCGCCCCTGAAGCTCTTTCGGGGCCACGTAATCGCCGTCACGGGCGGATACATCGGCGATCAGCCACCGTATCAGGGGCATGTCGCGCTACTCGACGCCGCTTCCGGCAGGATCCTGCAAGTATGGAACTCGCTCTGCAGCAACCGCACCGGAGTGCTGCAGCCCAGCTCCTGTGCGCAGACCCAATCGGCCATCTGGGGCCGTGCCGGCGCGGTGCTCGATCCGGCCGACGGACGCATCTTCATCGCCACCGGCAACGGCGACTGGAACGGCACGACTGATTGGGGCGATGCGGTGGTCGAGCTCGACTCCACCGCCACGAAGATCCTGGGCAACTACACGCCGACCAATACCGCCGAGCTCAATGATGACGATCTCGATCTGGGCTCCGCATCGCCCGCCTTGCTGGGCGCGGATCTGCTCGCCCAAGGGGGCAAGGACGGCGAGATCCGGCTGCTCAGCCGGCAGGCGATCGCCGGCACCACCGCGCACAAAGGGCATGAGCTGCAGATCGTTCCCACTCCCAGCGGCACCGATCTATTCGCACAGCCGGCAGTATGGCGGCGCGACGGCCAGACCTGGATGTTCGTCGCGGACCATGGCGGCACCGCCGCGTGGCAGCTGCGGGACGGGAGGCTCCAGCAGCAGTGGCGCAACGCCACCGGTGGCACCAGCCCGTTCGAGGCCGGCGGACTGCTCTTCGTCTATACGCCGGAAAGCCGGCTGGAGGTATACGAGGCTACCTCCGGCAAACGCATCGCCACGCTGCCCTGTGGCGCGGGCCATTGGAACAGCCCCATCGTGGTCGATGGCCGGATCATTCTGCCGGAAGGCAACGCCAACACCCGCGCCACCACGGGAGTGCTGGACATCTGGAGTCTGCCACCGGGATAGCTGGGCTAGGGATAGCTCACCGCGGCCAGGGTCTGCCACTTGGCAGCGGCGTGCGGATAGGCCGTCAGATACATCTGCGCCGCGATGGTATCGAACAGCGCGTAGCGATCGTCATCGCGCCCATAGAGATCGAAGTGGCTGCGGCCGGCGCGATACGTGAAGTGAGCGTCTGCTCCGAGCTGCCTCAGAACCGCGTCGAATTTGTGCGCCGCGCCGTCGAGATAAAAAGTGTCCGCGGTGCCGACGTAGAGGTGGATCTTGCCGCGCAGATCGGGGCCGCGCTGCGCCCAGGTGGTCTTCACGATCTCGGCGAGGTCGTAATGCGTGCTCCAGTAAGCGACCACCTTGGGGTCCACGTCGCCCGTGGTACGGTCGAACATGGGCTCGGGACGGCCACCCTGGCCGCGCGGCGAGAAGACCCAGTCGAACGAGGCCATCTGGCCGCCATACGGGCCGAGGACCTGCTCCAGCTTGGAGAACTGCTCGAACGTCGCGATCACCTTCCCCTGCATGCGTACGAGCGGGTAGGGCGTTCCGTCCGACCGGTGGTAGACGTTGGCGTGTGGCGCGTACAGGTTGATTCCCGTGAAATCATGGAAATCGCTGGGATCGGGCGAGGTGGACCACGTGCCGCCAAAGACGCGCGGGTAGTTGACCTGCATCTGCAGCGTTGCCCAGCCGCCGGAGGAGTGGCCCTGCAGGAACCGGTCTCTGGCGTGACTCAACATGCGGTAGTGAGCTTCGAGCCAGGGGATGTATTCCTGCGTGAGCGCGCTGCCCCAGGGCCCGTTGTTGACCGAATCGGCGAACTCGTGCGTGCCGGTGGGCAGATGCTCATCGAGCATGACCCAGATCATGGGCGGCATCTTGCCCGCGGCCATGCGCTCGTAGAGGTGCACGCCCATGAATTGACAGCCGGCCAACGTGCCGCCATAGCCGTGTGTCCAGTAGACGGTCGGATAGTAGCGTGCGGGGTGCTTGCTATAGCCGGAAGGCAGCACTACCCAGGCGCGGATGAATGTCGGGCGGCCCCAGAATGCGGTCAGCTTGACGCTCTGCACCGCGGCAAGGCGCAGGTGACTGGCCGCTTGCCGGTCCTCGGGAGTCAGCGTGTAACGCGTGCTCGCCGGTGCCGTAGCGCTCAGGGCGAGCGCCGGCTCCGGACCTTTGCCTGGAGTCCAATCCTTCAGAGTGAGGACTGAGGTCATCAGATCGCCGGCTGTGAGGCCGCTGTAGTTGTAGGTGTGATCGACATCGAGCACGGCCTGCACCTGGTAATCGCCGGGCGTCAGGCTGGAAAAGGGTTCGGGGTAGGCGAAGGCGTCGGTATCGATCTCGATCGTAGCGCCGGGTGCGAGGTCGTGAACCTCGCGGGCGGCGACCCAGGTCGCGGCGGGGTGGAATTCGTCGATGGAGACCTGTTTGGCGCCGCTTCCCTGGGCGATGAAGACCAGCAGGCGCCCCGAAACGGGCCCGTGCACGGCAGGTCCGGCGGCGATGCGAAAGAAAAGTTGGTGCGCGGCCGGTTGCGGCAACTGGGCGCACGCGGCCAGCGAGGCGAACACCACGGTAAGCGCGGTAGCGCGAGCAGTACGCATCATATCGACCAACCCCCGAATGCGGATTCTTGCCGTCTGGACGCCATGATACGCGATACCGGGCGGCACCCGGGCGGATTGCATTTGCAGCCGCATGCACGTAGGTTGCCGCGGGCATCAAGCTAAAAACCACAAATAGCGGAGGTCGCATGAGCGCCAGGCTCGCAACCCTTTGTCTTCGAGGCCTGATCAGCGGCGCATTGCTGCTGCCGCCGGTACAGGGGGCGCTGGCCGATGGTCGGCAGTTGACGGCGCAGGACTACGCGCAGGCCGAGAAGTTCATGCCCTACGAGACCGAGCCGCTGGTCGATCACGACGTGGTCCGGGTGCACTGGCTGCAGCACGACCGGTTCTGGTACCTCGACCATGACGCGCAGGGCGATCATTACCGCATCATGGATGCCCCGAGCGGCAGGATTTCCGCGGCGTTCGATCAGAACAAGCTCGCCGCCGCGCTGAGCGCGGCAGGCGGCACGAAGGTCACGCCCTCGAAGCTGGATATCACGGCAATCGGGATCGCCGACGGCCGGCTCGAAATCACCCACGACGGCAAGGAGTATCTGTGCGATCTGACCGGCGCCGGGGAGTGCGGCGACAAGGCCAAGCTCGCCAAGGGAGGCAAGGAGCCGGGAATCCTTGCCCCCAACGGCAAGCTTCTGGCCTTCATCCGTAACTGGAACCTGTGGGTACGGGATATCGCCACCGGCAGCGAAACTCAGCTCACCTTCGATGGTGTCGCCAACTTCGGCTACGCGACGGATGACGGCGCGTGGGAGCGCTCCGATTCACCTGTAGTCAACTGGTCGCCGGATTCGCGGCAGATCGCAACCTACCAGCAGGACCAACGCAAGGTCGGCGACATGTACCTGGTCAGCGCCGGCATCGGACACCCACATCTGCAGCAGTGGAAATATCCGCTGCCAGGCGACAAGGACGTCTTCATGATCGAGCCGGTGGTCATCGACGTCGCCTCGCACAGGGTGGTGCGTTTGCAACTGCCGCCGCAGCAGCGCCTCTCGAGCCTTTGCGACGACATCTATTGTGGCGACGACGACGGACATTGGGACGACCTGCAATGGGCGGCGGACGGGCGAACGCTGGCGCTCGTGACCACCTCGCGCGATCGCCAGCACGAGTGGTTTCGAATCGCCGATGCGCGCAGCGGAGCGGTCAGGACCGCATTTCAGGAGAGCGAAGCGAAATACTACGGCAGCGGCATCGCCACGTATTACGCGAGCGGCGGTATCCGCGCGGTCGACTGGCGCTATCTGCCCCACTCGGGCGAGGCGATCTGGTACAGCGACCGCTCCGACTGGGGGAATCTATATCTCTACAGCCTGAAGACCGGGAAGCTGGAGCACCCGATTACCACGGGGACGGGTGATGTGACGCAGGTGCTGCACCTCGACCGCAAGTCACGCACCGTCTGGTTTCGGGCGGTGGAGCGTGTCCCGGGGATGAATCCCAATTACGAGCAGCTGTGGAAGGCGAGCCTCGACGGCGGCAAGCCCAGATTGCTCACATCGGAGAATTGCGATCACATCATCAGTATGGATCCTGACGGCAGGTACTTCGTCGACGATTGTTCCACTCCAACACAGACGCCGGTTACCACGTTACGCGATGCCAAGAGCGGACGTGTCCTCAGGACGGTGGCAAAGGCCGACATCTCCCGCCTGCGCGCCATCGGCTGGCAGCCGCCCGAGCCCATCGTCGTCAAGGCGCGTGACGGCAAAACGGATCTCTACGGGCTGCTCTTCAAGCCGAGCCACTTCGATCCGCAGCGGAAATATCCGATCATCGATTACGTTTACCCGGGCCCGTTGATCGGCTCGATCCTGACTTTCAGTTTCCTGCCGGCCCACTACGACGATCAGTCGCTGGCGGATCTGGGCTTCATCGTGGTCTCTGTCAACGGCATGGGCACCGCCTTCCGTTCGGCGAGCTTTGAAAAGTACTGGTACGGGAACATGGGCGACAACACGCTGCCGGATCAGGTGGCGGCCATGAAACAGCTGGCGCAGCGCTATTCCTGGATCGACATCAGCCGCGCCGGCATCTGGGGCCATTCGGGGGGCGGCGATGCCACGGCGGATGCGATGTTCCGCTACCCCGATTTCTTCAAGGTGGGCTGGGCCGAGAGCGGCGACCATGACACCCGCGATTACGAGAACGACTGGGGCGAGAAATACCAGGGTCTGGTGGTGCGCAATGCCAACGGCAGCAGCAACTACGACAACCAGGCCAACGAGCTCGTGGCCGGTCAGCTGCAGGGCCGTTTGATGCTCACCTACGGGACAGTCGATGACAACGTGCCGCCGGAGAGCACGGAAATCGTGGTGGCGGCGCTCATCAAGGCGAACAAGAACTTCGACATGATCGCCATTCCCAATGCGCGCCATTCTTACGGCAACGCGACGCCGTACATCACGCGGCGCCGCTGGGATTACTTCGTGCACTACCTCGCGGGCGATACCCCGCCGGCGCAATATGCGCTGCGGCCGTGGCCGTGGAACTGAGAGCGTTCGGAGTCGCCAATGTCCAAGTCCACTGCAAGGATCTCCAGGCGAGCCTTCATGGGCTCGAGCGTGTTGCTGGCCGGCAGTTGCTCGTCGGCCGCTCCGGCCCGCGATGACACTTCGCTCTGGGACATCTACAGGGGGACGCTGCGGCGCGCCAAGTACATCGACCTGACGCATGCGATGGCGCCGGGCGGCCCGATCGGGGAGGGCTTCGGTGACTTCAAGGTGGGAGCGGCCCGGGCGGGCGTCTCGATTCCCGGAGTCATCCGCAAGGGAGAGCCGTTCGACTACGCGAAGCTGGGCGTGGCCATCACCGCCTACGACCTGCCCATGGATCACATCGGCACGCAGTTCGGACCGCCGGCACACATGAACGAGCACGGCGCGACCATCAGCGACATTCCGCCCACGGTGGCTCTGCGTCCATTGGTCGTCGTCAACATCGCGCCCCAGGTCGCTGCCGAGCCGGGCTATCAGGCCTCGCTGGCCGACGTGCAGGGCTGGGAGCGCTGCCATGGACCGATTCCCGCCGGATCAGTGGTGATGATCCGCTCCGACTGGTGGCGGAAGTGGCACGATCCGCAGCGCTTCACCCGCCAGCCGTTTCCGGGGGTGAGGTTGGCGGTATTGCAGTATCTGCACCTCGAGCGGCACATATTGATGCACGGACACGAGCCGCTGGACACCGACAACACCGCGCCGCGCTTCGTCGGCGAGACGTGGCTGCTGCAGCACAATTTCGCCCAGGCCGAAGGCGTGGCCCATCTCGATCAGGTGCCCGAGGCCGGCGCCCTCATCACGATCGGCTTCGCGAAATTCCAGGGCGGCACCGGCGGCTTCGCCCGCTACATCGCCATCGCCCCGCCGCACTGGCCCCATGGCACGACGATCGACGAAGCGCCCGGAGCACCGCTCCCGACGCATGCGCAGGCACTGCAGCGCGGACCGGATGGGGTGCTGCGCTAGCGGGACTAGGTGTTGTCGACTACCAGCCGCAACTTCGGCCGTGCAGTCAGGGCTTCGAGCCAGTCGGCGGCGTAGGTGCGCACGCCGGGCAGCATGGCGGCGAATGAGCGGGCCTGTACGTAGTACGACAGCTCGAGCATTTTATGGCGCCCCGCGGCGGTCTTGCTCTCCACATGGAGTATCGCGCCCCGCGGGTCGAACTCGTATTGCCCATAACGCGCGTGGGCGAGCCTCTCCCGGGGAATGCACCGGAAGGCGATGAGAGACTCCCGGTGACCCCGATAAGTGATCCGCAGGGCCGGAGTACGCATCGTTCCCTCGGCGAGCATTGCAACGCCCCCCGGCATTTGCTCGATCGACAGCAGGATGGGGTAATAGGGGCCGTCCGCCAGCTGCACCTCACGGCAGCGGCCGTAAGTACAGAAGAACTCTTGGACGGCCCTGATCATGAGCCCCGAACCCCTTCGTTTGGCGGTGATGCTGTCGGTGCGCATGGCGGGTGCGAATCGCTGCGCGGGCATAATCCTGCCCGAGCGCGCGGTTCGCGAATGCGAGCGGCGT
Organism: Steroidobacteraceae bacterium; assembly: GCA_050738635.1. Taxonomy (GTDB): domain Bacteria; phylum Pseudomonadota; class Gammaproteobacteria; order Steroidobacterales; family Steroidobacteraceae; genus 13-2-20CM-66-19. The sequence continues at coordinate 24,074 of JBOIAB010000022.1, forward strand.
CACGGGATGAGGCAGTGGGCCGCGCGAATTGGCGCGCGACGCGACGTGGGCGCTAGCGGGGCCGGCGTACGCGCCTAGCCATCGTGCCGCCGCAACCATGGCTGCAGGGAAAGACGCCAGATGCCCGATTGCCCGGTGAAGTAGACGGTATGGCCATCGGGTGCCAGGTGCGATCCCCAGGGCACATCCTTGTTGACGACGTCGCCGAGATCCATCGGCTTGCCCCACCCGCCATCCTCGCGGAACGCGATGCACAGCCGGCCTAGACCGCCCTTGGTCTTGCCGAGGTCGAACACGACGAAAGACTGGTCAGGCGCCACAGCAGGATCGTGATCGGACACCGCTGGCGTGCCGATTCCCGCGCTCTGCGGCACCTGGTAGCGGCCGTCGCGGTACTCGGAGCGCAGGATGTGCATGACCTTTGCTTTCTTGTCCCACAGCATGAAGTACAGCGTGTTGTCCGCGGCGATGCTGGCAAAGTCGACGAACGCGTCGCTGTTGATCGTCGGACCCAGCCAGTGCGGCCTTCCCCAGCGAGCTCCCTGGCGATCCACGCGCCAGAGGTTCGACCCTGGTCCCACGCCGCCGACGAAGTAGTCCTGTTGCAGCGGCTGACCACCTGGACGGACGGGTCGGTCCGAGTCGAACAGCAGGTAGCTCCCGTCCGGGGCGATGACAGGGTCCTGATCGAACCAGTGCCCGGAGAAGCTCGCCACCTGCGGCGCCGACCAGCGCCCCGCCATGCGGCGCGCAACCATGATGGTCTTGTGCTTACCACGGCTGCGATCGAAGAACACGGTATTGCCGTCCGGCGTAAATGCCAGGGTATCGTCACTGTCGGAATGAATGATGCCGTTCAGAGTGACCGGGCGTGGAGGTTCGACGCGCTGCAGCCACGGAGCGAGATCGACCTCCCAGATGTTGTCATTGCCGTCATTCCAGCTCTGCATGCTCTGCAGCCCGGCGACGCTGGCAGCGGTTGTCTTCGGGTAACCGGGTGCCATGACGTAGTTGCTCGTCAGGTAGAGGGTATGGCCGTCAGGACCCAGTCGTAATTCGTCGATGGAGCCCAGGCCGTTGACGGCCGGCCCGAGCGGGATGGGATCTTGCCAGTGGCCGTTGTTGCGGAAGGCCACAAACACGTAGGAAACGTGCACTGGGGCCGGCGGCCGGCCGGACGCGAACACGATGAAGGACTGATCCGGCGCGACCGCCGGATCCACGCCGCCATATTGCCCGGCGCTGAAAGGCAGCAGCTCCGGCCGCTGATACTGCCCGCCCTCGAACGGTGAGCAGTAGAGCTGGAAGTGCCCGCCGGACCCGGTTGCCGCCATGAAGTAGAGACTGCCATCGGCGGCGATCGCGGGGCTGAAAGTCGAGTCGAAGCGATTGACCGTGACGGGCAAGAGGAAGGGCGCGCTCCAGCCGGCGCCCCGCCGGTTCACTCGCCACAGGTGCCCACCGCGCCCCGGATGGAGTTGCCCGCCCCAATGACCATCGATGGGTTTGCCACTGCCGTCGATCGGGCGGCTGGATGCGAATATGAGATATGAGCCGTCGGGTGCCATGGCCGGCTCCAGGTCGCGCCAGTGTCCCGAGAATGGCGCGATCTTCGGCTGCGACCAGCGCTTGCCGTCGAAGCGCGAGGTCATGATGTCGTAATCGTCGCCGTTGTTACGGAAGAAATAGACGGTGCGGCCATCAGGGGTGAATGTGGCGGCAGCGTCGTTCGCAGGTCCGGAGATCACCCCGGGTGAGAACACTCGCGGTGCGTTGATTCCGTCAGACTGTGGCGCGGAAGCACGCGCCAGTCCCGACGCCGCGATAGTGACCGCGATTAGGCTGATCGCCTGCCAGATCGAATGTCGCATCATGGGATGACGGTAGGGAAGGGGTCGGTCATTGGCCGTCAATTTGTGACCGGCGGTAGAGTCTCCGTGATGAGCGGACGGCCCGGCGTGACAAGCGGGCCTGCGCGCGGCGGCCGATAGCTAAGCTAGGAGAGACCGAGCAGATGGCGCGCCCGCTCGCGGAACCGCCGGCTCAGTCCGATGCGCGTTCCGTCGTGCAGCACCAGCTCCGCGTTGCCGTTGAACAGGGGATGCACCTCGCGCACGCGTTCGATGTTCACGATCACTGCTCGATGCACCCGGAGGAATCGACTTGGATCGAGGGTGTCTTGCAACTCACGCAGCGTTTGCCGGTGCAGATATGTTGCGGTGCCTGCGTGGATCTGCACATAGTTGCCACTGGCTTCGATCCAGTCGATTTCCTGCGCTGCAAGCACCCGAACGTGCTCGCCCACCTTCACGCTCACGCGTGCCGGCCATTCGCCGTCCGCGCGAGTCCGCGACGGTTCGCTCCGTGAGTCTGCCGCCGCGCGCCCCTGCCAATGCGTTCGCACACGCGTCATCATGCGATCGAAACGGTCCTGGTCTATTGGCTTCAACAGATAGTCCAAAGCGTTGGCATCAAACGCGCGCAGGGCGTGCTGCCCATACGCGGTGGCGAACACAACCATGGGCAGCGCGCCCGGTTTCAGCCCGTGCAGGAACTTGAAGCCGTCGACGTCCGGCATCTGAATGTCCAGGAATATGAGGTCAGGCTTCAGGACCTCGACCGCTTGCGCGGCTTCAGCCGCGTTACTGCACTCGCCCACGACCGTGACGTCCGGATGAGACGCCAGCGCCTGGTGCACCGCGACGCGGGCCAATATCTCGTCGTCGACCAGCAGCGCTCGAATGGGCGCAGCCTTCATGACGCGTAGCGCATTGCGGTCGCCTGGAAGGGAAGGCGCAACTCGACGCGCGTGCCACCGCCGTCGCGTGCCTGCACTCGCAGTGAAGCTGCGGCGCCGAAGAGCCGCTCGAGACGGGCACGTGTATTCGCGAGGCCTACGCCTTCCACGACCCCGGAAGGAGGCAGGCCCAACCCATCGTCTTCCACGACGAGTTGCAGGTGGCCGCCATCGCGACGGGCGAGGATGTGCAGCGTGCCGCGATTGACCTTCGCCAGCAGCCCGTGATCCAGGGCGTTTTCCACGATCGGCTGCAGGATCATGCTGGGCACTTCGGCCGGCAGCGTCTCATCCGCCACGTCGAAATGCGTGGCCAGACGGTCGCGGAAGCGCATCTGCTGGATTTCCAGGTAATGGCGCACGAACTCCAGCTCGCGCAACAAGGGGAGTAGCTGCGACTGATCGTCCTCCAGGGTGAGCCGCAGCAGCTCGCTCAGGCGGGCGATCATGCGCCGTGCCAGTTCGGGCTCGGCGAGAACGAGCGCCGAGATCGCATTGAGTGTATTGAAGAGGAAGTGCGGCTTGAGCTGCGTCCGCAGCGCACGCAGCTGCGACTGGGCGAGTTGCATTTCGAGCTGTGCGTTGCACAGCCGCTCATCGCGCAGGCGATGCCGCGATTCCATGCCACGCAGTACCGCGAGCACGACCCAGTAGGTCAGCACTGCGAATTGGAAGCTGTCCACCAGCTCGCCCCGCATGTACTGGCCGAGGGTATGGACGACGGCGGGATGCCGTGGCCCGCACAGCACCCAAAAGATGGCGATGCGCGCCGGAACCTGCGCCGACGCGATGAGCAGGCTCGAAACGATGTGCACGAGGCAGAACCGGGTCCAGCCGCGGCCCGCGGTGCGGCGCCCGAGCCAGGCGATGACCGGGACCAGCAGCATCCACAGCCAGAAGTTGTCGATGTTCCAGACGACCATCCGCGTCCAGGTCGGCGGGTTGCCTTCACTGATCTCCCCCAGGCCGGCACTCAAGGCGGATGCAAGGGCGATCAACGTCCAGAACCCGAACGCCAGTGCGCCGGACTTCAGCAGTCGTGAGCGAGTCGAATTATCCATCTCCTGCGCCTGCGCGAATGTCGTGGTGAGATAACGCCCTACATTGTATATCTTCGGATTGACAGCTGCGGACGGGGGTCCTACGTTTCGCTTGCCGCAGCGCGAGGAGACGCTCGATGCATCCGCAAGGCCAGATAGTCGTGAGAGTAATGAAAGCGCTCGAAGAGTATCCACCCGGCCTGATCGGCACGGTCACGACCCTGTTCGGCGGTTCCATTGCGGCGAGCCACGGGGTGGATTGGACTCTCGAGGCGATGATTGCGGAGCAGCAGTGCGAGCTCTTTCGCCGCTTCGACCCGCGGAGAGATCGGGTCTGGGCGGCGAGGAGGCTGCGCGGCCGCGGTCTGGGACGCAGGCTGATGCAGGAGGCCATGCAGTTCTGCCGGGAGTCAGGATATCGGCGGATTTACCTGACGACACTGCCGCGGCTCGATGCCGCGCTGCATCTGTACGAGGAATTTGGCTTCACGATGGTATCGCAAGCCGCGCAGGCGTTTCACGGCAGCCGGCATCTCGAGCAGGTTCTGGAATGCTACCCATGAGCAACATCGAGCAACGAATCGCCGCCAGCTTCGGCGCGCAGCGGCTGATGGCGACCCTCGGCGCGAAGCTGGTCCTGGTGGCGGATGGCGAGGTGCACATCGCGCTTCCGTTTGCAGAACATCTTTGCCAACAGCATGGCTTCATGCATGCCGGCGCGATCACCAGTATCGTCGATAGCGCCTGCGGTTATGCCGCGCTGACGAAGGCGCCGCCTGAGCATGAAGTTCTCTCGGCCGAGTTCAAGATCAATCTTTTGCGCCCGGCGCGCGGTGGCCATTTCCTCGCCATCGGCAAAGTGCAGAACGCCGGGAAATTACTCACCGTCTGCACCGGCGAGGTGCGGGGGTTCGGCGCCGGTGAGTCACCTTACAAGGTGATCGCGCTGATGCAGGCCACCATGGTCACTGCAGCCGTCGGCTCAGGTCAGGGCGGAGCTCGGCTCTGATCGGCTCTGAAGCGTCGTGCGTCTGGCAATAGCGTTGCGACTTGATAGAGTAGCCGACAAGCCGCTGGCCGTAGCGCTCAATACTTCCCTGAAGAAATCTCAATGATTGTGAATCCCGACAGCGGTGAAGTCGCGCTGCGCGCCCGCTCTCCCGTCGCGCTCGGGATGGTGCTGGTGGTACTCAGCTTCGCGCTGTCGCTCGGCTACTCCCACTTCCTCCTGCAGCCCATCGACGAGCAGGCGCTGGCAATCACCGAGAACGCGGTGCCGAGCCTGCAGCACCTGGCCAACATGCGCGTGGAGTTGGCACGACTCGGCAGGATGGTGCGGGATGTCGCCGCGAGCAGCGCGACTTCCAACGCCACCGCGCCGGCGATCGGCGCGGCGTGGGAGCGCGTCGAATCCGAGTTCCGCCTGTTCCGGGATCTACCGACCTCATCCGCGGAGTCGCGGTGGGTCCCCATCGTCGATCTGCGCCTCGGGCAATTGCGGCGCGCTACCGATAGCGTGGTGAATACGGCCGGTAGCGCTACGCGCCGTGATGCACTGCAGAAGGTATTCGAGCCCGCTCTGGAGCAGACCGACGCGGCGACCGGGACGCTGCAGCGGCTCGGCGAGACGCAGGCGCGGGTGCACGCAACGCGAATTCTGCAGACGCGCCGGCAGGCGACCTTCTTTGCGACGCTGTTGGGTAGCGTGAGCCTCGGTATCGCGTTCGTGGCCACATTCCTGGTGCTGCGGGTGTTGCGCACCCGTGCCGAAATCACCCAGCGCTACGTGCGTCTGCAAAGCGAGCGCAACGCTGAGCTCGAGGCGTTTGCCGGCAGAGTCGCCCATGACCTGCGGGATCCGCTGGGCGCCATTGCCCTGCAGGTCATGGCGGTCGCGCATCGTCAGCAGCTCAAGCCGGAGCTGACGCGACATTTCGATGCGATCGATCGCCAGCTCGTGCACATGAATCAAGTCATCGAGGCTCTGCTCGAGTTCGCCCGTGCCGGCGCGGCGCCGGCCGCGGGTGCCCGGGCAGATCTCGCGGAGGTCCTGAGCTCGGTGCTCGTGGGGCTACGACCTCGGCTAGAGACCATTCAGGTGGAGTTGACGGTGGCACCCGTGCCGCCGTGCGAAATAGCGTGTACGGCTGGAGCGCTCAGCTCAGTGCTGGCGAATCTGCTCGGCAATGCCGCCAAGTTCGTCGTCGAGGGGTCGGAGCTGCCACGACGAATAGCCGTGCGGGTCAGCGAAGAGGCTCACATGGCGCACGTCGAGGTCGAGGACAACGGTCCCGGGATCCCGCCGGAGGCGGAGCAGCACATCTTCGAGCCGTTCCGCCGGCTGAATACGACGCGGCAATCCGGTTTCGGGCTCGGGCTCGCGACGGTCAAGAAGATCGTGGAGGCGTATCACGGACGCCTTGGCGTATGGTCCCGTCACGCCAAGGGCAGCATATTCTGGTTCGAGTTGCCGAAGTCGCTACCGCTGCGCAACTGACGCGCCCGCCGGCGCGTGCGTCACGGTGAGCTCGGCTTGCGGGGCCGCCCAGCCGCTCACCTGCAAGAGCTGATCGCCAGCTGCGAGCCGATACAGGACGACCTTGTGAGGTGAGCTGCAGCCGCGCGCGCCCGTGAAATCGCTGGATGCGAGCAGCGTCCCTTTGGCCACGACATCGATCCAGAACGGCTGGCTCAACGCGACGCGGTAGAGGCCGGCGGCCGCAATGTGCAAGCGGACGAGGCCCGCGTAGGCGCCATCCCTGTGCGCCTTCTTGCCCGGGGGGACGGCGAATGCGACTTGGTCCTGGGGCGTCGTCGCGGTGCGCGCTCCATGATCGGTCACCTGTTTTGATTGGGCACAGATCCGATAGCATATTATCCCCGTGACACCGTTGAAACTGTTTGCCGGAGCGCGACCCGTCGGGGGAGGGCGAGGGGCCGTTCGTGACGTCCTGGCGGGCGTCACGCTCGCGTCCATGAACATTCCCCAGTTGCTGGGATACGCGCGCATTGCCGGCATGCCCCTGGTGGCGGGCCTCTACACTGCGCTGCTCGCGCCTGTGGCCTTCGCCCTGTTCGGCTCCTCACGGCACCTCGTGGTGGCGGCGGACTCCGGGACGGCGGCGATCCTGGCGGGGGCGCTGACTCGCATGGCGGCGCCGGGCAGCGCACATTATCTGGCGCTCGCGGCTACGACGGCGCTGCTGGCGGCCGGCATGCTTCTCCTGGCGAGGCTGTTCAAGCTCGGATTCCTGGCTGATTTCCTCTCGCGCACCGTGCTCGTGGGATTCCTGACCGGGGTCGGGGTACAGGTCGCCATCGCAATGCTGCCGGATATGGCCGGTATTGCCGTCAAGTCGGGGAGCACGGTCATTCAGGTGTGGCAGATCGGGCGGGCACTTCCCGGCTCGAGCATGCCCGCCCTGGTGCTTTCCGCGATCGTCGTCGCGGCGACTCTCGGCGGTCGGCGGCTCGCGCCGCGGCTTCCGGTCTCCCTGGTGTTCGTAGTGGCTACGATCGCGGTGAGCCGGGCTTGGAACCTGACGGCGCACGGCCTGGCAACGATAGGTCCCGTCCGGGGCGGACTGCCGGCGCTCGGTCTGTCTCTCGCGAGCTGGAGTGAGACCCTGCAGCTGCTGCCCGTTGCCGCCTCCTGTTTCGTGGTGATCATCGCGCAGAGTGCGGCAACCGCGCGGGCGATTGCAGCGCGCTACGACGAGCGCACCGATGAAAACGCCGACATACTTGGGTTGGCCATCGCGAATGGGGCGGCCGCGTTCAGCGGCGCCTTCGTGGTCAATGGCAGCCCGACGCAGACCGCGATGGCCGATCGCGCCGGCGCGCGCAGCCAATTCGCCCAGATCGTCTTCGCCGGCTGTGTGTTCGTCGTTCTCGCCGCGCTCACCAGTCCCCTGCAGTACCTGCCGCGCTGCGTGCTGGCCGCGATCGTCTTCACGATTGCGCTCGGCATGATCGATGTCACCACCTTGCGGGCGATGCGGGCTGAGAGTCCGGGTGAGTTCAAGTTGGCCGTCGTCACTGCAGCCGCGGTAGCGATCGTCGGCGTCGAAGAGGGCGTGTTGCTTGCGATTATCCTTTCGCTTTTACGGCACGTACGCCAAAGCTACCGGCCCCACACGTCGGTGCTGCAGTTCAGCCCGACGCGGGGATGGACGACGGTACCCGCAGTACCGGGCCATCAAACCGAGCCCGGCATCATTCTCTATCGATTCGGCGCTGACCTCTTCTACGCCAACGCGACCCGGTTTGCGGACGAGATTCGTTCCCTGGTGGCGGGAGCTCCCCACCCTGTCCGCTGGCTGGTCGTCGAAGCCGACGCCATCACCAACATCGACTACTCGGCTGCCCGTGTCGTCCTCCTGCTGATTGCCGAGCTGACCCGGCAAAAAGTCGGAATCGCCTTCGCCCGAGTCAGCACATCCTTGCGTGCGGATATGGATCGGCACGGTGTCACCGCCGCTCTTGGCACCGACAAGCTCTTTGTCAGCCGTCACGAAGCTCTGACAACGGTCGGTTGCGCGCACTGATGGCTCCTGGTTGCGAGGAAGTCGCTGTGTTGGCCGAAGAGGCGGCCGAGGTCGTCGAGGGCACGGCCCGTCCGGACATCGTGCTCTTGTGCGAGCACGCCGGGTGCAGGGTGCCGGCGCCTTGGGGTGCCCTCGGCCTGCCGAGCGCCTTCTTCGCGACGCACCATGCCTGCGATCTCGGTGCGGCGGAGCTCACGCGTGCCGTGGCGCGTGAGTTGGGCGCTACCGCAATTCTGGCCAGCTACTCGCGGCTCTTTCTGGACTACAACCGCAAACGTGACGACCCTGAGTGCCGGCGCATCGAGATTGGAGGAGTTCCCGTTCCGGCCAACCTCGATCTGACCGCGGAGGAGGTCGAGGCGCGGGAGGCCATCGCACGCGCCCCCCTCGAGAGAGCGGTGGCGTTGTGGACCGAACAGCGTCCCGCGCGGGCGGTGATCTCCATTCATTCCTTTTCGCCGTATTGGAGCAACGCCAGACGGGACTGCGAGATCGGGGTGATGTGGCGCGAAGATGCGCGCCTCGCGCCACAGTTGATCGCGGAGCTGGCGCAGGGCGGCACCTATGTGGTTCGGGACAACGAGCCCTATGACTTTCGCGGCAGCGACTGGTTTACGCTGCAGCGGCACGGGCTCGAGATCGGGCTCCCCTGTGCGTATATCGAAGTGCGCAATGACCTCATCGACCGGGCGGCGCGGCGCGAAGCCATGGTGGAATATCTCACCAGCGCGATCTCCAAGGCCTGCCTTCGATCTCGTTGAGATTGGCGACAGCCTACGCGCGCCGTCCATGGCTGCCGCTTGCCGGTATCGGGCCGTCGCGCTACGACACCGTGGTGGAGGAGACCTTGCTCTGGAGCTTCAACCCCCGTTCGAGCGTACAGCTCGATTACCAGCAGCAATCCGGCCAGAACGGCGCGGCGCGGGCGCTCTCGGCCGAATTCCACTGGTCGCTCTGAGGCCGCACACAGGATAGCGCCTGAGGTGCGCTGTCGGATCTGGCAGAATCCCTGTCCATGAATCCGACAACCAAAATCGTTGCGCTGCTGGCTATATTGTCCTGCCTGCCGGCGCTCGCAAGGTCTCCCACGGGCCACCCGCCCAAGGGCAGGGACACACCCTCCCTGGCACAGATACTCGCAGAGTCCAAGCCTGCCGAATGGCGCCGGCCGGATCCCGAAAGCCTGCTGGTGATGCGCCTCCCCGCGGGGCCTGTCGTCATGGAACTCGATCCAATCTACGCGCCATTACATACGGCCAATATCAGGACCCTGGTCAGAGAAGGCTACTTCGATGGCCTCGCGATCGTGCGGGTGCAGGATGACTTCGTCGCCCAGTGGGATGATCCTGCAGGCGATGACGGCGGCGACAAGAACAAGATCCGCTCCCTCGGAAAGGCAAAGGCCACCCTGCCTCCCGAGTTCACCCGGCCCATTGCCGGCTCGCTTCCGTGGGTGAGGCTTCCCGATGGCGATGTCTACGCCCCTGAGGTGGGATTCTCGGCGGATTTCCCCGCTGCGCGCGATCCTGCCGGCAAAGACACCTGGCTGGTGCACTGCTATGGGACGCTGGCCGTCGCCCGGGACATTCCAGCGAACTCTGGCAACGGCAGCGCGCTCTACGTTGCCATCGGCCAGCCGCCCCGGCGGCTCGATCGGAACCTGACCGTGGTGGGGCGCGTCGTCGCGGGCATGGACGAGCTTTCCGCTCTCCCCCGGGGGCACGGTCCGCTGGGCTTTTACGCCCACCCGAAGGAGCGCACGCCCATCCTGGATATCCGCGTGGCGGCCGACCTGCCGCCGGCGCAACGACCCAACATTGAGATCCTCCGGACCGACAGTCGGACGTTCCAAACGCTGCTGGAGGCCACGCGAAATCGGCGTGACGCCTTCTACGTCACGCCTCCCGGGAGGGTTGACGTCTGCGCCGTACCGCTGCCCGTGCGCGATTTGACCAAGCCCTGAACGTCCTGGGTAGTCGCATCACCAGAGAGGTGCGACGGGCGCCACGGTGATTGTCGGAGCTGGCCCGGGACGCCCGCCGCCGGCTGCGGCGACCTGCAGCAAGGGCTTTGTCCCCGACTGCATCCGGACCCGGACGTGAACTGCGAGTCCAGGGCTGCCATCCCAGCCATTGCCGCCATCACCCCCGTTGCTGCCGTCCGTGCCGTTGCCTCCAGGACCCTACAGGGTGGTTGCGCCGCTGACAGAGTCGGTCGTGGCTGGTGTGCCATCGGTGCCCGCCATGCCGTCCGTTCCGACGCTTCCATCCATTCCATCAGAGCCGTCGGTCCCCGAGAACTTGGCGGCGAACGCCATGTCGTAGCGCACGGGGATATCGAGATCCGCGGCGATGTTCCCGTGTGCGACCGGCACGATGTAAAGATGCGCGACTTTCCCGTCGCTGAGGCGCGGGTCGGGCGAGAGAGATACAGCGCCGCGCTTACTGACAGTGACGATGGTGGTGGTGATCGTCGTCGCTCGCTGCAGCGATCACCACCAGGCGGGCGGACTCTCCGGGTCCGAGCGCGACACCTGAAGCTCCATGCTTGTCGACCAGGGAAGCCGACACCGCGGTTACCGGTATCTGGTCGAGCCTCATGCGCAGTCCCAGGGACTGGGTGAGCGACGAGCAAGCGGCGAGCTGTGCCACGAGCAACGCCGGCAGGGACTTCGCGAGCCAGTGAGAGGTATGATGGACCCGCTGAGGCATCTTGAGACGTGCGCTCATACAATGAGCCGGAGTCTATAGCAGATGAGGCGATCGTCGTGGGACTCCGCAAGCCAGCGTCCCGATCTGAATGGAGTTCGGATGGCGGTTTCCGGCGCGGACGCTCATAGCGTGGTGAACGCATCCACGATCCTCACATTCGAACAACGGGGTGATGTAGTGTCGGCGCGCTACGTCGGGGGCGAGATCGTGGATGGACACCTGATCGGACACCTTGCGGGTTGGTCCCTTCGTTTTCGCTATGTTCAAGCCGATCGCAGTGGGCGACTGGACGCCGGGGTCTCGGACGGCGTGTTTGATCGCTTGGCCGATGGAAGGCTGCGACTCGTCGAGCACTATCAATGGCTCACGAGGCCCGAGCGAGGGACCAATACATTCGAGGAAATCGCTTCCGCCCCAAGCTCGCGGAGAGAGTGAGTAGCGTAGCGAAGGCGGCGGCGCGGCGCGGGCCAGCGGTACGGCCAGGGCAAGGAGCACGATCGGGAAGCGGCAGGCGAAACGCATTGAGTTTCCCTCCGGGGACTATCATACCCGGCCGTCACGGCGAAGATTTTTGAAGATTTGTCGAATTCCGGCCGAGCCGTTCGTTTTATTGGCGGAGTAACCGCGGCATCGCGCAATCATCCACCCGGAGCATTCCCATGATCCCGACCATTACTGCTTTTGAGGCGTCGCCCGATCGTGGCGCGGGACTGGCGCGCGACTCGCGCATTCGTTGGGCACTGGAGGAGGTGGGCCAGCCCTACAACGTGCGTCTGCTTTCGTTCAAAGCGATGAAGGAGCCCGCGCACCTCGCGCTGAATCCATTCGGGAGCATCCCGACCTATGAAGAGGGCGATCTGGCATTGTTCGAGTCGGGCTCGATCGTGCTTCATCTCGCGGAGCGCCATCCGGGCCTGCTGCCGGATGATGCGAACGCCCGCGCGCGCGCGATCACCTGGATGTTCGCCGCCATCAACACGGTCGAGCCTCCGATCCTGGAGCTTTCGAACGCCAAGTTCATGGAGGGCGACAAGCCGTGGACCGCGGAACGCCTGCCGATCGTCAGGGATCGCATTCGCAAACCGCTGCGCGAGTTGTCCGCCCGGCTTGGCGATGCGGAGTGGCTCGACGGTAATTTCAGCGCCGGCGACCTGATGATGGTGGCGGTGCTGCTCAGAACGAAACCATCGGGGATATTGAGCGAATTCCCGCTGCTCGCCGCTTACGTGGCCCGCGGCGAAGCGCGGCCCGCCTACAAGCGCGCCTTCGCGGCTCAATTGGCGGTTTTCACCGCGGCATCGAGCCGCTCCTAAGGGCCAGCCAGCGGTACAGGCCATAGCCCAGGCCGCACGCTCCGGTAAGTACTGCAGGTATCAGCAGAGCGCGCTCTCGCATGTGTTCAAACGCCAGGGTACCCACGGCACCGCCCAACACGAACGTCGTCGCCACTACGATGCAAACGCGCAACCGCAACGTGTCTACAGGCAAGCCACGCAGCAAGTGACCGAGACCTATGCCTAAGTCGGTGAAAATCCCTGTCACGTGAGTGGTGCGAATTATTGCGCCGCTGTAGGCGCTGACCATGCCGTTTTGCAGGCCCATGGCGACCGATGCCAGGTAGAGGCCATTCGAATTCGACGCGTCCAGGAATGGTATGGCGGCGAAGAGCAGCAGAGATTCGAGCGTCAGCGCCACGCCATAGCGGCGCCCGAGTTTCAGCGTACTCTGCTGCACGATCATGCCACTCAGCATGGTGCCGAGCACGAACGCGCCGAGCGCGAGGGCCCAGTGCGCCGTTTCTCTGCCATCCGCGTTGCCCAGCGCAATGCCCAGCAGGCTGGAATTGCCGGTCATGTTGCTGATGGATTCGTGGCGAAAGCCGAGATAGCCGGCCGCATTGACGAAACCGGCGATGAGCGCCAGCACTCCGGTTCCGAACCACGCCCAACGTGGTAGTTGCCGCAGCCATGGCATGGGTGCGGAGCGATCGCTAGGGAGTCAGCGATTTCGCCGCAGCGGCGACCACCGCATTCCGCGCGGCAATGTTTCCCGGCAGGATTTTGTCGAAGAGGCTCCTCGCCATGCTTTCAATCACCCGTCGGGCATCTTTCGCTCGTTCCAGGGCAGTCCTTTGCCCCGTATTGGCGAGGTAGTCGATGAACTTCTGCCGGTGCTCTTGGTAGCTCTTCGGACTCAGCAACAGGAACTGAGTATATTCGGTGATGACGATGCGTTCGCGGAAGGCGCGGCGGTAAAGCGTCAAGAAGCTCGCCGCCAGCAGCCCGAGGACAGAAGCCAGAGCGATGAGCATCGGGAGCCCCCTCATGTTCTAATCCGGTCGGGTAAAGTTTACCCTCGCGGTGTCATCCTTAGAAGGGCCGGCAGCAGCTCCTGCAGGCGTAGACTGACCGTCTTCGGGGGCATATACATCGGATGCACCGGATCGATCATTCGCACGAGGCTGCTCTCCACGCCGTAAAGTGCCGCATCCAGTCGGTCGGCTGCTTTCTCCACGGTTGAACGCCCTGCGCCCGCTGCTTTGCGGCTGCCACCTGCCCGCGCGCCTTATCAAATCACGAAGCTTCGTTCGTAGGTTCGGCCAGCGACGCTCAGCCGCACTCCGACAGGATCGGGGCTTATAATCCGGAATTGAAGCGAGCGCTGATCCTGGTCCATGGCGGATTCTCGGCCGGGGGCGGATACGTGAACCGATACGAGATGGCCAAGTAAAGTGGACGGCACGGTGCCCGGTGTAGCGATCAGCTACGTGGTGGGCGATCCATCGAGCCTGGCATGGCCCACCACACCAGGGCTATGTGGAAGGTCAGGGGGATACACTGCCGATCAGCGGCTTCGATTCCTCGCCGAACGCGGCGGCGCAAGGTCCGCAGCGCCGCGCGCGCGGTGAAGCGTTTGTGATGTACGTAGACCATTATATGGGGGGCAAGCAAAAGCTCATCATCGTTCCCGGGCGCTCGCACAACAGCCGCTGCGTGCTGACGGCCGACAATGTACTGCTGCTGCTTTTTCCGCCGCCGCCCGGTCCCATGACCTACCCGACAGGCGGTTTTGGCCTGGAGTAATCAATAGCATGTTCAACCCGAACCGCGTTCTCGAGACATTGTCCGCCGCTGCGCCATCGCTGCTCTTACTGACCGCGGCCGCAGCCGCCGTCCCAGCCGCGCAGCTCACGAGCGCCCTGCAGTGGCGCAGCGTGGGGCCGTATCTGGGGGGCCGCGTCACCTCTCTGGCGGGCGTTCCTGACGAGCCCGCTCTCTTCTATATGGCGACCGCGGGTGGCGGCATTTGGGAAACGAAGGACTACGGACACAATTGGAAGAACATCTCGGACAAGTATTTTCAGACCGGCAGTATTGGTGCGATCGCGATCGCCCCGTCCGACCGCAAGGTCATCTACGCCGGCACGGGTGACCCCGCGATCCGCAACACCTTCCTGACCGGCGATGGCATGTACAAATCCACGGACGCCGGCAAAACCTGGAGCCGCATCGGGCTGGAAAGCACCGAGGTCATCAGCTGGATCATCGTCGACCCGAATGACCCCAACGTGGTGTACGCGGCGGCCATGGGCCACGTGTGGGCGCCGAACCCCGAGCGCGGCGTATTCAAGACCACCGATGGCGGCAGGACGTGGCAGAAGATCCTATACGTCAATCCGGATACCGGCGCCATCACCATGGCGATGGACCCGAAGAACCCACAGGTGCTGTACGCCGCCATGTGGCAGGCCTACCGTCGACACTGGACGTTCTCCAGCGGCGGGCCAGGCAGCGGCATCTACAAGACCACGGACGGCGGGACGCACTGGAGCAACATCAGCCGCAACCCCGGACTGCCTAGCGGCATTTTCGGGAAGGTCGGACTGGCCGTGGCGCCGTCCGATTCCAACGTCGTGTATGCCTTGGTGCAGGCTAACTACAAGCCCGGTCACCCTGGCGGCTTGTTCCGCTCCGACGATGGGGGTAAGAGCTGGAAGCTGACGAACGACAGCCTGGACATCACGCAGCGCGCATTCTATTACAACACCGTTTATGTCGATCCGAAGGATCCGAACACGGTTTATCTGCCGAATGCCGACGTGTTCGTGTCGCACGATGCGGGCAGGAAACTGACCAAGCTGCATCCGCCGCACGGTGATAATCATGTGTTCTGGATCAACCCCAATGATCCCAGGACTCTGGTCGAAGGCAATGATGGCGGGGCGACGGTATCGCTCGACGGCGGCAAAACCTGGAGTGCCGACGACAACCAGCCGACCGGACAGTTCTATCACGCCAATCTCGATGACCAGTTTCCGTTTCATATCTACGGTGCACAGCAGGATCGCGGCTCGGTGGAAGCGTCGAATGCGGAGCCGGCCGAATGGACGACTGTCAGCGGCGGAGAGATGACCTGGGTCGTGCCGACGCCCGGCAGGCCCTGGGTGACCTATGGCAGCGGCTATTACAGCCAGGAATGGAAGCAAGACCGGCGAGCGCAGATATCGACCCAGGTAAACACGTCGGGCGAATGGAAGTTCGGCTCGGCGGGCGACCAGGTCGATTACCGTTATGGCTGGATGCACCACCCGAAGGTATTCGCGCCGCACAACCCGCAGGAGCTCTTGATCGGGGCGAACGTGCTGTTCGAAACCCGCGACGAAGGCGTTCACTGGAAGGTGGTCAGCCCCGATCTCACGCGCAACGACAAGAGCAAGCAGCGCCGGCCGGGCGGTCCGATCAGCGCCGACGTGACCGGTGAGGAGGAGTTCGACACGATTTCTTCGATCGCGTTCTCACCGCTGAATGACGCTACCATCTGGACCGGGTCCGATGATGGCCTGATCTATGTGACCACCGACAGTGGTGCCCGTTGGAGCGAAGTGCGGCCGCCGCAGCTGCCAACCTGGTCGACGATCACCTGCCTCGAGCCATCGCATACGACGCCTGGTACTGTGTACGTGTCGGCGAGTCGCTACGACTGGGATGATTTCCATCCCTACCTCTACAAGACTACCGACTACGGCAAGCATTGGACCGAGATCAGCGCCGGGCTGCCCGGGAATCAATATATCGAGAGTGTGCGCGAGGATCCGGATGACCCGAGCCTGTTGATCGCGGCAACCAGCAGCACGGTATACATGAGCCTGGATGACGGCGCGCAGTGGCAGTCTCTCGCGCGCAACCTGCCGGCGGTACGGGTGAGCGATGTGGAGATCGACCCGGAACAGCATGCGGTGGTGATCGCAACCTTTGGCCGCGCATTCTGGGTGCTGGACGACCTGCAGTTTCTGGAGCAACTGAGCTCCGCGCAGGTAGCGAGCGATGCTCCATACCTCTTCAAACCGCAACAGGCCTGGCTCGTGACCCACGGGCGCCACTCGGAGGAGTCCGGCAGCCGCAATGAAGGCAAGAGTCTGGCGCCGGCGGCCACGGTGTACCTGCATCTGCCGGCGGATTACGACGGCAAAGTGCCGGTGAGACTGAGCTTTACCGATAGCTCCGGCAAGGAGATACGCAGCTTCACCCTGCCGGTCGTGAACAAGAAGACCGGCAAACCAAAGGAGAAGCTGCACCCGGGCATGAACCGCTTCCTCTGGGACCTGCATTACCCGGATGCGGTTGACGTCAAGGGTATCTACGAGGGCGAGCACAGCCAGGGACCGAAGGCCCCGGTCGGTCCGGAGGTGGTGCCGGGCACCTATTACGCGGTGCTGAGCTATGGGAATGCCATACAAAAGCAACCGTTCGTGGTCAGGCTCGACAGGCACCTGCCCACGACGCAGGCTGAATTACAACAGCGCTTCGACCTGCTCATGCAGATTCGAGACTCGATCGGCCGGCTGGATACCGCTCTGAATCAGGCGATCGATGCCCGTGGCGCGCTGCAAAGGGCCGTTGCCGACAAGAAGGTCTCGGCCCGCCGGGCGCGCCAGGCGCTGGCCAGCCTGAACCACGACATCGACGATCTGATTGACCTCAGGATCCAGTCGGATGAGGGCTCGCTCGTTTATGCAGGCAGGCTGCGCGCCTGGCTGTCCTGGCTGGCGAGCCAAGTGAGCACGTCGTTCCTGCCGCCGACGCCGGCGATGCTGAGCGCGGCGAACACGTACATCGCTCAGGAACATGCAGGTGTCGCGCGTTTGCACGCCGACGCCAAGCGTGCCGAGGAGATACTGCATTGAGGCGTAGCCCATGTTGCTACCCGCCGGTTTGCATTGGCGTTGCTGCTCCTGCTGAGCGCGGCTGCGTCAGCCCCATTCGGCCAGGAGGGGCCGGCATGGCCGCCGGATGATGCGCCGGTGGCGATGCCACAGGGGCAAGCTGCGGCGGCGGCGCCCGAGACCCTCATCGAGGCCGGCACGCTATTGACCGGGCGAGGGCAGGAGCTGCACGACACACGCATTCTGGTGAAGGGCGGCAAGATCGCGGTCATCGGTCCTGATCTGAGCGCACCCGGGGCGGTGACCTACGATCTACGGACTGCGACGGTGATGCCGGGCCAGACTCCGACGCAGGTCACCCTGGTGTGGTGAACAATCTCTGGGTCACGCTGATGGCGGGATTCACAAGGGACAACCCGCCATGGACGCCATCGATGATGCAACCTCGGTGAGCGCTGATCGTTACGCCTCGGCCGCCGGACCGGCAGCCTCGCGCCCGGTTACGATGCTGACATCATCGCGGTGCATGGCAAGCCGCTGGCCGATGCCACGACACTGCGGCAAGTCTCATTCGTGATGAAGAGCGGCACCATCTACAAGGACACCGTTTCGGCCGGTCGATAGACCTTTACGATACCGCCCCGCGGGAAAGTCGTGGTGCTCACGAGCTGAAGGATCTGCGGCGCGGGCAGATCGACGAAGAGCGGCAGACCCTTGCCGAGCACGACCGGATGCACCATCAGGACATACCGGTCAACCACGCCCGCGGCCACGAGACTGCGCGCAAAGATGACGCCGCCATGGGCGATGATAGGCTTGCCGTCCTGGCTCTTGAGCTTCGCGATTTCCTCCTTCAGATCCCCCGCTGCGACATAAGCCTTCGCCCAGCTTTCGGCCGCGGCCGTTGGGTCGATGCCCGCAAGGATCGACGTGCCTTGCCGCGAGAAGACCGCCTTGGGAATCTGGTTCATCGGCGGTGCGAACATGGTGGTGGCTGTAGGCCAGTATCTGGCCCAGTCACGAAAAGAGCGGCTGCCCACGATGTGCAGGCTGGCATCCCATAGGGCGTTGACCATCCACTCGCCCGCCTTGGGGTCGCGAGTGTCAACTACCCATTGGTTGCCACCGTCCGCGCTGGCCACGAACCCGTCGATCGAGATGGACATCTTCAGGATCAGCTCGCGCATGGTTTCATCCGCTAAGGTGATGGGTTGACGAGGCTACGGATTGCGCCAGCCGTCGATCTCGTCCAGCGAGAAAAGCGGACGAATTTCAATGTCGGAGTCCGCTGTCATGGGATTGGGGCTCTTCTTCACCCATTCGATGGCTTCTTCGATGGACTTCACTTCCCACAGCGAGAAACCCGCGACGACTTCCTTCGTCTCGGTAAATGGACCGTCGATCACCGTGCGGTTCTTACCTAAAAAATGCACGCGCTTGGCAAAACGGGTCGGCTTGAGCTCGCCACGTATGTTGTCCTTCAGGATGCCTGCGGCGATGAGAGCCTGCATGTACCTGTCCATCGCCGCCATCGCTTCCGGCGTGGGTGGCACGGCGTTTTCAGTGTCTTCGGTCGCTTTGACGAAAACCATCACTTTCATTGCGGGTCTCCTGCCTGGTATGTCCTCTAGGACGCTCCGAGGACCTTGGCACCGACAAGGGCAAGGAAAAATATTTGCATCCTGTCGGCGCGGAGTGTAATCCATCGTCCTCGACAGCAGATGCACGATCCGGCGCACATCGATATAGCGATTTTAGGGGCTCGGCCCAAAGCCATTGCAGCCCTGCTGCGATACTTCCGTGACTTGGACACGGCGGAAGAAGCTTTTCAGGAAGCCTGCCTGCGAGCGCTGCAGACGTGGCCCCAAAAAGGACCGCCCCGGGACCCCACCGCGTGGCTCATCATGGTCGGGCGCAATGTTGCCCTCGATAGCAAGCGCCGCACCCGTTCCAACGAGCCCTTGCCTGACGCCGACGCGCTCGCGGACATCCGCAGCGACCTAACACCGGAGCGCCTCGACGAGGGTCACTATGGGGACGACATCCTGCGGCTGCTGTTCGTATGTGGGCATCCCACCTTGCCCGCCACTCAGCAGATTGCTCTCGCACTGCGCGTCGTATCCGGGCTCACGGTCGAGCAGATCGCCAAAGCATTCCTCGTGTCTCCCGTGGCGATGGAGCAGCGGATAACGCGGGCCAAGCGGGCGATTGCGCAGGTTGGCGTCGAATTCGACACACCCGGGGCTGCGGAGCGGCGCGCGCGGCTCGAGGCGGTTGCGACGATGATCTATCTCATCTTCAATGAGGGCTACGGCAGCACGCCGGACACGGCCGCGGCGCGCGGCGTGCTGGCGGACGAAGCGATTCGCCTGGGGCGACTGCTGTTGAGCCTCTTTCCGGCCGAGCCGGAGGTCTTCGGACTGCTGGGGTTGCTGCTGCTGCAGCAGTCGCGGGCGCCGGCGCGCTTCGATGTGAATGGCGAGATTGTGTTGCTGGACGAGCAGGACCGCAGTCGCTGGAATCGGACGCTCATCGATGAAGGGCGGCTGTTGCTGGAAAGGGCTTCCGTCTACCGAAGCCCAGGTCCTTATCAACTCCAGGCGGCCATTGCGGCGCTCCATGCCCGCGCGAACGGGCCCGAAGACACGTTGTGGAGTGAGATCGACTCGCTGTATCAGATGCTCGAGACGCTGCGGCCATCACCCGTGGTGACACTCAATCGAGCCGTGGCCGTTTGGAAGCTGCAGGGCGCTGAGGCCGCACTACAGATGATCGACCCGTTGCGAAACGAGCTGGATGCTTACTTCTATATGCATGGGCTGCGTGGCGCGCTACTCAAAGCGCTGAACAGGCCCGATGAGGCTCGCGAGGCGCTGAACCGTGCCATCGCTCTGGCGAATTCCGTCGCGGAAGCCAATCACATACGGCGCGAGCTGGATAGCCTATCGATTGCGTGAATGGCGGCGGGCGAGGGGAGCCTCAGCGACCGGCCGCCGCGTCAGCCTTGGCAGCCCATGCCTTGGTTGACTTGCAAGTGCCCATCGCTCGCTTGTAAGCCGCGCGCGCGCTGGTCCTGGCCACATAGCCTCGCTCCGGCTCTTTGAGGGTGACGCCGCCCGCTCTTTGCGCCAGCTGCAGCGCGTAAGTGACCGAAATGTCGGCCGCCGTAAATGCATCGCCGGCGAGATAGGGCGAGCGCGCGAGCTGTCGCGTCACCAGCCTCAGGCGGGTGTCGAAGACCTCCTGCGCCTGGGTGGCAGTCCAGTCCTGCCGGTGGCCTTCCGGGGCGAAATTGCGGGCGCCGACGACGAAGTAAATGGAGGCCGCGAGACCGGCCTCACCCAGGTGAAGGAACTGCTGGTATGCGGGAAAGGTGGGATCGTTCGGCTCTGGCGCAAGCGGCGTCGGGCCGTACTGGGCCATCAGGTATTCCATGATCGCAATCGATTCGACCATGGTCACCTCACCGTCCTGGATTGCGGGGATGAAGCCGCCGGGGTTGATGGCCAGAAACTCGGTATCTTTTTCGACGCCCGCCAGCAGATCCACCGGCCGCAGCCGGTAGGGGATGCCCATCTCTTCCAGCAGCCAGACGACCCGGAATCCCCTGCCTTCGCCGAAAACGGTAATCATATTCGCGACTCCCATTGGGTACCCGGGGCGGCGCCGCCCCGTCTTCACGCCATGGACGAATGGCCGGGCCAGGTTTCGACAATCGGCTCACGATCCGGGTCCGGGGCTCACCGGCAACGGGGCGTCACCCTGAAGAGTGCAACGCCCTCCGGCGGGACACTGGCCGTGATCCGACCGGAGCCACTGCTGACCCGATGCGTCCATAGGTTCTCGAGGGCGTAAGCCGTGCAGCCGCCTGGGAGCCCGATCGCCGTCGGGCCGATGGAAATCTCCTCCGAATTCGTGATGCTGGTGTTGAAGAGGCCGACGATCACCTCTCCGGCACGCTCGCGCTTGGCGAATACCTGTTCCGTGGGCGCACTGCGGACCCGTCGAGCGGCTATACCGTCCTGATCGACTGCCAGCACTGCGCGATTGGTCAGCAGGGCGAGATCCTCGGGCACCAGGTATCGCGGGTCGCTGCCGAGGAGCAGCGGCGAGGAAGCCAGTGACCAGAGGCTCAGCACGGTCTTGCGCGCGTCGAGGGAGATGCCATCGTGGCTTCCGTTGCCGACCTCGACCGAGTCGAGGTCATTGAAGCCGCCGGGATGGGCGTAGGGCTGCCATTGCGCGGCGTAATCGAATCTCGAGACCACTTTCGATGGCCCGTTGCCGAGGGACGATTTTTCAGTGGGGTCGGTCCACACCGTAAGAGGAAACGCATCGGTCAGGGGAAACGCCTCGTCATGCTCGACGCCTTTGTCGCAGCTATAGCACTCGATGTCTTCGCCTTCTTCCCACTGGGTTGCGTACTGCTCGAGAGTCGGCGCGAGCTTGACCGTATAGCCCTCGGTGGCGTCGAAATTGATCGGCCGCCCTGTTTGGCGGAGTGCGAGCGACCATGCTTTGATCTCGGGGACATCGGTGGGATATCTGATCCCATCGAGCTTGATGAAATCGACTCCCCATGACGCCAGCGTGTCCGCCCATGAATTCACATAGAGCTGCGCGCCGGGTGAGGAGAAGTTCAGTCCGACCATGCCCCCCGCGCTGCTTTCGGAACCGCCGCAGTCATAGTTTTGCTCCGCGACCCTGGTGGCAATCTGAGCGGCGGTGTAGCCGCTCGGCATGCCCGTCAGTCGGCCTTTCTTGTTTCCCTCGACCGGAGTGTTCTTCGCCACCGCCTGCGCGGAGATGCCTGGCGTGAGATAGATGCCGAACTTCAATCCCAGGCCGTGCACGTAATCGGCGAGCGCCTTGATGCCGTTCGTCGAGCCCTGGGCCGGGAACCGCCCGTTGGGAATCCAGAGCCCCCACTGATCCACAGACGGCGCGCCGCGGCTGGCCGGCCTGCCGCCAGGAGCTCTGAATCCGCCCGGGCACTCGTACCAGCCATCGTCCTGATTGATGTACCGGTAGCCGAGTTTCGCCAGACCGCTCGAGACCATGGCGCGCGCCACCGCCTCGTCCTTTGCCGCGCTCGCATTGCCGCGAAAACTGCTCCAGCTGCTCCATCCGAGCACGGGTTTCATGCCGACCTGCAGAGGATTGGGCTGCAGTGCTTTCGCCGGCTGGGCGCCGAAGGGCAGCAGGATGGCCGTCGACACGACGAGTGCAATGGCAATCAGAGCGTTGCGCACAGTTCTTCTCCGAGATTCGTCAATGGCATTGTCCGACCTCAATGGCATTATGCGACCGACGCTGAAGTATGCTTTACTAGAGCCAGAGGACAACCTCCGGAAAGAGAGGATGGGCATAAGCTCGAAAACATTGTGAGCAGCGTTGCCGGCTACCAAATCGCCCAACTGACGAAGGGAATGGGTGCGCAGACACCTCCCGAAGTCCTCGGTGGTATGCCCGTGAACTTCGGACCGGGGCAGTTCAACGGGGATACTGATTCGGGCGTCATTTACAATGACGGCATATACGGTACTGGCATCCAGTATTTCTCCGACGATCCGCTTGCGATGGCCCAACGTGACGCAAACGCTGCGGTCACGGTAGCGTTCGGCGCACCCGATGACATATCGGCGCTGGCGTTCGATTTGGGCGCGGGTGACGGCCCTTCTGACATCGACATCTCGGTAAACGGGTCCGCGCTCGCTCCGGTCGTCGTATCGTCTCTCTTCCCAACGATGTTCTTCGGCGTGACCGACACCAAGGGCCCCATAACGAGCGTTACATTCAGCTCGGTTGGCGACAACCATGGTGAGATGGACGTCATCAACGGTTTTGAGACGGCGCATGCCCGACCCACGGCTGCACCGGAGATTTCATCGGTAGCCGCGCCGGCCGCATTGACGTTGCTGTTCGGACTGCTCGCGGTGCTCGAGGGGCGGCGCCGATCCGTGCGCCGCCGCTAAGCCGTGCGCTGGGGCGCTAGAGCACGAAATCTGGCACCCCTGGCCGCGCTTCTGTGCCTGCCGGCACTCGCCGATTCGCCGCGCAGCAGCCCGCCCAAGATCAGGGATACACCGTCTTTCGCACAGATCCTTTCCGAGTCCAGCCCCTCCGAGTGGCGCCGGCCGGATCCCGAAGACCTGCTGGTCATGCGCATTCCCTCGGGACGCATCGTCATGGAGCTCGATCCCCGCTACGCCCCACTACATGTTGCCAATATCAGGACTCTGGTCAGGCAACATTATTTCGACGGTGTGGCGATCGTCCGGGTGCAGGACGATTTCGTCGTCCAGTGGGATGATCCTGCGGCGATTGACGGCAGCGATCCGCGCAAGGTCCGCTCGCTCGGCAGGGCAAAGGCCACTCTGCCCCCGGAGTTCACCCGGTCGATTGCGCGCTCGCTCCCTTGGGTGAAGCTTCCGGATGGCGACTTTTATGCCCCCGAAGTGGGCTTCACGGATGACTTTCCGGCGGCACGAGATACGGCCGCGAATGAAACCTGGCTGGTCCACTGCTATGGGACGCTCGCCATCGGCCGCAATAATCCACAGGACTCCGGCAACGGCAGTGAGCTCTATGTCGCGATCGGCCAGGCGCCGCGACGGCTCGACAGGAATCTGACCGTGGTGGGGCGGGTCGTCGAGGGGATGGAGCAGCTCTCGGCACTGCCCCGTGGGCCCGCTCCGATGGGTTTTTACGCCCATCCGCGGGAGCGCACGCCCATCCTGGATATCCGGGTCGCCGCCGACCTGCCGCCGGCGCAGCGTCCCAACATCGAGATACTCCGTACCGGTAGCCGCTCGTTCCAGAGACTGCTCGAAGCCACCCGCAACAGGCATGACGCGTTCTATCGCACGCCCCCCGGCAAGGTAGACATCTGCGCGGTGTCGGCGCCCGTCCGGTAGCAGCGCGCAGTTAGCGCCACGATGATGGCGACCAACCCCATCAACAGGGTCCACCAGATGAATCCCCGCTCATCGCGCCGCGGCGAGCGGTCCAGCATCGTGTAGAGATTGAAGCTGAGATTGCTGGCAGTGTGAAAAAGCAATGCGACCAGGATACTGCGATTGTTGCTTTCATAGGACCAGACGATCAGCAGGCGCAGTGCCACCGTGAACATGACGAAGGACCAGAACGGTATGAACGACTGGGTAAGCCCCGTCACGAAGAAGAGTGGAATGTGCCAGCACCCCCAGATGACACCCAGCAGGACTGTTGGCCCAAGGAGGCGACGCCCTTGCCGCAGGCGATCGATGGCGTAAGCCCAGCCAAACTCTTCATTGACTGAGCCGCCGGCGAAGAACAGCAGCAGGTAGAGCTGCGGGAGCTGTGCCAGCGTCACCTGGATGGCATAGGGCCGCCCGCCGTGGTGGGCCAGCAGCCAGGTGGCAACGCCTGCCAATACGGGCGCCAAAAAGATGGCCACGAACAGATAGATCGGGCCGATGCGCCAGCGCAGGCAGCGGCCGAAGAACTCGCGTACTGCCGCGCCGCCACCATCACAGAACGTCGCGATCAAGGCCCCAATGAACGGCCCGAACGACCCGATAAAGAGACATGCGAGCTGGGCGGGGTGCGAAACCTTGATGACCCCGTGGCTCGCCAGAGCGGGGAAGAGCCACATCGTCCATGCGACGACAAAAGCTATGGCGAAATAGAGCCATGCCGATGTGCGATAGGCCGGTTGCCGGGTGGCATTCATAAGAGCGTCTCGTATTGTTATTGGAGCCGAGTGGCCCAAGAACACGCTGGCAGGCGAAAAGTTGCGCGACCGCAGCGCAGACCCCCGCTACGAGTCGTTTTCAAGGAGCACTTTGCCGAAAACGTCGCGGTCAACGTTGCCTCCGGATTGCACCACGGCGATTCGGCAGCCCGGCAACTTTCCTTTTTCCTGAATCGCGGCCGCAAGTGCCACCGCGCCCGCGCCTTCGGCGACATTGTGTGTGGCTGTGAACAGCGTCCTCATGGCCGACCGAATTTCGAGCTCTGTCACCGTCAGGATGCGGGCAACGCCACGCAAGATGAGCTCGAGGGCGCGCTGGTCCGGGGCGCGAAGGGCTACGCCGTCGGCAATCGTGCCCGAGATCGGGTGCGGGACAGCGCGGCCTCCCTGGAAGGATCTGGCAAAGGTGGGTGCCGCCTCTGCCACCACGCCCACGATCTCTGTCTTCAATTGCAGCGCATCGCGGACGGCCAGGGCACCGCAAATGCCCGATCCCCAGCCGACGGGAACATATAACGTGTGAATGTCCGCAACGGCACGAAACAGTTCCAGTGAGTAGCTGGCGACGCCGCGAACCAGCAGCTCATCGAATGACGGCACCATATGCAGCGCCTTCGCGGCGGCAAGCTTCTGCGCGTGCTCGAACGCATCCATAAAATCAGAGCCGTGCTCGACGATCTCCGCGCCTAACGCTCGCATGGCAGCGTTCTTCTCCACGCTGTTCCCATGGGGCACCACGATCAGCGCCTTCAGGCCGTGGCGCCGGGCGGCATGCGCGATGCTTTGGCCGTGATTACCGCGGGTCGCGGCCACCACACCGCGCAAAGCCGGCTGCCTGCGGCACAGGTCGTCGAAATAGACGATCCCACCGCGCATTTTGAAGGCCCCCAACTGCGTGTGATTCTCGTGTTTCAGCCACACTTCGGCGCCCAGGAGCTGGCATAGCTGCGGCCAGCAGATCTGCGGGGTAGGCGCCATGACGGCGTGCACCAGGCGCGCCGCCTGTTCGAGATGATCGAGCCGAGGAAGCTCCATGGGTCACCCAATCGAGACGTTTGCTGCAGGCACAGCCTAGTGCTTGGGCCGTCAGCCGTGAAGGCCCACCCTAAATCGTTGATTTGCAGGGTCATAGGCATCTCCGTCGCTGCCACCCCGACTCACGGGCACGCCTCGCGTAGGGAGGTGCTAAAGTCGTCGTTTCCCCCTGCGATTCACCACCTTCGATGACCGCGCCCGAACCCCTCGCGCACCCGCGCCGCCGTGCAGCGGTCCTATTCGTCTTCGTCACGGTGGCGACCGACATGCTGGCCTTCGGCATCATCATTCCGGTGCTGCCCCATCTGATCGTGGACCTGATCGGCGGCAGCATCGCCAAGGCGGCGGTGTGGTCCAGCGGCTTCGGCACGCTCTTCATGCTGATGCAGTTCGTGTTCTCGCCGATCCAGGGTGCGTTGT